>JALZEK010000115.1 GCA_030862065.1 Actinomycetota bacterium | reverse complement strand
CGGATCCGCTTGAGTAGAAGGGCGTGCGGAGGGGATGTGGCATCGATCGCCCGCAGCATCGTGTCCCCCGCGCCGGGCAGAAGACGTATGAAGCGAAACAACCGCGGCGGCATGGACGAGAAAAGCGCTCTGGCAGCCCTCCGGGAAAAACCTCGAATCTGCCAGGGCATCGCATCTTCTCCACTCACGCCGCCGTCGCGTGGGTCGCGACTGACCATTGGCTCACAAGTCATGTTATCGGGATTGCCTACGGAAACGATCCATCACCCCGAAGGCTCCCAGCCATCGTTAAGCCTGTGGGAGCAGGTTCACGAACTAGCGTGAAGGTGCGTTGGGGACAACCCTCCGTTACCAGTCTCTCGTGAGGGCCAGCAACTCTTCCGCAGATGCACCCCAAAGCGAGAGGGATGACCTCATCGGGATTCATAATCTGATTCCCATGACTCGGTTTTCAAGCGGATTCGGCATGAACTCGCGATTCAGTCACTGGCAGTCGGGCCATTACCCTCAACTGGAAGCCTGTAGACTTTGTTGGGACGGAGTAGCCGAATAGATTTCAGGATGTCGTTTAAGAGAAGATCTCTCAGAGGCGCCGCCGTGACAGTTGTCCTGCGGACCCAGAGGAACGCTTTGCAGGCACTTGTTATCGCGCTATTTAGAAGTTTTCGAGATTTGCTTCGGCCTTGGATGGAATCAGGCGTTACACAAGCACTCATTCTCCCTTTAATGCCTGTCCCCGTCTCCTATATGGCTCCCTCCAAGCTTGTACCCCCGCCCCTTGCTGATCCAGCGCAGGCCTCTGAGTATCTAAAGACGATCTGGCAGGTTGAAGCCGCCGTATTAGCCCTCTCCCTGGCAGCAATACTGTTCTCATTTCAGAGCTTCACGTCCTCACGATTCGGAGGTTCATTGGAACTCTTCGCGCGCGAATCAAAATTGCTTGTTCTTCTCTATCTGGGAGCATCCGGTCTAATCGTGACTGGGACTGTTCTTCTGGGTATTGGAAACGGTGCTCCAGGAGGCTGGGCGGCGACCTGGGCCGCGCTTATCAGCGGATCAGGATTAATCTCTATGCCCTTCATATTCGTCCTTTCGCTGAGGGTGTCCGATCCACGAACCTTGCGAGGAATGCGCCTTCGGCGAACAAGATCTGAAGTCCGACGGGTTGTGGAGGAACAGAACCTTGAAATTGCTGCCGCCAATCTGTTGGAGAAGAGGTGCAGTGAGCTTCAAATGGATTTCGCGAATCCAATCCTCGCTCGGCCATCCCCCAGCACTCGAGTGATCAGCAGTTATCGGGAGGGTTATATTCGAGACATCAACCTATGGCATCTGAAGACTATCTCCCGACGTATCAATGATCTAACGCCTCGCCCTACAATCCATATTCGACTCGGGACAAAGATTTCCCCTGGATCCCCTTTGATGTCAGTATCTCAGCGGTCGCCTCAGATAATTGATCTAATGGTCAACCAAATGATGAAACTCGATGCCTGATTTAAGGAAACTCGAGGACCTGATTGATCAGCTTCACCAGCAGGCTTTGGACGCAATTCAGGAAAGTCGTTTGTTGTCTTTTCGAGAGGTATCCGAAGTGTATACGGAAGCTCTCCTCGCTTACCCGAAATCATGGAAGGAGTTCGGAAGAGATTTCGAAGATGACTTAGCACGTGGTCAGGACCTTGTATCGGTTGGTCCAATCGACCGGATTGTTCGATGCGTTTATGCCGAGATCGAGGAGGCTCTGAAAAGGGGAACTAGGGAGATCATGGATGAGGCGATAGGTCTCCCATTTTCGGTTCTCCTACAGGCGGCAGACCTTCGGGCGCCCGCCCTTGAGGAAGCAATGCTCCAGCTTCTGGTATACGGCTACGTTCAGTCTCGAAGTCCTTCCACGGCCGTAGACGGCTACGAGATGGGGAAAATCTCCGTGCGTTACCTGTTCGAGTATGTGAATTATTCACTCGGAGCTCGACTTAAAGATGGCTCTCATGATGTTTCGGCTCGTAAGGAAGTTGCGGCGTCCGTGAACCAGTCCTATAGACATGTTGCTCGACTCATAAAGGAAATGATAGAGGCGGGCGACCTTTCGATGATTAAGTTTGCTGTTGGAGAGTGGGACCGAGGCTTGGCTTATTGGGAGCCGACTGGTTCACCGACCGACGACAATCGGACATTCGATGCGAAAGCAACAATAACTAGGCTTGATGAAAGTCGCCTTGCTCATCGATTCGTCCTTTACTACTGGGCGCTAAGAAGGGGGCGGGAGCGAGCAAATCCCACGGATCGTTCAATCCTCGACTACTTCGCCAGTGGCTTTAGAAACCTACGTCATGCTCAATCCGCCATGGAGTCTGCCCTTTCATCAGTCTTCGACCGGGGGTCCGATCTCTCTCACTGGATCTTGAGTGAATTGCCGGAGGGAGAGGCCCACATGATTGGTACGGATATGGAACTAATACGCGGCTTACTGACGTTCGCTTTGCTAAGGCAGGAGCGCTCTGATGGATTCAAGGCGGCAAGGTGGATGATTCCTCGTGCCGCCGAGCTGCCTAACTGGTTGGGCGAGATCGCTGAGTCTAGTGACCTTCGCACCCTGTACCCAGAAATTGAGGACTGGAATGAACGATGCGATCAGGTTCGGCAACACCTTGAGGAAGCAATCAAGGAACAGCGCCATATCGAGGAAGCGACGTTAATCAACGCTTCTCTATCGAACAGTAAGATCACCGCCTTCAAGGAAGGCGCACTACGCGCTTGGAGAGAAAAAAGGACGTTGCCTAATTTGCTCATTAAGGCTGGGTCTGGGCGAATTCAACTAGCTAACGATCAGGATTTCTTCGGTATTCGCGACTGGTTGCCAAAGGACCTCTTCGTCTCCGAATTTGAAGTGGCAGGGGCCGAAGGGATCGCCGAGTATTATGCAAGCTCGCTTGTCCGAGCGGAAGACAAATTAATCCTAGAGTCACTGCTCTCCATGGTGGTTGAAGCAAAGTTTCCCGATGTAAGTCTGATGGAACAATTGCTTCATGTGTTGACCAATTTGCGGACACGGGGCTACAAACCCTCTGCTTTGCTAATCCCAATGAGTTGGCAGTTGCAACTCGCTCTGGAGTTGGACATGAAAAGAAACCCTGGTGAGAGGAGTCTAAAAGGACATGTCGAAGGTATCCCCGTTTATGAATTATGGAACTTCCCGTCGAACAAGATCTGTCTCGTTGATTTATCAGCCGTTGGCACCTGGACGCAGTTCACCATCGACGGGGAAGAGCTATTTATCCGCGTTGAAGATTTCGACCACGATAGTGCAATTAGCCTTGCAAAGAACCATCCTTCACTCTTCGCTTCGACAGAAGCTACAAGCTTAGAGCGGCGTGTTCGGGAAATCCAAAGCCGAGTTCATGTTGCTATTGAAGAGAAGGTTCAATTTCAGCTTGTCGACGCTGACGCGGCTTCCATACTGGAGCTACCACCCGATCTCGCAGACGATGCGACCTAAGGATAGGGGAAAGTGGGGTCAGCCTTCGCTGGCATCGGATTAGTAGTCCGATGCCGCTGGATAGTCTCTTCCGACGCGACCTCCTGTCAGTGCGCGGCGAACAACTCGCGATCCGTGATCAGCAAGGTCTCGCTGACGGTCGATTGACCCTGGTCTATGAAGCAGTAGCAACTGGAACGGTATGCGCCCTGTTACATGCCTCCGGCCGTATAGTTCTGACAGTTACCCCATGTCGCTCCGGTAGAGTCGCGCTTGACCCTCATATCCCAACCGCCTAATCCCTGCGACAACTTCCCGAAGAGGTCCTCCATCGGCCCTGAGCGGAAGTTCACTTTGCCGGCATCCCTGTTGTACCGATAGGTCCCTTGACCTCCAACAGGCTGACTTCTACCGTAGCGATCGTCTTCGGTGAGGGTCAACAGGAAGTACGTCCCATCGTTTTTCCAACAGTTCCATCCCGCGGCAGTCAAGACAGATTTCCTCGGGTACGCGTAGGCCGGGCCGGCGCATACAAGCAACGCAAGAATCCCGATGACTACCGCTACCATTCGCGGCTTCGTCCGCATAGTCACCTCCAATAGACCTGCAGCACCTTTGGAAATGAAGCTATCCCGCCCACCCGCCGCTGTCTCTACGTACTTGTACGTAGAGCGTGAACCCCCACATCGCCAATCCCTGACCTGCATCGGCTGAAGAAGGGCGTCCAAATAAACACCAGCCAGGCCACTCCGAGGGGGGCATCGGACGTGCAATCCAGTGCCCTTGTCCAGGAGGCCCGGACCAAGGGGGTAAAGAAGAGCCGGACGGCGTCGCGGTTCGGCGCGTCCCTGACACCGCGGCGCCGCGACGCTATCAGCCGCGCCGGTACCCCGTTTTAACGAACTCGAACATGTCAAACGGGATCGCCTTCAACGAATCCGCCGCGAGAACTCCCTCCCACCGCGCACCCCGGCCTTCCTGCACGGTGTTCTCGAGCTTCATCGATACCGCCGCCCCCGACGAGTCCCCCACGATGACTCCGTAACGCTGCAACGCCGTCGCAAGCACTAGCGCGGCGGGCGAGAGATCGAGCTGACTCAAGTCGACCGAGGGTTTGATTCGCAGGCGAGCGCCCTGCGGAGGAGCGCTCGGATCGAGCGAGTCCCCGTCGGAGCCAATCATCGGCCAGGCATGCCGCATCGCCGGGGTATTGATCGAGACCTTCAGCACGTGGTCTATCGCCCCCGTACGGATCTCGTCCCACCTCACGGCGTGTATGGCTGGAGGAACGCCGCGATGTCCATCGTTGCGCGGCTCGTCGGACTCCTTTAGGGAACCGTGTAGACCGTTCGACCTCAGGTAGTAAAAGGACCCCCCGCCCGCGGTCCAGGTGTCGGACCCCGGGTCGTATCTCGCCTGCCACAGCTTGTAGACGCCGCCGCCGAGCAGGTCGTAGATCGTCATCTGCCGGTCGGGCGTAGCGGCGGGGCGGGCCCCGAGCGGGATTCGGATCGAACTGAACTCGTTCGGGAGGTCATATCGGGTGGAGCGAACGTTGTAGACCGGATCGGTCGGGCGCGCCCAGTAGATGGGCTCGCCCCAGCCGCCATCGCTCTCGGTTCCCGCCAGCCGGATGTGGTCATAGGCACTGTCCCGCTCCAGATAGGCGACCATTGCCCGCGACCGCGGATCGACCGGCGCGTCGAGTGGGAGGGGGCTGTTCCAATAGCTGGCGGCGCTGAAGGCACGGTAGCCGAGCGCCAGCGGAGGCGTCGACGGTATCTGAACCTGAATAGAGCCCAGACCTACCAGGGTCGCCACCAACGCCGCTTGCATGAGGCAAGCCTAGTCCCGATTCGACTGAACTTGAAGCGAAAGATCGTTCAGAGCCTTAGCCTCACCGTCATCCGACGAAGCGGCCGGGATTCTTGTCGCGGCGGTGATCATCGCGGTCTGGACCCAACGTCATTCCTTCTGTCGCAGCGCCTTCCTAAACCCGCTGCTAGTCGCGTCTGAACCATTCCGATATGCACGGTCAAGTGGGTGCTGGCGCCCGCAGCTCGTCCACTCGATCTGACACAGTCGTTTGTGCCAGCGAGTCTTTTCGAGCACGTAGCTATTTAGAAAGCCAGGCACCGGCTACCCGCCTGAGCATCGGATTCAGTATCCAATGCCGCCTTCGCTCACGCTCCTGACCCCAAGATGCAATTCGGCCAACGAAACATCTACAGCCTGCGCCGCTCGGGTGTTCACAGCTAGGCTGCCGGCAGACTGTCCTTCGCTTCGCTCTGGCTCCGGATAGCTCGGAAGAGCGGGAAGTAACCGGCGAGTAGCACGCCCAAAACCATGGCAATCGGGCCCGCATACCACTCATCCTTGAAACCAGACACTGCCCCGCGGATCGTGTACACGATCCCGGAGATAAGCATCGCAGTCCCTACGAGGAACCAGAACAGCCCTCGCGTAATCTTGATCGCGGTCATCAGATTCACTACTCGACCTCCTCCGGGGATGATCCCCGTCCCTCTTGCTCCGAAAGACGTGACAAGACAAACACGAACCGGCAGGAGAGGGAAGAAGGATGATGGGTCAAATCGAGAGTAGCCCAAGATGACTAGTCTCCCAGCGACGACCGTCAACCCAACCAGAGTAGCAACCCTGAGCATCGCCCGGCGCTTCGAGAAACAGTGAGTTGGCTTTCGCTGCTGTGTCGGATGGATCGACCCGATCCAACCTCACATCGCACCTCAACGCGCGATCCACATAGTGCCTGTGGTTCGCGCAGCTATCCCGGTCCTGCGTAGCGGTATCCGAGGTTGCGGATCGACAGCACCTCGCGGACCTTCTTACGAAACAGAGGCCGGGGCCGCAGGGTCTCGTCGCTGTTCGAAGGCTTCTGGCCGCGATGCTGCGACTGCCAGCGCGCCCACAGGCGATCGATGTTGGCGTGATGCAGCCAGAACAGCGGGTCGGCGGGCGACGACGCGGTTTCCATCGTCCCGCCGACTGCTACGTGGACCGAGCCGTGCAACATCTCGAGCCGATATTGGAATCCTTTGAAGCGGTTGCGTTCCATGACCGCATCGAGCTCGGCCGACGTCGGCATGAAGTCCTCGTCGAACGAGCGATCGACGCTCCAGCGCTCGAGCAGCCGAGGCCTGCTCACCGCCGCGGGAGGAGCCGGGTCGTCGCGCCAGTTCCAGTAGGGCAACGTCACATCGGCTTCCTCCTGCCTAAGCCTGTTCTCAAAGCGCACCAGGAAGAGACGGTGCCAGGCGAAGAAATTACGCCCGACCATGTTGTGCTGCGACATCGAGTGGACCCCCCACGCCATCCCTTCTGCCGTCGTCATAGCGTCAACGTGTACGCGGACGAACTCGCGATATGTCGGCCGCGCTGCCCCGGTCCCATGAGTGCCGTCAATCGCTCGGATGAAGCTAGACCATTCGCCGTTCGTCATCTCTGCCGCATTCTTGCGTTCGCGAACCGCCATCGCCTGCCTCCCTTCGAGAATCTCCAACGTCAATGTAGCCAGCTCAAGCTTGGTGCACAACATTGCCGCGAGAACGCCGACGGCGGAGCCATTGCATGTTGCCCAGTGCCGGGGGGGCCCTACGATTCGCGCTTGAGTTCTCCCTCTAGCGCTTTCAAATCTCAAGCTCGATCAAATCCTTCGGACGACCGACGGCCCTCTTCATGCGAATCAGATCTTCTGAGCCTCGTGTCGCCAACGTATGGCCGGAGCATTAGTGTCCGAAGCGAACGATGAAGCTATGCAGCCGCATACGAGAGTCTTGTCCAGCGTATACTCGATTGAGGGCGCGGGCGACAGTGAGTACAAGGTCACACCCAAATGCCCAAAGGTTCACTGAGGCCCAGCCGACCATTCAATATCGGGGGCCGGAGGTGATTCAAAGCGAATGTTGCCTAAAGAGTCCAAGAAGATGACTAACCGACCGTCGCAATCCGAGTCGAGCGTGGTCACGATCAATGGTCCTCGCTTGGGTGCCGTCATGCTCGTCGTGGCCCTGGCGCTCGCCGCCTGCGACGGAGTGGACTTCCAGCAAGGAAGGGACGACGCCGCCGCCACCGGGGAAACCGGTACGTTGGACGAAAATGGAGGAGAAGCCGGAGCCGAGGACGGGGACGACGCCCCCGGCGGAGATGACGCCGGCCCTGGAGAAGGAGAAGCGGGTGACGGAGCGACCTTCAACCTGATCGCCTCTCCCGATAACGGTTCCTGCAGCTACATACCAAACGGCCATTTAAGCGGAGCCGATTTGCTTAACGTGCATTTCTTTTTCCTGATCATCGGCGGAAATCCCGAGGACGTCGGGCAACTTCTTTCAGTGCGCGGTAGCAGTGACACAGGACTTTCCTCGGGGCACAACAGTGCGCCCAATAATCAGGCACAGACGGTCGCGCAGTTTGCTCTGCGGCCGAGCGATTTTGGCCGGAGCCACAGCATCGCGATCAGCGTCGATGCAGAAAATGCGGTATCGGAGACGAACGAGTCGGACAATAGAGTTCAAGTAAGCGTGAGCCTTCCCTCTCCTCGGCCTAGCGGGACCATTGATCCGCTGTCCTGCTCCTTTTCCAACGGCTAGCAGGACATCTGAAATGAGATTCACATATGAGAAAAGCATTGGCGAGGATCTGAGTTATCCATACCGACCGGTGAGTCGACGGCGATCGTTTTATGGCCCCCGCCATCGGGTGTCCTTATCGTCCCGCCTTCCTCAAGGCATAGGATAAAGCTGTGATAGACGCTATGTCGTTGTCTAGGACAGCATCTATACGTACTAATAGGTATCCCCGCCTGCGGATGCCTGGCCCGGCCCTATCTCGGGAGGCAAATCCTCCCGCCGTCACGAGATACTCGACTGAAGAAGGCACATTGAATCCGGTCACTAGTCCGATGCAGTCCTGTTCACCTCTGGAGGAAGCGAATGCCCCACTCTCACGTCATCCTCCGCTTCGGCTTGCTTCAGGATTTCTTGGAGAGACCAATGGGTAACGTATTCGTCGTCTACCTCGCGAGGGGTTGTACACGCCAGGAATTGCTTGTGCGACGCAACTCCCTCACAACTTTCAAATCATCCTCTCTCCAGGGCCGCCCAGGCAGTTGTCGCCGTTTGTAGAACCAATTACGGCTCGGCAGCGCTGAAGGCTGCACTTTTGGGCAAGGTCGGAGTTCCCTTTGGCCTAGTCCGTAGGCTCTTCTAGGCGCGGCCTCCGCCTGGGACTGTGGACTCAGTGACCGGCGCAGTCAAGGCTCTCGCTGGAAGAGAAGCGGTGAGTTCGCGGATCCGCGACCGCGCGACCGCGCTCAAACAAGACGAACGCGGAGTTGCCCTCGGACCTCGTCCGGGGGCGGGACGCGGCTGCTCCGATACCGAAGCGATCCTTAGTCTCCAGCGGCACGCTGGCAACGCCGCGGTTGGGTCATTGATGCGTGGGAAAAAGCCGTTCTCGGCAATACTGGATGTCGTGCGGTCGCCGGGCCGACCTCTCGACGGGACAGTCAGAGCGGAAATGGAGGATGCCTTCCGACGCGATTTTTCAGACGTACGAGTTCACACCGGTCCTCGAGCGAGCGCATCCGCGCGCTCGGTAGGAGCCGAGGCATACACACTAGGTCGAGACCTGGTTTTTAGGGCGGATAACTACGCTCCTCATACTGCAGCAGGGCGGCATCTCCTCGCCCACGAACTCGCTCACGTAGTGCAGCAAGGCTCTCGACGTGCCGAAGCAGGCCCCGAAGGACGAGACATCGCGGTCAGTAGGCCCACCGACGCGACGGAGCAAGCCGCCGAGAGGGTGGCAAGTCAAATCGCCGCGTCAGCGTCGGGACACAACGATGGCGGGACCAGTCCTCCTGCGACGGGAACGACCGTTAGCGCTTCGGTGTTGCAGCGTTGTGGCGGAATGCCCTGCGACTGCGCGCATACGCATGAGGAGCCGAGCCAGACGGCATCCCATCTAGAAAAACCTGCCATCCCGTCACATCAAAGAGCCGAGCGAGATTCGCGCCTGTTCGATCGCGCTATCGTCGGGAAACCCGACATTTCTGGAGGCCCTTCAAACTCGGCCGCCTCGGCCGAAGAAGAGGCAGACCGACTTGGAGCTGAACTCGCTCCCCGACTGGCGTCGTCTGGTCCGATCTCTCCGGGCGTCATTAACCCGGCCCTCGGCAGGGTCGCAAAGAAGATGCTTGACGTGGATTTGGCCGGCACTCTGCTTCGGGTTGAAAGCGAGGGCTTGACCGATCGCTTTGGTCGACCCGCGAGAGCCGTGGCAGATGGATCGACAATCACGTTCTGTCCCGGAATGCCGTCATGCGATGCAACAGGCTGGTCCTTGGTCGCACACGAACTTGTTCATCTAGCGCAAGAAAGACAACACGGTTTGCGAGTGCGCCAGGCGAAGGCGGATTGCATCGAGAAAACCAGCGCGGAGGCGGCGTGGGCCGACAATGAGGGCGGCAAGACCTTTGGCGTAGGCGACAGCGTTAGTGGGTCACCGCCCAGCAACGAGATCGTCGTGTGGAACTTCTGCGTTGGAGAAATGACGCTTAGACCCGAGCACCGTCAACGACTCACCGTGGCAGCAACCCACTGGAAGCAACTATTGGTAACGGGCGCGCCCAATCAGCCGGCAAGGGGAGACCTCCGGATCTCGATTATGGGAACCGCGAGCCCAAGCGGCGACACGGCCCTTAACAACCGCCTCGCCGTAGGGCGGGCTGAAGCCGTCGCCTCCTTCCTCACCTCCCAGGGGATTCCATCCCAGCTGATCGACATCAAAGGCGTCGGCACAAAGCGTCCGTTAGCGGATCCCGGCCCCCCCGAAAACATGGCACGGAACCGTCGGGTCGAGGTTTTCCTCATCGCTCCCACGACGGAGGTGTCGGATCTTGGGCCGGCCGTGGCCCCGGACGTTTCGCAGTTGAAAATTGACAAGCATCCAAAGCGACGGAACCAAATAACCTTTGATGACGCGGATAACCAGTTGGAGGTGCGAGCGTGGGGCGCGATGGAGGCATCGACGTTCGGCATACTAACGGGAATCCAGGGAGCATCACTCGGTCTTCTGCAATTGTTGATCGCAGACATACGGCTGGCGCAGTACAACTCAGAGACCAGTTCCGAGGTGATGTTGCTGGACTTCAGTCGGTGTATCTCCCCAACCCTGCCGTGCCGCGATGTCGGTGACGCGGCCGACGTTTTCACCTCTGATCATTTTCCCAAGACGCCGACCCTCAGGTTGGCGAAAACCGGAAGCGTCGCCGGCACCGTCACCATTAACGACAGCCCCGGCGTTGTTTTTCCCATGCGCTATCCGACCCGCAACGATCCGTTCGTCCTCACAAACTACTTCTGGTTCATGGAGTTTCAGATAATCGCGGGCGTACGCGACGTGGGGCTTTTCATGCCTCTTCAGCAGGCTCGGTGGTTCGTGACCGCCAGTCAGACCGTAGACGTCAAGGCCAAGCGCACGACGGGGATGGAGCCCATTGCCATACACGTCGGATGGCAACCAGGTGGGTCGTCGGCGGGTGCAGTTGCCGGCGCGATGTCGGGACCCTCTTGCCGGTTCGGGACGCGCATGGCGGAAACAGGTCCACAAGAACTACCCTGTCGCCCAAACCGGTTGGCTTAAAGGGCCGCGGAACAGAAATCCACTCAATCTGATCTCCAACCCAGCTTCTTCGATCTAGACATGAAGCGTTGCCCAAACATGCAACGGAGGTCGTCACTAAAGTCTGCCCTCTTGTTTCTAGGCGGGCCCTCGGACGCGCCTCAGCCTGAGAACCGGATTTATGAAGAATCGACGGGCAGCCGTCCGAAAACAGCGAGTCGGTATGTCCCTGCGAGCGCGCCCTTCCACGAGTACAGACATCACGCCGTCTCTACGAGGTCCCGTAAACGTGCCGCCCAAACTCACCGGACCTTCATCACTCGTTGCGCTCCAGCGCGCAGCCGGGAACTGGGCCAGCTTGGCCGTTCTTGGGGGCGGACCGACTTGCACCATGTCCCCGCAGGCACCCGCACCTAGCGACGCAAGAACGAAATCCTTCGAACTGCATTCTGAGCCAATAGTTGCGAATCTCGATCACGTCCACGCCGCTTTTGCCAACGCAGATCCGCCGGCCTCCCCCAACCACAGCGTAGCGAACCCCGGTCCAACGGCTGAGGGCACCGACCGCGCCGGGTACACGCGGGTGGTGTTTGGGAAGCGCATGACCGTTGCTTGGGATAGTGGGCCGATGGAGCAGGGCGGTGTGGTTCCGCTCTTCGTTCGCTCTGTCAATATCTTTTACACACTCGATCCAATCGAGGTCTACGTCTCGTCCAATTATCCCAACAATAGCTGTCCATATCGCGTGACCCTTGCCCACGAGCAGGGCCACGTTTCAGCGTTTCTCCGGATCTTCCACGAGGCGCGGGTTTCTCTGGTCGCGGCGTTGGAGGCGGTGGACGTTCCAACCATCTCAAGTCCGGCGCGCCTTCCGCCCTCAGATGTCGAAGCGCGTCAAGACGCAGTCGGAGAACTTCTCAGACAGGTCGTTCTGGTTCACTCCAGGGGGGTGACTCAGCGGATGAACGCTGATCGCGCGAGAAGAGACAGCGCGGCCGCGTACGAAGCCGAATACCGAAGGTGCCCTCCCGAACAATGGTCCGCGCAAGCCGCAGGTGGGGCGCCCGGCGGCCCGTACCTCTCGGAGCTGGAGGGAGATGTTGAGTTCGCAGCCGCACTTCACGAGCCGGCTCGGGGGGCAGGTGCCCAGGGAGCGACGAAAGGAGAACCGGAGCTCGGGCACCGCGCCGCCCTGACCCTTCGCCAGCCACTTTTCTTCGGCACCCGGCTCCCGCCGAATCTGGCCCCCGAAACACCGGCGTGGGCGCACGACGGCCACATCCACATCGGGGTCCCGGCGCTCTCAATGTCTCCGTCCGAGAGGGCGATCGTCTTGCGCCACGAGCTGGCCCACGGCCTGCAGCAGCGGCTTTCGCCGCGGGAGGAAACCCCCGCGGCGAGACATAGAGCGGAAGCCATTGCTCGAAGAGCAGAGACAAATGAACAATTCCAATTAAGCGACCTCCTCACGCCGGTTCCGGGATTGCTCGGCTTCCCATCTCAAACTCATTCTCCGTGGACGAGAGTCTGGATCGGTTACGCCGGCCTGGCGGGAGAAGTTATCAAGGGAGGCGTCTGCGTCCGGGTTTACAAATCGTACGATGAACTCGGTATCACCCACATGCCCGAGTATCAGACTTACCACTGCGGCAAGCACGACAAAGCGCCTATCCCGACACTCGTCAAGAAGATGGGCGACATCGCGGACACGACAGCCAAATTCAACGCGGTGATTCCTGCGGGAGCGCCCGAGCGGATCAGACTCGTGACGATCACGAACGAAACAAGCGGCTACCGGATGGCCAACGGGGCCGGACTAATGGTCATCGAGCACAAGGAATTCTTGGCTTCGAGCTACGTCGAGACCGCCGCCCACGAAGCATCGCACGCCATCTTTGAGCATCACAGTGTCGCGGCGGACCGAGCCAAGCGGGGAGCAAATCCATTGGCCCAGAGACTTGCGGACCTCTTCGTGCGGCTTGAAGGTACAAAACCGGTACCGATCCCAACGAGTTTGTTCGATCCCAAGCGGCCCCCGCCGCTAAAGATGAAACCCGATGAAAGCGCGCAACCCGCTGGGCTCGTCATGGTGATGGATACCCTCTGGTCCGGCACCGGCGGCCACCCGTGGGACGGGGTGGACGAATTCTTCGCCAGCAGCCTCGCGGCATTCATACAAAAACCTGCTCTGCTTCGTCAGATCGTTGCCCATTACCAGAAAGCGGATTCTGCAATCAAGGCACTGGCGACGGAGTTGTTCCAACTGCTGGCTGTGGCGGCTCCCGGGTCTACGGCCTCGCCGGTTTCCGCTCCCTCCAGCCCCGCGGCGGCTCTTGCCGAATTGGCAACCGTCGCCGCCCCTCTTGATTTCTCGAGCAAGGGCGGTCAGATCGGATGGCTCATCGACCCGACGACTCTCCCGTCTCCGAAAGACATAAGGTGTCCCGCGCCGGCCCTGGCGCCTGCGCCGACTCCATAACCCCGCTCGGATCACAACAGTTCTCGATCTGAAATCGTAAGACCCCTCAGAGCGGGCGAATAGACGGATGGCCGCGAGACGATAGGGAGACCCCAAGCATCGGCATTTGCCCTCTCGGGCAACGCGGAGCATCCCATTTCGGGGGCGCCTCGAACTCGGTCGCCACAGTTGGTCCCCTCTTGCCTCATGATGAAAGCCTTCTTGACACCAAAATCCGCCCAGATGGTTCTGGTCCCAGGTCGCCGAGTCCGCAAGGCTGACAAACCGTGACAACTCTGGACGCTTCGGTGCCTTCGTCGCGCAGAGATAGGGAAGAGACACAAGCAACAGGAAGGACAGCCCAAGCTAGACGGGGCACGACATCGCCTCGACGGACGAGTGGTGCCGACGAGCTCAGAACCCACTCTTTCCCAAACAAAAGGCTGTCTCCGGCTCAAGCGCGAGAACTCTTACAGTCCGATAGCAGCAATACCGCTTCAGTACCTCTCCTGCGGACGCATCAACGTCAGTGGGGAAATCGACGGACAGCCATGGTTGTCGAGGACGGTAACTCGATCTCAATGAGGGCGAAGGCATCCACCCGGCAGCCGATTCGCACCACACTCTCTTCCTTGAGAAGTCGGGACGATGTGACTCGAGAAGATGAAATCCACTACCAAACGAGGTCATTCAGTCAAAGCCCCGCTCCGCAAGGGCTCGCGCAGATCCACGCTCGTATTCAGCAGGTAACTCCAGGACAGTCAGGAGCGATAGGAGTGACTGTCGTTATGGGCGCTCCGTCCCCAATGTACGCGGATGATGTTGCGTATCAATCAGCTACGAACAAGTGGAGAGCAACGATTCGACCGTTGGGTTTCGATGCCGCCCAATACGAAGCGATGTATCCTGGAGCCGGAATCCACAAGCTTTCAGGTTCCCAATACGCCGATGTTTCGCCTGAAGTGTCCTCACTGTCTCAGGCGGGAGAACTCGAGCATACGCAGGACTTGGATTGGGCTTATTCGTTGTCCTATGGGCACATCATTTTGATGATCAATCTTGCAGCAATGTTAGGGACCCCGGCCGAGGCCGATACAGAGGCAGAAGCTCTGAGATTGGTACGCGAGTCACTGAGAAATGTGCTCGATCCAGAGGTCAGGTGGCCCGCCTCAATGACGATGTCCCCTGGTAGTTGGCAACCTCACTGGCAACAGATCTTCGCCCAGCTGAGCGCCGCTACAAGAGAACGAGACACCAATGCATGGCATTCGTTCCCCTGGACGGAGGTAACGGACCCCGCTGATAAGGCCAGCAATAACGTTCCCGCTAGCGCGAAACTCGAACGTTACCAACCTGGAGGTCAAATAGGCACGCACGATCCCTATTCGTTAGTGAAATCAAAGTACGACTCCCTGCCGAAGTATTGAGTCGGTTACATGACGCATGGGAGAGAAACGCACGTAGACAGGACTAAAGCCACGTGACATCATCTAGGCGTTGATTCCAATGAATTTCGGGCTTATACCCTGCAAGGATCGACTCTCTGCCGAACGACTAGATGGGACGGGATGGCCGACGTACTGAGGGTCAAAGTTGAACCGGAAAGCCTGCGCATTACTCCAGGCGCCGCCGCAGAGGACATTGAGGTCCACGTCTTCAACGGAACGCAGATCGTGGACGAATTCACCATCGCGATCATCGGAAGCGGGCAGTGGCTCACGGCGAACACGACCAAGATACGCCTCTTCCCCGATACTGAAGAAACCGTCAAGCTGAACTTGTCCATACCTAAAGGGCAGTTCGTCCCGGCGGGCGAACGAATGATCGGCGTATTGGTCACGTCGTCGACCGATCCCAATCTCACGAGAACGAACCGCGTCGTCCTTTTCGTCGAGGCGGTCAGCACTGGCGAGACACTTCGACTGGAGCCTCAGGTGGTTCGATCCGGCAGTTCCGGCCGTCTGCTCGCGCGCCTGTTCAACGGCGCGAACACCCCGATGAACGTCGCCCTCACGGGCGAAGATCCGGAGCGGGCCGTGAAATTCCGCTTTCAGCCCGAGCACGTTCAGGTTCCTCCCAATGGAGAGGCCCAGGCCGGTGTGAAGGTCTCCGCTCGACGTCCCTTCTTCGGCTCGGAGAACCAGCGGCAGTTGACGGTGCACGCCGCCGGAGGACCGGCCCCCCTAACCGCACAGGCCACGCTGATCCAGGAGCCGCTCATCTCGACCGGCCTGCTGGGCCTCCTGCGGTTGCTTCTGACGCTCGCCGGAGCGGCCGGCCTCATCCTCGGATCCTTTTTGATCTGGACAAACGCCCCGGCCAGAAACTCCGGCGTCGACTGGACCTACACCGAGGTCGGCCGCGAGGCGTTCGCGACGGAGGCGGCGCGTCCCGAGGCAGGAGCCTGGCAGGGAATCTTCGATCTCGTCACCTCGGTGGGGTTTCTCTTCATCTTGTTCGGCGTTGTCGCGCTGCTCGGTCTTCTCGGAAGCGGCAAGTCCACCAGAACCGCCGGCATCCTCGCCCTTTTGTTCCTGCTCATCTTCTTCGTCATTCTGCGAATCGGCTCGGGCGCGTTAGAGCTCGAGACCGGTGCCTGGGTCGTTCTCGGAGGCGCGGGCAGCGCCTTGATCGCCAGTTTTCTTGGGGGCAGTTAACCGGCTATTCGGCGCGTGGAAACTTCGCAGTCCAGACCGCGGCGTCGAGATCTCCTCCGGACCCGTCCCAACCGGCCGCGATCGCGAGGCCCTTGGCCACGGTGACGAACTTCATCTCCTGCTCGCCCTCACCGCCGAAGATCGACCTCGTCGGTGAAATACGCCTCCACTTGGTGCCGTTCGACGACTGCCACGCCTGCGCTTCTTGATCCAACGGATCTTCTGCAAACGATCCTTTGCCGACCGCGACGAAACCCTCCTCGTCGTTTCCGGCGATCGCGTTCATGACCTGTCTGCCCTCGCCTCCGAAGATCAGCTCATCCGCGGGGATCCTCTCCCACACCTGTCCATTGTTCGACGTCCACACCGCGGCGTCCTCATCCCCACCGGCCGAATCGGTTCCTACCCCTATCACTCCGGGACCGCCGGGGACGGCCGTGAACATTCGCTGCCCTCCTTGACCGCCGAAAACGGTCTCGTCCGAGAAAACCCGTGTGAACACATTTCCATCAGATATCCAGGCGGCCGCGTCGAGGTCACCGCCCGACGTGTCGTCTCCCACCCCGACCACTCTCGATCCGACCACGGCGGTACTTCTAATCACCTGATCGCGGTCGCCCCCGAACACGGCCTCGTTCGGGTTCGTTCGTGCCCACTTGCGACCGTCCTTAGAGGTCCACACCGCGGCGTCTCGATCCCCTCCCGAGGTGTCGTATCCAACGGCGATCAAACCCGGCCCCCCCTTGGAAACCCTAAGCATGACCTGATCACTCTCGCCGCCGAAGGCTCCCTCCCGGTGCTCTACCCTTTCGAAGGCCACACCGTCGGACAGCCAGACCGCGGCATCGAGATCGCCGCCGGTACCGTCCGAGCCGACCACGACCAGCCCAGGCCCCCCCGGGACCGCGGCCCACATCTCCTGGTCCCCGGAACCGCCAAAGACCTCCGGGTCCGGCCCCACCCGACTCCATTGGGCGCCGTTCGTCGAGGTCCATACCGCGGCGTCCTTGTCCCCGAGGGCGGCGTCGCCGTACCCGACCCCGAAGATCGCGTCCTCGGTTGAGGACAACCGGTTGATGGCTTGGTCGCCGTCCCCGCCGAACACTGCTTCGTCGGGAGGAATCCGGTTGAAGCGAAGATCTATGCCCTTTACTGCAGCCGGTTTCTCCTCGGGCTTCTCCTCCTCGCCCCCAGACAGCAGGACCACGAGCACAATGACCGCGGCGACGGCGAGGACGACTCCTCCCACGATCAGTCCGACGGGGGGCCCGCCCTTGGGAGTTTTGGGAGTCGGCTGCGTCGGCGGAGCAACCACGGGGAGCGGCGCGGGCTGCGGAGGGGGTGGGGAAACCTGTTGGGTTACCTGTTCTCCCGGGCGACGTTCCATGTCCGAAACCGCGGGAGGCGGTTCGGGCTCGTCGGAAAAAGACACCGGGTATCCGCATGATGGGTTCGGGCAGAAGTCTCGGCCCTCTCGCTCGAATTCGGTTCCACACTGAGGGCACCTGATCGTCGGCATGTAGGCAGCCTATCCCTTGTCCTGTTCGTCGGGCGGTTTCTTCACCGCGCGCATGACTTGCATTCCTTCTTGGCCTTCTTCCTCTTCCTGTGGTGCTTCCGCGGCTTCCCGGACCCGGCGTCGACCGACCGTTAGGTCAAAAGGCGTATTTGCGGGCAGTTCCCTGCGCACGAGCTCGAACAATTGCTGCTCGTTGACGCCACCGCTGTTCTTTACCGTTACCTTCACGCGCGCTTGACGATCCGGCGCCGAGCCCTCCGGCCACACCCCCCCGCCGTCGTCGATCTTGACGTCGCTTCCGGTCAGTGCCTCGATGAGTCCTTGCAATCCCGCCCTGGTTCCGCGCAGGTAAAGCAACGTTCCCGCGCGCGATACGAAGCCGCGCTGGCGTTCCTCCGGAAGCGAGGCGTCTATGGGCACATCGAGCCACGCGGCCATCCAGCGAACGAATTCGACCGGGCCGACCCCAACATCGAGGTAATGATGGAAGTCGCGAATGCGATCACGGATTGAATCCGAAATGTTCTCGAAGACCAGTAGAAAGCGCTGCATGAAGTGATCCTCTGCAAGAGTTCGAGGAAGCTGCTCGACGAGCCAGCCGCTCGCGTCCCGGCTCGTCATCGAATGAGAACCTGATGCTGAAACGAGGCGAACACGGCGTCGTTGGAAAGTTGAACCCGCTGACGACCCTCGCGCCGCTCCCCCGTGCGGAGGTCGGCGAGGAAGAGGTTGACCTCCTCGACCCCCACGACTCCCTCAACTCCAGCGAGCCGCGCGAAAACCTCTCCTACATTGATCTCCCGACCAAACGGCCAGCCGTTGCCCTGAGGCCCTCCGGTCAAGGGGTTGATGTAGAGGTATAGCTCTGTCAGCAAGCGGTCCCTGAGAAACTCTGGGTCTGCGCCTGGCGCCCCTCTCATGCGTGCCACCACGGTGAGCCCTTGATAGAAGGGCGTCCCGATCTCGACTGTGGTCGTCAGCAGCCGTCGCTCCTCAAGGTAACCGGTCACCGCTTCCACGAGCCGCTCCGGAAGAGCGAGGTCGTCGAGCTCCAGCACGTCGGGAGCGACCTTGACTCGAGGAACTATCAAAACGCGAATCGGTTTTTTCGGGTCGTCGGGCGCGACGCATTTGGCGCGAGCGACCAACGGAGAGGCTTCGACCGTAAGACGCTCGAAGTCTTGGGTCGTGACCGCTCGCTGTGCCGTCCGCAGCGACATCGGACCCCTGCGCTTGAGATTCTCTACCGACTCGGGGTCCACTCCCCCCCGCGCCGGCTTGGGGTTCTCGACCCGGGCGATGAACGGAACCGAGGACTTCAGCACGGTCAGGGTTCCGGCCCCCACGTTGCCGATCTCGCCGCCCCCGTGACGGTATTCCGTAACCACGATACGAGAGTCGACCGGAGGGATTGCTCCGTGCTGGTGGCTAGATCCATCGGGGTGCTTGACGTCGGGTCCGAAAGAGATCTCACCCGTCGATCCGTCCCACGTGTAGTGACGGTCCTGCGGACCCGAGTCGGAGAAATCCGAGACCTCTTTCCACTCCTCGGTGCCCTCGCTCGTCACGACCTTCACGAACTCGTTCTCGGTCCGAGGCAAAACGGGAGTGCGCCGGACCGTGAAGACCTGACCCGCTGATCCGTCGCTTCTCCCAACGAACTCCTCCGGGGTCAACAGTCCGTGGTGCGCGGTCATGATTCCACCGAGGCTTACGGCCTTCGCCGAGGCGACCTTGGGAGAGGATTCGTACGCGGGCTGATCCGCGGCGGGGTCCACCATCCGGCAGCGAATCCAGTTGGCGCGAAACGCTCCCACGGTGAGCGGCTCGTGACGTCGCGGCAAAAAGAGAATGAGAGAGCCGTTGCGGTTGAGTCCACCCGTCACATCTTCGTAGATCCTGGCCTCCTCCCATCCCTCTCCGTTCCACGCCTCCCAGGCCCAGGGAGGCCGCCGCGGATCGACTCCCACTCCCTCAATGGTCGCTTCGAAGTCGAAACGGATGATGTTGCTCGCCACCCCATCCGCAAAACCGAAGTAGATGGCGTCACCCGGCCTCGTGTGCCTGAAGCAGGTGACCGACTCGCCGGGGACCCTGAGCTCGTCCCAGTGATCCTCGTAGGGACCCTCCTCGCTCGACGTAATGCAGTGAGTCAGCTCCGGAGTCACGATCGTGAGGTCCTCGTCGGTCATGAAGACGATCGACTCCTCCTGTTCGGTTCGGAGAGTCCCTACCTGCGTCTTGGCATGAATTCGAACCGCCTCGGCCTGAGGACTTGACAGCCAGAAGGCGACGTCGGTTTCTGCGGGGGCCGCGGGAAACAAGCGAATGCCCATCAGTTCCAAGAACTTCGTGTAGTGCTTGTCGGGGATCTGGTTCGCTCGGTACAGAATCATCTCGGCCAGCCACGCGAACAGCTCGACGAGAGCAACTCCGGGGTCCGAAACGTTGTGGTCGGTCCACTCAGGGCAATAGCGCGGAATCAATTGCTTAGCTTCGTCCACGATGTCCTGGAAGTGTCGGTCGTCGAGTATCGGAGTCGGAAGCGTCATCCTTCTTCCTTCGGGATCACGTAGAACGGATAAATCAGGTTGCGCCGATCGTTAGTCGACTTGATCACGTACGTCACCGCGATGAAGACTCGCGACGAATCGTCCGGGTCCGGCTTGGTCTGAACGGCCTCCAGTTCGACCCGCGGCTCCCAGCGCGACACGGCGTCTCTGACGGCCTGGGACATGAGACCCAGGGTGTTCGGGTCACCCGGGGCGAACAACAGATCCCAGATCGCGCATCCGAAATCGGGACGCATGACCCTTTCGCCGGGCGCGGTCGACAAGATCATCCTGATCGATCCCTCAATCTCTTCGCTGCCCGAGACGAGCGCCAGGCCCCCGCGCGGCCCGATCCGAGGCGGAAAAGCCCACCCTCTTCCGATGAAGTCGGTCGCGTCTTTCATCCAATCACCACTGTGGGAGAGCCAACCGTGATCGATCCGACGGGCACGTCGACGGGATCGTTGCACGTCCTCACGGGATCGCCCATCCGGGCCGCGCCCTTGCCGTTGACCAGGACGGTGGGAGACCCCTGCTGGACCACACCCTGGTTGCTAGGGGGCTTGGAAAAAGACGTCCCCGGAGGTGTCGGGAGATGCGGAGGAGAGTTCACGGCGACGCTCCCGACGGTCGCGGCCGGCAACCCGTTGATCAATACGTCGCTCGACAAAGAGGTCGCCAGCCGTCCCGAAAACGGATGCGGTAGGGGGGTCGGCACGGGCCCTCCCGGCGAAGGAACCATGACGATGTGCGTGTCCACCGCCGTGACCGGATCGTTCTGACGAGCAGCAGGCTGTCCCATGAGTTTCAGTTCAGGCGGATGGTGCCACCTGTGACCTTCACCTCCGAGTCTCCAGATATCTCGACCTGCGGCGCCTTCAGAACCAGCTTCTGTTGCGCCTCGATCGTCACCGTCTTCTCGATTGTCACCTTGGAACTGGCATCTCCTACTCCGACCCGCACGGCGCTGTCCGACGAGTCGTCGGAGAGTTCGACGTAGTGACCTTTGCGACTCGTCCAGTTGCGCGCCGCGACCTCGCCACCCTTCACCACCTCTTTTGGCGGAGTGTCGGTCCGGTTCCACAACCCACCGAGGACAACCGGGCGTCGCTTGTCGTCGTGCTCAAAACCGATCAGGACCTCGTCTCCCACCTCGGGGACAATCTGCACCCCCCGGCTCGGTCCGGCCCCCGGCGAAACCACCTTCGCCCAAGCGCTCTCGTCCTGTTCGGTGAGGCTCGGATACTTGACCTTCACTCGACCTAACTTCTCGTCGTCCGAGTTATTCGTGACGATCCCGATGACGAGGCTTCCCCACTCCTTTTTGGGAGCGCTTCCTGCGGCACTGCCGTTGCCCACGAGATCAACAAGACTCGACGAATCCTTTCCCCCGCAGACGAACCGGGTGACATAGGGGGTACCCGCTCCGTAGACGTGCTCGACGCTCGTGACGCGGTAGTCGCCCCCCAGCTTCTCCCCCACGGATGAGATCTCGACAAGCGCGCCGGCGGCGATTAGAGGATCGCCGGTCGCCTCCGCCTTGACGATGACCTCATCTCCCGATGCCTTCAGCAACAGCGACTGCGCCAGGGCGTCTGCCTCCGCCTGCGTCTGCACGGGGAACTGACCGGCGAGACGAGCAACGCGCCCGAACGCGGACTCCGCCGCGTCTGAGAACTCGGCAGCCGCGGCGGCCGTCGTTCCGAGATCACCCTCATCGGCGCGGCCTACGATCGGGTTCTTGGCGAGCTGGTCCCAGCCGCGCACGGTGACTTCGCCACACCGTTCAGTCGAGGACAAACGCACCTTGAATTTATGAAGGTTCGTCCCCCATTTGAGAACCGGCGGGGAGACGTTCGATTCGGGTCGCCTCTTGAAATAGAGCTTCTCGTCGGCGATCCACAGATCGAAACCAATGCGTTCGCCTCTTTGCTTAAGGAACGCATAATCGGATTGATTGCTCTGTATGACGTACTCGTGCACCTCCGAGGTTGATTCCACCTCGAACTCGAGCCCGTACTCCCCCGCGATCTGGGTGACTATGTCGCCGTCGGTCATCTGCTGGAAGGTCCGCGTCTTGGGTCCCCGGGCCAGCCGGTGAGTTGGATCCAATCCCGTCACCACCAGTTCGTGGCGACCGCCGGCGCCCTGCTCGATCGCAAGCGCGGTCACCTCGCCCTTAGTGACGGTTACCACATCGCCCTCGGCCGAGAACGCGATCTCGACCTTCGAGCCTGCCGTAAATCTCATCTCGTCGACCAGCTCGAAGTGAGGGTCGTCAAAGCGAAGGGTGAACGAGTCGGGAAGGTGTACCGATTCCTCGACCCGAACGAGACTCAAAAGCTCGTAGAGCTCGGGACCGATAAGAGATCCGTCGAGTTTGATGACGGCCTGGTCGAGACGTCTTTCCTCAGCCACGACCAACTCCCTCGAGATCAGGTATCCGAAGGGGGGCCCCCGGCTGAAGCTCCAGCGGATCGAGCACGGCATTGGCCTCCGCCAGCAACCGCCAGCGCGATGGATCTCCATAGTGAACAGCGGCGATTCGATCGAGCGTTTCTCCCGCCACGACGTGATGGACCTTGTGTGGATGAGGCGTGCTCGACGTCGGATTTTGCAGCCCGGGGGTGTCCGTGTCCTCGAACTGTTTCAGCGACAGGTTCGCCTGAGCCCGAAGCGGAACCCCGTCGCTGGAGAAGTAGGTGAATTTGATCTGCAGGTTCTCGACGACGGCCCTGAAGGAGTGGAAGTCGCCCCAGTGGAACTCGCACCACGGGGGCCGAGCGCTGTTGTTGCTTTCGTTCGCCCCCTGCACGGACGAGTCGACTTTGGTTAGCTCGAGGAGAGCGGAGGTGTGATTCGTGACCGGCTCCCCGCTGTCGGTGGTGTCCAGCGTGAGCGACATGGTCATCACTCCAGACTGCCCCTGTTTGAACCGAAGCTTGGGCGCGTTCTTGCCCGGACCTTTGGTCGGCTCCCACTGCGTGGCGCGCGTGATCGTGAGCTCGGCGGGGTTGAACAAGCACTGAATCGTGCTACCCGTTTCCGTCTTGATGGACGCCTTGGCCGGGGCCGTCATCAGAACATCCCTCCGAACCTGCCACCCCGGCGCTCCAATTCGGCGAGCAAGCGCTCCTCGAGCACCTCCATGAACTCGGTCATCTGGCTGAACGAATCGGTTGCGGCGGTGGAGGCGCTGCCGATGAACGACCCGAGGGTGTTCGATGCCGCGGCCGCCTCCGGCGCGAGCTGCTCGGCAACGCGACCGACCTCTCCGGCCGCCTCGGACCCCAGAGCGCGCACGGCCCCTTCGGCCCCACCGATCTGCTCCCGGATTCCGCCCGCGACCGACTCCGCGCCCGCCATCAGCTCGCGCGCCGCACCCGGCGACCCCTCGATCAAGCTCGGGACCCGCTCCGCGGCCGCCCCGAGCAGCCCGCCGAGGCTCCCGACCGGAAGCGAGGAAACCCCTCCTGGAACGAGCCCTTCGATCCCCTGGCCGAGACTGCTCAGCGGAGATGCCGACGCGGCCCCTCCGAAAAGACCGCCCGCGGCCTGAGCGAGCCCCTCGCGGCTCGCCGGGAGCGCGGGCAACACTGAACTCGCCGCGCCGGGGAGGGACCCGGCTCGGCCGAGCAAACCACTGAGGTTTTCCGGAAGCTGCGGCAGCCCCGATCCGAGCGTTGCCGGAAGTCCGGATGAAGCCGGCGATGAGGGAACCGCGGAGACGCTCTGTGCACCCCCAAGCGATGCCAGCCGTCCGATCACGGGTTCAAGGCCCGCCGGCGCGGCCCGCAGAGTCTCGGCGGCGCCTTCGATTCCGCTCCTAGCTTGTTCGCCGTAGCGAGCGGCCGCTACCGGGAGTCCCCCCCCATCCCGCGCCACGGAGGTCACGCCCGAGACACCGGGCCCGGTGGCGAGCGAGCGAACCGTCGACTCCAGTGCCCGGGCCCTGCGCTCTCCTTCATCGAACAGCGCGTCGAGAAAGAAGCGGGGGGCTCGCTCCCGGTCGGCCACATGGCTGAGCTCGTGTGCCAGCACCGCGATCGAATCGGCGCTGCGCCGAGGAGGGTCATGGAGGTGAACGGTGTTTCCGGACGCGGCAGCCTTGGAATCCGCGGCTCGTAGCGCCTTTCTCGTGTTGACCCCCGATGTCATTCTCACGACTCGACCAGGGCCGACCACGCGCCGGACCAACGGAATCGTCCACTCGGGCAGTGGGCGAGGCCGTTCCAGGGGATAAACGCGAGCGGACTCCTCGAAGGCGAAACGCCGTCGAACACCGGTGCCCCCGACCAGGCTCAACAGATTGAACAGAGGGAATATCAGCCGGCCGGGGGACGGTCGAGCCACCGGTCCAGTCGGATCGGCCCGCAACCGCCCAGAGGCGGGCGGCAGGCGCGAGGCGCGGGTCAACCATCCCGGCACTCCCGATGCCGCGCCCGCGCCGGTGCGACCGAATCTCGTAACCACGGCCCGCCTGGCCACGATGGGAAAGGACCGGTGCAGTCCGCGCCATCCAGACACGACGAGAGAAAGTCCGGCACGCCGGCGCGATAAGACGCCGCCGCTAGCCCGAGGAAGCCCGGAACCCATGGTGGGCAATCTCCAATTCTTCGACCGACGGAGCGTTGGAGGAGGACGCAAGCGAGGGACCGGTCCACTTGACCGGGAAAGCCTCTTCGAATTCCCACTTGCGAACGGTCTGCCCCTTCGAATCGACAAGAGCGACTTCGCCCTCCGATCGGGTAAGGGTGTTGCCCTCTCCGGCGAAGCCCTCTCCCGAGGCCTTTTGGAACCACTCGAAGAGGTTGTCGGCGTCGGTGATTCCGCGCTTCAGAACAATGTTCGGCCATTTGATACGACCGGGAAGCTTGTGCGAGAAGTGGTTCTGGCCGCCTTCTTTGACTTCCTCGACCTCGATTTCCGCTGAAAGCCCGGAACACTCGGTAAACGCGCCGATCTCGCCGACCGCGGCAACGCTGAAGATGAACCGACCTGAAAACGGCGGATCCATCGTTCGGGATGACCCGTTAGCCACCGGCCTTCACTCCTTGTAATGCGCGCTCGTTGAGCCGTCCCACTTCCTCAATCAACCGGCACCTGTCTCGATGCTCCAGATCCAACAGCGTCGCGAGATCCCAATGGAGGTGATAGGCGAGATAAACGATCTCGGCCCACGTCTCCTCACCGGGATAACGCCCTAATCCCCTCCGGCCCCCGCCATCTCGAAAGGGAGGCCATCTCCCGAGCCGTTGAGCGTGGACTGGTCGCCGAAGTTCACGGTTCGATACATGTTCTGGAGAAAAGCAAGATCGTCGACAAACAGGTTCTCGATCGTTCGCGTCGTTACCTGAGGAAGCGTTCCGAGCTGCGTCACGACTCTCGCGAGCACGATGATCGTGAGGTAGGCGTCGTTTTCCTTGACTCGTGAATCGCGCAGCGGTTCGATTTCATCTCTCGCCGTCGCGAGACGCATTACTCCCTGGCTGTGGAGCACGCCCTCTTCGTCGACGTAACCCTTCGGGAGAGTGAACGGAAACTCGGTCTGAAGACTCATCGTTCCCTCACCAGTCCCTCGTGGGTGATCGTGATTTCCTCGACCGCCACCGAGTTTTCGCCGGCGTTGAGGTCGGCCCCCTTCCACTTGGAGGGCCAACCCTCGAAGAAGTTCCAGCGACCGACCTCCGCATGGGTCGAGTCGTAAAGCACTATCGATCCGTTACGCCGCGCCGTATCGATGTCTCCGTCCTCGACTTCCTTGCGCCACTCCCAGAGATCCTTCTTTGAATCGATCGCCTTCTTGAGCGTGATGTCGGCCCACTTCATGGCGCCCGGGAGCTTCCGGATCACCATCTTTCCGTCCTTGGTGGCCTCCTTGTGCTCGATGATCTCAGTCTCGGAATCGACCCCCGAGCACTCCTTGAAGGCACCGATGTCGATGCTGTCCAACTCCACGTGAAACGAGAACGTGGTCAGTAGGTCCGGCATGGTCTATAGCCTCCTTTCCTCAAAGTCTTCTGATCTACTCCGCGGCCGCGGAGCCTCCCTGCCACTGGCTGATACGGAAGATGACGAACTCGGCTGGCTTAACGGGGGCGACTCCAATCTCGACGACGAGTTTCCCTTCGTCGACAGACTCCGGCGGGTTCGTTTCCTCGTCGCACTTGACGTAGAAGGCCTGCTCCGGCGTCGCTCCAAACAGGGCACCCTGCCGCCACAGTCCCAACAGGAACGCGTAGACGGTCCTTTTCACGCGCGCCCAGAGGTCCATATCGTTCGGCTCGAAAACAACCCACTGGGTCCCTCGAAGGATCGACTCCTCGATGTAATTGAACAACCGACGCACGTTCACGTATCGCCACTCGGGATCGGACGAGAGCGTCCTGCCGCCCCAGACCCGGATCCCACGCACACCGAAGGGACGGATGCAGTTGACCCCGATGGGGTTCAGCAGGTCCTGCTCACCTTTGGTCACTTTCGTCTCGACGTCGAGCGCACCGCGGATCACTTCGTTTGCGGGCGCTTTCCACACTCCGCGGGTGTCGTCGTTGCGCGCCCAGATCCCGGCCATGTGACCAGAGGGCGGGACGGTCAACGTCTTCTGACCGTTCGCGGACCTAAGCGGGTTCGCGATCTGGATCCAGGGGTAGTAGAGGGAGGCGAACTTCGAGTCGTACATGGCCTCCGACTCTCGCCATTCCTTTACCTGCTGAGGATTCATCCCCGGCGGTGCATCGAGCACCGCCATCCGGTCGCCGGCGGCTTCGCAGTGCCCGATCATTGCCGTTTGCACCGCCTTGAAGAGGTCGACATCGACCTCCCCGTTTCGGGTCGCCGCGGTCACGAGATCGGGGGCGACGACCATGGTCACTTCGTCCGCGATCACCAGACCGCGGATGCCGTTCCGCTCAGTTTCCGATCCCTCGAAATCGGTATCGGAGACTGCGATGGGAGCGGGTTTGGCGCCCTCAAGTGGGTAAGTCCCTGCCGCCGGAATACGGTCCGCCACCGCCGTTCCGGCCGCTTTCGCGCTCTTCACCCGGACGTACTGCGAGTCTTGGTTGACGACCGACTCGACGTTTCGGGCGCCGCGCCCAAAGGTCAGATCCGAGAACGACTCGACGGTTTTACCCTCGGACTGAACTCTCATCGTGAATGTTGAGGGCTGCCCCCCGGCATCGGCGGGACCGGGCTCAATCACCACCTCAATGGGGGTCCCCTCCTGGAGGGCCCTCACCTCAAGTGTCTCCAGATCGGACTTTGTTCCCGAAGCAAGGGCCTTGCGAGGCGTGTCCCCTCCGCGGGTGTGAGGGATGCGGCAGATGTAGCAGGGTCCGCCGCCGTTGTTGAAATAGCCGTAGACCGCATGCGGGAGCATCGCCCCCTCCGCGAAGGTCCCGTACAGCGATTCGAATTGGGACCAGTTGGTTACGAGTCTGGGCTTGATTCCGTCTGGGTCGCCGGGATCGTCGTACGGGGCGCGGGCCGTGAATCCCACAAACGCCGCGACGGCGGTTCCCACACCCTCGATCGGTTTCGAACCTCGGGCGACTTCCTCTACATACACGCCTGGTGACAGATAGGTCGGCATGACACCTCCTCGTAGGGACTAGATCACTTTCTGATTGCTTCCATCAGCAGTTCAGGACTCAGGTCCGAATCGAAAAACTCACCGTGATGAAAAGCGGGGAACACAACCATCATGGGCTTTTCCGAGGAGCAGGCGATCACCTTGACGGCGGGATAAGCCGACGCTATGCGACTCGCGACTTCAAGGCCGCCCTCATCGTCGAGGTCGACGACGACGACGTCTGGCCGGGCTTCGTTCAGACGCTGGAGCACGTTCTCCGATTTCGAGTCCTCGGCCACAATGTCCACGCCGTCCTCCTCGAGAAACTCCCGAAGCCCTAACCTCGCGATCGCTCCGAAATCTCCCAGAAGGACGCGTGCCACTAACTCTCCTTCCCGAACTGTTTGCTCGAAGTTATGGGAATGCAGAATCGCAGTGAAGAGTCGAAAAGGCAGACCTCCGGTGGGACTCTGAGCCCGATCACGGCCGAAAGCCTTACGACTGCCCGAAGGAGCCCGCGGGGACTTGCCCGAATGATGGCCCGATGGGTTCTCGTCACGCCATCGAATTGAGATCAACGTGAGGGACCATGCGCGATTCGGCGACGCCCTCTCAGGCTTATCTCGACGTCCGGCTGAGAGTCCTCGTCGAACGCGTCCGAAACGTAGTGATGCTCCGTCGACAATCAGATTCTGACCCCGACGATCCTTACCGGGGCCTTTATGTGTCCGACGCACATCTCGACGACCTGCTGGCCGGACGTGGGCCCAGCCTGGTGGAGGCACCCGAGGACGGTCGGGTGCTGGAGCATCTCGAGCAAGAGGCCGTCGCCCTGGAGGAGAAGGGATCGTCCATAGGCCTCCGTCGGCTTGGGTCCTGGTTCCAACTCGAGCCGATCGAGCTCGAGCTACTGCTGGTGTGCGTCGCGCCCGATCTGGATCCTCGTTTCGAGCAGCTCTACGGTTACCTGAACGACGACGTAACTCGCAGGAGGGCAACCATAGGCCTGGCGCTTGAATTGACGGGCTGCTCGCTCCTCTCGTCCACCGACAGGGGGCGCTTCGCGCCGGGGAGCAAACTGATCGGTGAAGGCCTCGTCACGGTTGAGGATCTCGATCGCCCGTTCCTCGGCCGGTCGCTCCGGACACCCGACCGCGTCACTCATTACCTGCTCGGAGACGACCGGCAGGATCCGCTGCTGTCGAGATTCAAAAGCGAATATGTTGACTGCGACGTCGGAAACACGGAACGGCTCTCCTCGGCGATTTCGAGGGGGCTGCGGCTCTTCTACGTCCGAGGCCGCGATGAGGGAACGGCTCGATCGTTCGCTGCTTCGGCCCTCTCCAAATCGGCACTATCCGCGATCTCCATCGACTTCTCACTCTTGGAGGAGGGCGACGAGAGCGCGAGGGTCGCAACGCTCGTCCGAAGAGAAGCGAGATTGAGCCACGCCGGAGTCGTGGCAGGGCCCGTCGAGGAAAGCCTTCCCGCCACGATCCACGCGTTGCGACGGCTGGCCGATATCGAGTGCCCTCTCGTACTGTTTGGTCCCGCGCCATGGGACCCTCGCTGGCTGCGGAAAACGCCCGTGCTCGTAGATCTGCCGAAGACCGACATGCAGGAACGCCTGCGGCTGTGGCAACGCGAACTGGATCTCGATCTCGCCGCCGACGGCCATCTTGCGACGAGCATCAATCATCACCACCTTCAGCCCGACCAGATCGTCCGCGCCGCCGAGACCGCGAGAACCAGAGCCGAATACGAGGGGCGGCAAATCCAACCCGATGATCTCCGCCTGGGTGTCATGGCGCAAAACGCTTCGGGCCTCACCCGGATGGCGCGCCGTGTGGAGCCGTCGGTCTCCTGGAACGATCTAGTTCTTTCTGATCAGACCCTGCATCAGCTGCGCGAGTTGGAAACGAGAGTCCGTCATCGAGACCTCGTTCTAAACGACTGGGGACTGAAAGGAAGCGCAGCCAAAGGGACGGCCGTCACGTCGTTGTTCGCTGGACCTTCGGGCACGGGAAAAACGATATCGGCGGAGGCTCTGGCCGGAGCCCTGGGTGTGGACCTGTACACGATCGACCTGTCGGCGATCGTCGACAAATACATCGGGGAAACGGAAAAGAACCTCAACCGGGTCTTTGAAGAGGCCGAGGGGCTAAACGCCGTACTTTTCTTTGACGAGGCCGAGGCGCTCTTCGGGAAGCGCACCGAGGTCCGTGACTCGCACGACCGTTACGCAAACATCGAGATCGCCTATCTCCTCCAGCGAATGGAAGGATTTGACGGAATAGCCATCCTTGCCACCAACTTGCGATCGAGCCTGGACGAAGCGTTTACCCGCCGACTGGACTCGGTGATTGATTTCGAGATGCCGGACGCCGGGCAACGGCTTCGGCTGTGGGAGAAACATCTCGGAACAAGAGCCCCGAGGTCGGCCGACCTGGATCTCAATTTTTGTGCGGACAGCTTCGAACTTACCGGCGGCGACATCCGCAACATCGTGCTGACCGCCGCCTACGCCGCAGCGCATGAGAGGGCAATGATTTCGATGCATCACCTCATGACGGCCACCGGGCGCGAGTTCCGAAAGCTGGGACGCCTCTGCCTGGAAGCCGATTTCGGGCCGCACTACGCCCTTATCTCGTCTTGAGTGATCGGGGCCAAAGCCCGGCCCGGAGACAACCAGTAGGCGCATCTATTCCGTGGAATGTGCCTCACACACAGGGAAAAAACGTGGAAAGAAGACGATTGCGTTAACGGGCCCCGGGGCTCGCTTCGATGGCCTGCGTCAGCGGCGCTTCCGCCGGGTGGTCTTGGCGTCGCGAGACCGGGCCCGCGCGGGCTTGGGTGACGCGGGAGCGCCTTCGACAATCACCTCGTCTGACTCATCGCCCCGAACCAAGTACCGTCCGTGCTCGTCTACGGCCGCTCCGCCCCTGGTCGTTCTGACCGTCGTCGAATCGTCGAACCGGTCGACCCGACCGCCGACGGCCCCAACCCGGGAGGTTCGCTCCGGCGCCTCTTTATCGACAATGGTCAGGTCGTATTTCTCAACCGGTGGACCGGCCTCTCTGGCCACCTCCAGGTCGACCGTCGCGGTAACCGTGAGATCGAGGCCCGGCTTTAGCTGACCTCCCAGTGCCGCCCAGAAGTCAGAGTTGTCCCGGCCGTCGGGAACAGCGACCGTCAGAGTCGGTAAGGGCGTAACCGAGGCGTAGGCCTCCGGCAAGTAGTCGGAGGTCAGATCCCTGGTGGCCAGGAGGGTGGCGAGAACCGAGCCCAGGAGCTGATGCTCGTCCTTGAGAGCCGACGTCCAGGCCGTGACGAGGTAGCGGCAATCGACTCGGGGCTTCGGGGGCCGCCGGTATTTCTTCCCGTCCGGTCCCTCGACGAGCTCCGTACCGGCGTGCCTCTCCTCGAGGTTCGTCCTTATGTCCCACAAAAAAAGATTCACGGTCGGGCGCCTCACCCGCGATGACCAGTCCTCGTCCGGAGCTTCGAACGAGACGGTGACCTCCCGGGCTGCCAGCGGAACCTCCGAACGCAGAAACGACTCCAGGGCCTCGTCGAGCAGGTGCAACACCGGCTAACCCCGACCCGGACAACCGACCGCGCGCCAGGTTCCGCAGCAATGGCGGGCGGTCAAATCAGGCCCTGTCTAGTCGCAAGGGCGACCGCGTGCGCCCGTGTCCGGCAGTTCATCTTGACGAGGACGTCGTGAACGATGTTCTTGACCGTTCTTTCCGAGTAGCAGAGCTTGCCGGCGATCTCCCGGGTTCCCCCTCCTTCCGCCAGCAGGCGCAGAACCTCGACCTCCCGCCCCGCAAGCTGTCCCGTGGTGGCTCCTTTGCGTCCGCCCCTGGCAAGCCCGCCCAGCAGCCTCGTCAGAAGCGCAGGGGGGAGGGCCCCGTTCCCGCTGGCCACGGCGCGCAGGCAAGCGACAAGACCCTCGGGGGTGAGTTCGCCCCGGATGAGAAACCCCGCCATACCGGCCTCGACAGCGTCGAAGAGAAGCTGCTCTTCGGGCTCAGGGGCGATGCCCACAAGATGGACGGAGGAATCGCGAGTGAGCCGGGCGGCGCGCTGCAATCCCGTGACCTCGACGTCGAAAAGCAGGATGTTGGTGCGGTCGAGTTGGGGATCGGGGTCGAAATCGGAGCTCTCCCCGACCACGGTGAATCCCTCGCCCTTCAGGCACGAAGCCACCCCGCGGCGAAAGATGACATTGCGGTCGTCGATCCAAATCCGGCCCGCTGGACCCATCCAGCACATGGGACAACGAGTCGGCGATGCCTGCCTAGGTTCGGGCGTCCAATCTTTCGGGCAGCGCTGGTCTCTCAGCGGGTACCTACCCGGTCCGAACATGAAAGAGACACTCCCCAAAGGGGCAATGTTGGTGCCCGCGGGGGATTTCAGATGATGCCCCTGCGGATCCCCTCGGCTACCGCATGGGCCCTACTCCTGGCCCCCAGCTCGCGTGTTACCTCCTGGATCAGGTTCTTGATCGTTCGCTCCGAGTAGCGCAACGTCTTTGATATTTCCTGGGTACTCGCCCCGTCTGCGAGCAACTGAAGTACCTGAAGCCTTCGATCATCGAGCGCCCGCCCCCCGGTCGGCGTCTCACTCGTCCCACCGACCGTCAATCCGGCCGCGCCAGCTCGGACTGCTGCGGTGACCTGCTCCGCCGTCAGTCCGCTGCGGGGGAGAAACCCAATCACATTGTTATCGGCGGCCTTGGAGTTCTCCGGGGAGCTCCGACCACACACGAGGACTGGGGGGTCGAACCGCTCCCGACGGACCGCCTCCGCCGAGGCAAGGACGATGTCGGTTTCCTCACCAACCGGCCCGGCCGCTCTCTCGACCACGACTTCCAGGGACGAGTCCTCGCTCAGACAAGCGACCAAACCTCTCCGGAAAATCTCATGCTCGTCGACGATCGCTATTCGAATCGGCACATTCACCTATCCCAGCCTCAATCCATCGCGAAGAGACATAGTGCCTAACGAAGTCGCGAAAAACAAGACCGGGTCGTGTGAAGCGAGAGATAGCGTCCCATTTGAAGAGCCGGAATTGCTTGAATCGTTGTCTAGGACAGCGTCTATACGTACTAATAGGTATCCCCGCCTGCGGATGCCTGGCCCGGCCCTATCTCGGGAGGCAAATCCTCCCGCCGCCACGAGATACTCGACTGAAGAAGGGACATTGAATCCGGTCACTAGTCCGATGCCGTTGTCACTCGAGAGGCTCGAGGGACGCCGAGTTCTCGTTTATTCAGGGTCCCTAACCAGCTGCGGTGGCCGGCCTCTATTGAGGCTCAGGAATCTCATCGCCTTTAGCCCTGGCGGCCTGTAACCAAGCGTCCTTTGCTTTTAACACTTCGTCGAGGGCCTTCTGGGGTGTATCGCCAGAAGCAGAACAAAACCGGAGATCCGGGATGTCAGCTATATAACAGTTGTCTTCCTCGCTGTAGAAGACATTGATGTGGTAATCGCTCATTGCTCATCCTCCAGGCTCAAATCGTACTCTTTGATCAGCGCCCTGAGCTGCCTCACCTGGTATACCTTCGCCTGACCCCGGACTACTTGCAGATTAAGCCTTTCCTTCATTGCCGGGTGCCTATAGATATGGTGACTCCCGCTCATGCGTTCAAGCTCAAATCCCAGAGCCGACGAAAGTCGCTGGAGATCGGAAAAAGAAACATTCTGGTGATCCCCTGACATGATCTTGGCGAACAAGCGGCGAGGATTCATCCCTCCATTGTCAAGGGGACCTGAGACAGAAAGCCTCGACAAGCGTCAAAAGACCCCTTACGCACTGACACCGGCCGAAGCCGTACTTTTCGATTGTGAAAGCCTCCGGGTAGTGAGGTCGTATGCATCCAGCATCGGATTCAGCATCCGATAACTACGCGGGGGACCGACGAGAGGCGCGGCCGTGGACCCGCAAATGGTTAGGCTGTCCTCAGTGATGCGGATGCGGAGGGGGGTCTGGTCCTTTCCTAGGGCTCTGTTGGCGGTGGGCGTCGCGGCTGCGGCACTGGTCTCTCCCGACGCTGCCTCGGCTCACGAAGGCACCCGCTACCGCAAAGCGATCAGCAGCCGCGGCGGAGTCGTCGCCTCCGTATCCAGGCAGGCTGGCCGGGTCGGCGTCCGGGTTCTTAACCACGGCGGCAACGCCATGGATGCGGCGATCGCGACCGTGTTCACAGTCGGCGTCACAAGGCCGGACCTTTGTGGCATCGGCGGTGGAGGTTTCCTTGCTTACCGAAGCGCCCAGGGCGATGTGGGAACACTCGACTTCAGAGAGACCGCCCCACAGAGGATCAAGGCCGATGCGTTCCAGGGCGCCGGCATCTACAAGTCGTTCACCGGTCACAAGACGATCGGTGTGCCCGGCACCGTTGCAGGCATGGCGAAGGCCGCGCGGCGCTTCGGGACGATGAAGCTGTCGCGTCTCGTGGCACCGGCTCGCCGTCTAGCGGACAAGGGCATCCGGGTAAGCCAGGAGCTCTCAGCCTCGATGGCAGCCAATGCTGAGCGACTGCGCATGTTCCCCGCAGCCGCGCGCATTTATCTCGTGGGGGGAACGGCACCCTACCCACCCGGCTCGACCCTCGTGCAGAAGGGCTACGCCCGCTCACTCAGACGCATCGCAGACCACGGTCCCCGGGCCTTCTACAGGGGACGTATCGCTCGACTGATCGTGCGTGACATGAAGAGGAACGCCGGACGCTACCCAGGAGACAACGGCCTGATGCGACTACCCGACATCAAGGCCTATAGCGCGAAGTGGCGTCGCCCGCTGCGTGCCCGCTACAGAGGACACTCCGTCCTCGCGGTCGGTCCACCAACGTCGGGTGGGCTCCTCGCCGTTGAGATGTTCAACATCCTGAAGAACTTTCGGATGCCGCGCTTCGCTCCGTTCGGAACGAACCGCCTCCACTACACCGCCGAGGCGCAGAAGATCGCGTGGGCAGATCGCGACGCCTATGTCGCCGACCCCGACTTCTACAAGGTGCCGACCCGGATGCTGGCGAGCGAGGCCTATGGGGCGAGACGAGCCCGGGAGATCGAGCGGGACGAAGCTAAATCGTACGAACCGGGGAAGCGGCCGGACCTCGCTACTCCCCCGCCTGGCAGCGATGCCCCCGGCGCGAGTCACACGACTCACGTCTCGGTCGTCGACCGTCGTGGGAACGCCGTGTCGATTACCTGCACGGTCGAGTTCCTTTTCGGGAGCGCGGTCGTCGCACCCGGCGTCGGGTTCATCCTCAACAACCAGCTCACTGACTTCAGCGATCCGGGGACGGCGAACAAGCCGGAGGGAGGCAAAAGACCACGCTCCTCGACCACCCAGCTCATCATCTCGAGAAGAGGTGAACCCGTCGCAGTACTCGGCGGTGCCGGAGGACCGCGCATCCCTATGGGGGTGATCATGACGGGGCAGAACGTCGTCGATTACGGGCTCGACCTATCTCACGCGATAGATGCCGAACGACTCAACGAACCCACGTGTTGCGCTATGAGCCTCGAGGACGCTCGTGTGTCTCCCGACGTTCAGGCCAAGCTTCAGGCGCGCGGGCACATCATCGTGCCGGAGGGAGAGTATGCGATAAGACCCATCGTCCAGGCGGCGGGAACCAACCTGAAGAACGGACGTCATCTTGCCGTGTCGGATCCGCGTGGGGAATGGGGATCACGGGCGCAAAAACGTTGATCTACCTGCCGACATACCGGAGACGAACCGGGTTCGCACAGTGTTGCTAACTGTGCCCGAAGCTGCGAAGAGAACAGGGAAGAATCCCGAGACCATTCGTCGATGGATCCGGTCGGGTCGGCTGCCCTCTCAAAAGGTCGGCACTCACCATCTCATAGACGAGACGGACCTTCAAAAGCTCAGTGACCAGCCGCCTGCACTGCCTCCCCGTTGGCTGACTACGGCTACGGGAGAACCAATGCCGGACTGGGTCTCTTTGATTCGCGAGGGCCGAGACACACAATAGATTCTTGTTCTAGACGCCAATGCCCTCCTCACGGCGGCTGCTGCAAAAGCAGGGTTGGACCTTTTTGAAGATGATGACCTCGTCGGGCCCGCTCTCCTTTGGCCCGAAGCTCGATCCGCATTACACGTATCGCTGTGGCGAGGACTCATTTCCAGGGCCCTAGCAGAGCATTCCCTTTCCACCCTGGGATCGAGACGAGTAGTAGAGCACCGAAAACCCGGCGGGGTGCCGAACAGGATCCCAGTCGAAATCCAAAGAGTTTGCAAGATGGGCGAGGCATCTCGTCAAGCCGGGTGCTACATTCGCCCGAACATCTGTGGCTCGGGACGCCCCTTCCCGACCACCGACACGATGCAGAAGGGACTTATGTGGCAGGTCGGCGGCGGCGTCCTCGTTCACGCGTTGTTTCCGTCGACCAAGATCGCTTCGCCGCAGGGTGGCGTCTTCTGCCCGACATCGATTTCGAGCCGATTGAAATCGAGCCCGATCCCGACCTTCTCTTCGATGTCATTCGGCCGTCTGATTTAGTCGCCCTGACGATTCTCGCCTACGACGCAGAGCTCGTCACCGGGGATCCTCCGTTCATCCGGCCCAAAGAGGGCCGAGAGGGTCGCCTCGTTGTCCAAATCTCTTTCCAGCATGTTGCGGAGCGCGCTATCTACGAGGCACCGGCCCCCGTTCCGCTCGAGGGCGATCCGACACAGCCGCCTGCAAGCGAGGACCCACCTCAGGGTGAGCCGCAGCGACACATGCCGCCGATCGAGACGCGCCCCGCCAGAGCCAGCAGGCTCGTCTTCGAGATCCCCGCCCGAGAGAAAATCGTTTTCACCTCCGAGGGCGTACTCGACGCCCTGAAACGCTTGCCGATGTTGGTCCATTCCTTGGCTAAGCCACGAGAGGGACGGATACAAATCCCAACCGATACCCCGATCTTTCATCTCCCGGAAGGACTCGTCGCAGCACCAACACCCGCCGGACTGGTGATCTCTCGCGCTCGGAGAGGACTCGACGTGCCAGATGTTGAAACGGCCTCGGGACTGTCGGCGCTTGCACGGGAGGGGCGGCTGATTCGATCGATCTTGGCGACCAGAGCCGGTACGTCGGTCTCGGGGATCGATCTCGGTGAAGCCGG
>JALZEK010000084.1 GCA_030862065.1 Actinomycetota bacterium | reverse complement strand
CCCCCCCCCCCCCCGCCCCCTAAGAGATAAGCGCTCTGCGCCTTCGCCCGAGGATCGCGGCCGCCGGCAAAACGGTGAGGGCCGTGACAAGCAAGCCGGTATTCCCCCTGCTCGTCGCCCGCGCCTCTCTGCCCATAACGGTGTCCCCGCGCTCACCCTTCTTGTTGGTGGGTCCTCGCCACTTCACTATGTCGATGCCGCGCTGAATGTCCGACGTCATCAAGAAGTAGGTGCGCTCGCCGTTCTTGTGCTCCTTGATCTTGAAGTCCTCGACTGTCCAGGTATTGGCGTTGGGAAGTCGATAAGAGGCAACCTCGTCAAAGCTCCACTTTCCGTTCTCGATGAAGTAGTCGACGATTTTGATCCCCTGGCTGTACCAGGCGACGAGGAGTCGCTGCTCTCCGGGAACCTTCCTGATGACGTGGATGTTGCAGAAGGTGGGGGCCGGAGTCACGTCGTCGCTGATGAAAATGGCCTTTGCGCCGTCTGGGGTCTTGGCGTATTTCGGGTTGAACGGATTCCGGATGTCGAAGACGTGCAGCCCTCCGTTGCCTATGGGGTTCTCCAGCCCGGGAGTACACGACGCACCCGGCGGTTGCACTCCTCCGCCTCTTTCGTCGGTGACCCACAGCCATTTGCCGTCGGGAGAGGGATCGGACTGGTGGGAGAGGGCAACACCCTCGTCGGCCTCGACGTACTGGTTACCGTTCAGATCCTCCCTCCCGGGATGGTTGATGTGACCGAGGTGTCTCCAGCCCTTGGCCCTGGGCTTGCCCAACTTGTTCCACGCCTCGAGGTCCTCGGTCGCGGGATCGTTGCCGTCGTTGCCCTGCCCTTTTACGAAGAGATCACAGTTGGTGACCTTCGCCTTTGTCAAAGTGCCGTCGATCACCTTGCAGGGAAGGCGTTCTCCCTTTATCCGTCCCTCCGGGGTCGTCAGGTTCGAGACGTCGAAGTAGACCGTCCCGTTGAGGGCCGCGCAGTAGATCCTCCCCGGAACGGCCGTGATGTCGTGGCATCCCCCACCTCCTCCGCTCGAGTGGTTGGGGTCCTCCATCTTCCCGACCTCTCCGTCGTTCGGGTCGTAATTGATCTGTGTCGTCCACCTGGGGTCGAAGGGAAGCCGGTAAACCTTGGGCCGGCAGCGTTCGCGTTTCTTCGCCAGGCTTGCCTCTTGGTGGCCGAGACAACTCCGAATATCCACCACGTCGATCCAGGGCCGGAGGGTGTCGCTCGTAGAGATGTAGACGATCCAGGGCCGGGTGGCATCAACCGTCTGATTGTGGGCGGTTCCGTCGAACCGCACCAGATGGGTCTCGCGCGGTTCGAACTTCTTCTTTCGAATCTTCCAAATATCCACGAGCTCGATACCACCGCCCCCGGGATCATGACAGCGACCCGTCGCGTCCGTGGCGTCAACGATCAATTGTGGTCTCGACTTCGGCGTTACCTGCACATCGTGCTGCAGGCCGAGCGTCCCGCCCGGATTGGCGGTCGGACAGTTCGCGGACCCATGATCGGCGAGCCACTTCGGGCGCACGATGCCATGCCGGTTGACCAGGCGCAGTATGCGCTGGCCGACGTGTTCCTCATCGGCCTGACCGAGGGTCCCAGACGACGCATAGGTCACCGGCCCCTTCTTGAAGAATCTGAGATCGGTGCCCGGGTTGGGCGGGAATCCCTTGATGTAAGTCCACTCGCCCTCGCCCAGGGGGATGCCCTCGGCGGGTGGCCCGGTCGTGTTCGACAGCGGCTCTTTGGGGTTCGTGTGGTCTGCCATGGCGGGAAGCCCGAGTCCGAGGATGAGGATCGCGACCGTTCCCGTCGCGAAGAGCGCCCCGGCGAAGTGTCGTCTCATGCTGACGTTCCCCCTGTTCGCGGTTCTTTTGGGCGGGGACGCCCGCTTGGTCCCCTCAACTGGTAATTCGGCGCGGGTGGCGAATGATCCTTCCCCCCGGAGGGTCGCAGGGAACCGAATGGGGCTGAAGGCTCGGTCAGAATTGAGAGACATCCGATTGCGTAATTGGAGAGCGCAACGTGCTTCTGGGTCACCCCTTGACCGAACCGGACAGGCTCGCCCTATCGCCTTTGTTCGCGGCCGTGGTGTGCGTATGTCTGGTCATATCGATCGAGGAACTCAGCAAGAAGCTGCCTCCGAACCGGGAGATGGACCCGGCCCCCGACGACCGCTTCGGACCGCTCGGCCCCCGGCGCGCCGCGGCGCGCGCCGTCTCCCTGATCGTCCTGCTCGTCTGTATCGCGGCCGGCCGAATTGGCGCCAACGACCAGCTCGACAACATCGCACCGGCCCTGATTGTGGGACTCGCGTGGCCTTTGTTGGCGGTCGCGTCGGTCGTTGTGGGACGGGTGTGGGCGGTCGTCGACCCCTTCGACACTATGGCTCGGAGCTTTCGGACATGGACCGGTGGCGACCGCCTCGACCAAGCAAGCGACGATGTTTCGTGGGCCTTGCCTGCGACGATCGCTTGGGTTTGGTTTCTCAGTGCATATCCGGAGGCGCTCGACCCCCGTTCGGTGGGGACGGCTCTCGGTCTCTACACGATCGCAACGCTTGCCGGATGCCTCGTGGTCGGCCGACGTACATGGCTTGATCGCGGAGAATTCTTCGGCTCCTTTTACACGTGGGTCGGTGTATTGACGAGGGGAGGCGCGAGCCGGTGGCGGGCGCCTGCCAACTCGGACCTCGTCCTCGGCGCCCTGATCGGAGGGCTCTTGTTCGGCGAGGTCCGGCTGTCGTCGCTGTGGGGCTCGCTTAACGTTCGACCCAGCGCGACCCTCCTCGCGACCGGCGGAGTTTTGGGCTTCGCCGCGGCCGGCGCGGCCCTGTTGAGGCTGAGCGATCCCGGAAGACGCCACTCGGCCGCGGCCGCGCTTCCGCTGGCTGCGGCGGTGGTCGTTGCGGTGGCTCTGGCGCGAAACCGAATGTTCACGAGCCTCCAGCTGCTGCCGGCCCTGATCGCAGATCCATTTGGTTTCGATTGGAACGCCGTGGGGCCGGCCCCCGAGGCCATCGATCCTGCCCCCCTGGGGGAGACGGGGCTGACCTTCCTTCAGCTCGGGCTCGTCCTGGTGGGTGGAGCCGCCGGAGCGATCGTGGCGCGCCGGCGGTTGGTGGAGGACGCGTGGCGAGTGGTGGGCGCCGTCTGTATCTTGACCGCGGGTGCCGTGATGGCCTTGATGGTGGTCTGACCGACCCCGTTAACGATCCGTGATCTCGTAGGCCACCAGCGCGCCGATCTCTCTGATCAACTCTTTGAATTTCGTCAGCCGACTCCGGTTTAGCTCGACGTAGGAGGCGGGACTCGTCCAAGCGTCTTCGAAACCGAGGTCGTACGCGATCCGCTTGATCCGTTCGGAGTGCAGGGGGTCGGAGACGAGCAGGACAGTTCGGACCCCTTGGTCCTCGGACAGGCCCTTTACCGCCCGGAGGCTTTCCAAAGTCGTCCTTCCCTGCGTCTCTCCAATGATCCTTTCCGAGGGCAGGCCTCGTTCGTCGACGAGATACATCTCTCCCGCCTCCGCCTCGGTGAACCGGTCTCCCTCCTGCTTTCCTCCGGTGACGATGACGGTTTGGGAGAAACCTTCGTTGAAGAGGTAGGCCGCTTGATCGAGTCGAGCCTCAAAAATCGCAGAGGGGTCGCCGTCGTACTGCGCGGCTCCGAGCACGACGATTGCGTCCGCAGTGCGGTTCTCGTCGCTACGCGACTGGTCCCAGATCTGATAGCCGAGCCACGCCGGATACGCGAGCACCACCACGATGATGACGGCAACGACGCGAAGCAACTTCACGGAATCAAAGTAACGGCACTTTTCAACAAGGGTTCAGAGCTCGAATCTCCGCGGCTGCACTACAGCGAGCGGTAAAGGGAAGCCTGCTTTACCTCTTGTATGGCTTTCGTCACCTTAATTCCCCGGGGGCAGGCGGCCGTGCAGTTGAAGACGGTCCGGCATTTGAACACTCCCCCCCGCTGCGACAGCACCTCGAGGCGCTCCCGCGCTCCCGCGTCGCGCGAGTCAAAGATGAAGCGGTGGGCATTGACGATTGCCGCGGGGCCCACGTAGGCCTGGTCCGTCCAGTAGATCGGACACGAAGTGGTGCAGGCTGCGCACAGTATGCATTTTGTCGTGTCGTCGAACCGCTCACGCTCTTCTGGGGTCTGGAGGCGCTCACGCTCCGGCTCCTTCTCGTCGGGGTCCGTGATCAGCCATGGCTTCACCGCCCGATAGCCGGCGAAGAAGGGTTCCATGTCGACGATGAGGTCCTTGACGAGCGGGAGTCCGCGAATCGGCTCCACGCGAATCGGCTGTTTCAGGTCTTTGATCAATACCTTGCAGGCCAGCATGTTGACGCCGTTGATCACCATTGCGTCCGAGCCGCAAATGCCGTGCGCGCATGAACGCCGAAGCGCCAGGCTTGAGTCCTCCTCCCATTTCACCTTGTGCAGGCAATCGAGGAGGCGATCCATCGGCTGCGCTTCGATCTCGTAGGTCTCGAAGTGCGGAGCATCGTCGGTCTCTGGGTTGAAGCGGAGAATCTTGAGCTTGACGTCGATGCCGTTGGAGTCCTTCTTCTTGCGGGGCATCAGTACTTCCGCTCCACGGGTTCGTAACGTCCGGCGGCCACGCCGCGGTACGCCAAACGCGTCTCGCCCTCCGGCGTCTTGGAGATGAATGTGTGACGAAGCCAGTGATCGTCCTCTCGCATTTGATGATCCTCGCGATAGTGACCGCCCCGGCTCTCGGTCCGCGCTCGTGCCGAAAGGACGAGCGCCTCGGCCATGTCGAGCATGAACCCGAGCTCTATGTGCTCTACGAGTTCGGTATTGAACACCTTGCTCCGATCCTTGACCCTGGCCCGGGCGAAGTCCTCGCGCAGCCGGTGAAGAGTGTTCAGTACCGCCGTGAGCGACTCCTCTGTCCTCACCACCGAGGCCTTGTCCATCATCTCGTCCTGCATCGTCTGCCGGATCCTCGCGGTCGAAACGTCTGAGGAGCCATCCATTAAAGAGGTGATCCAGCCCTCCGTCGACACGTGGATGTCGTCGGGGATGTCCTGGAGGGAATTTGTCGAGGCGTGCTCGGCCATCGCAAGGCCTCCCCGGCGCCCGAAGACCACGATGTCGAGCAAAGAGTTGGTCCCCAGCCGGTTCGCGCCGTGAACTGAAACGCAGGCGCACTCGCCGGCCGCATAGAAGCCGGGAACCCTCGTCCCGTGGTTGTCGCTCAGTACCTCCGCGTTGATGTTGGTCGGAATCCCGCCCATTGCGTAATGGGCCGTCGGGACAATCGGGACCCCTTCCTTGAGCGGGTCGACGTCGAGATAAGTCCGTGAGAACTCGGTGATGTCGGGAAGTTTTTTCTCGATGACTTCCGCGTCGATATGAGTGAGGTCCAGCAGGATGTAATCCTTGTCGGGGCCACAGCCACGACCCTCTTTGATCTCGAAGAACTCGGCCCGCGACACCATGTCGCGCGGGGCGAGATCCTTGATCGTCGGCGCGTAGCGCTCCATGAAACGTTCGCCCTCGGAGTTTCGGAGGATCGCGCCCTCCCCCCGAGCCGCCTCCGATAACAGGATCCCAAGACGGTACAGACCCGTCGGATGAAACTGGAAGAACTCCATGTCCTCGAGGGGGAGACCCTTCCGGTAAACCACGCCGGGCCCGTCGCCGGTCAGGGTGTGGCCGTTCGAAGTGATCTTGTACATCTTGCCGAAACCACCTGTGGCAAAGAGTACGGATTTGGCATGAAACACATGTAGCTCTCCGGTCGCGATCTCGTAGGCCACGATGCCGGTGCAAATCCCGTCGACGACGATGAGATCGAGCACGAAAAATTCGTTGAAGAACTCGACTCCTTCCTTGTTGCACTGCTGGAACAGGGTTTGCAAGATCATGTGACCCGTCCGGTCGGCGGCGTAACAAGCGCGGCGCACCGGAGCCTCGCCGTGATTGCGCGTATGTCCCCCAAACCTGCGCTGGTCGATGTGACCGTCTGGCGTTCGGTTGAACGGAAGCCCCATGCGCTCCAGTTCGAGGACCGATTCCACCGCCTCCTTGCACATCACGTCGACCGCGTCCTGGTCGGCCAGGAAATCGGATCCCTTAACGGTGTCGAAGGCGTGCCACTCCCAGGAGTCCTCCTCGACGTTGGCGAGGGCCGCACACATCCCCCCCTGGGCCGTTCCGGTGTGGGAGCGAGTCGGATAGAGCTTCGAAACGACCGCCGTCCTCACTCGCTTACCGGCTTCCAGGGCGGCTCGCAGACCCGCTCCGCCGGCTCCGACGATTACGGCGTCGTACGTGTGAAAGTGAGCCATTAGATCTAGCCTGCGGTTGCAGGGTCGAAGGTCACGATCACCGCGGTGCCCATGATCATGAGCACCGTCGTCAATGCGTAAAGGGTCCCCTTAATCGTGGCTCTGACCCCTGGTCTCTTAACATAGTCCTCTATTACGATCCGCAGTCCATTGGAACCGTGCAGCAGAGCCAAAAACAACATCACCCAGTCGAAGGTCTTCCAGCCGACGTTGTCCCAGCGCGCCGAGACGAAAGCGAAATCGACGCGTTCCACCCCTGATTCCATGATGTGCATGATGAACAGGTGGATCAGAACGAGGAACAAAAGGATGACGCCCGAGATCCGCATGAAGAACCACGACCAAACCTCAAACGAAGAGGGGCGCCGGTCGGGCTTGAATGCCTCCGGACGGTGCTTTTGGTAAATGTCCTGAACCGTCGCCACGGCCGAATCCTAACCGGGAGGTTTCGCGAATAGGCTGCTTACATGAGCCAAGAACGCCGCACTGATTCCGGCATCGAGATACATAGCGTTTATGGCCCCGACTCGGTCGAAGTGGACGAGGACCGGGACCTGGGACGGCCGGGAGAATGGCCTTTTACCCGAGGTGTCTACCCCGGGATGTACCGGGATCGGCTGTGGACCATGCGCCAGTACGCGGGGTTCGGCAGCGCGGAGTCGACGAACGCCCGCTTCCGTTACCTGCTGGAGGCCGGCCAGACGGGCCTGTCGGTGGCGTTCGATCTACCGACGCAGATGGGCTACGACTCCGATCACCCCAAAGCCGCGGACGAGGCCGGCCGGGTCGGGGTGGCCATCGATTCCCTTGCCGACATGGAGTTGTTGTTCGACGGCATCCCCCTCGGCGAGGTGTCGACGTCGATGACGATCAACGCGACCGCGTCGATTCTCCTATTGCTCTACGAGCTGGTGGCCGAACGCCAGGGAGTCCCCCCGGAGAAGATCACCGGAACGGTGCAGAACGACATCCTCAAGGAATACACGGCCCGAGGCACCTATATCTATCCGCCAAAGCCTTCGATGAGAATCGTCACGGATCTGTTCGCCTACTGCCGCGACCGTCTTCCTCGTTGGAACACCATCTCGATCTCCGGCTACCACATGCGGGAGGCCGGGTGTACGGCCGTACAGGAGGTCGCATTCACGATCGCGGACGCGATCGCTTACGTCGAGGCGGCGCTGGAGGCAGGTCTCGATGTTGACGACTTCGCGCCGCGGCTCTCGTTTTTCTTCGCGTGTCACATGAACTTCTTCGAAGAGGTGGCGAAGTTCCGGGCGGCGCGCAGGCTGTGGGCACGGGTTATGAAGGAACGGTTCGGCGCGACCAACCCCAAGACGATGATGCTTCGCTTTCATACGCAGACGGGCGGGGCGACTCTTACCGCGCAGCAGCCCGAGAACAACATCGTCAGGACGGCTCTGGAAGCCCTCGCCGCCGTGCTCGGAGGGACTCAGTCACTGCACACGAACGCGTTCGACGAAGCGCTGGCTCTCCCGACCGAGAAGTCGGCAACGATCGCACTCAGGACCCAACAGCTCATCGGTTACGAGGCCGGAGTCGCCGACACCGCAGATCCTCTCGGCGGCTCGTGGTTCGTCGAATCTTTGACGGACGAGCTCGAACGGAGGGCGATGGAGTACCTCGAGCGCATCGACGCCATGGGCGGCGCGGTTGAGGCCATTGAGGTCGGCTGGATGAAGGGCGAGGTCGAGGAGTCCGCTTACAGGATCGCCCGAGCCATCGAGTCGCAGGAGCGGGTCGTGGTCGGGGTGAACAAGTTCGCCCCAGGGGACGAGGAACCGATGGAGATTCATGGGCTCGATCCTGATCTGTACAAACGCCAGATCGCGCGGTTGGAACGAGTTCGCGCCGAGCGCGATCAATCTGCCGTTGATGCCGCGCTCGCCGAACTCGAGAGCGCGGCCAAGGGCACCGCTAATCTCCTTTATCCGATGCGGGAAGCGCTGGCCGCGTACGCGACTCTTGGCGAGGTCTCCGACAGGTTGCGGAAGGTCTTCGGCGAGTACGAGCCGCAAGTCATTTGATGCCCCGCCCGACTCGTCGAGTAAATCCGTGGCGATAGACAAGGTTGCGGTCATCGGCGGGACCGGCGACGAGGGGTACGGTCTCGCCTTGCGCTGGGCGAAGGCCGGGCTCGAGGTCGTTATCGGGTCCAGGCAGCAGGAGAAGGCCGACGCGGCCATCGACCGTCTGAAGAAACAGATACCGAGCGCTCGTTGTAGCGGAATGGAGAACGCTCGGGCGGTCGCTTCGACCGACCTCGTCGTGGTCACCGTTCCCTACTCCGGACAGGCGGCGATTTACAAGTCGATCGCCGATCACGTCCGCGACGACGCGATCGTCGTCGACTGCACGGTGCCTGTCGCTGCGGCGGTCGGGGCGAGGGCGACACATACCCTTGGCGTATGGGAGGGCTCCGCCGCCCAGCAGGCGTGGGCTTTTTTGGGCAAGGGAAACCTGTGCGCGGCCTTCCACACGCTCGCCGCGGTCGCGCTCAACGAGATCGATTCGCCTATGGAGGGCGACGTTCTGGTGTGTGGAAGCAACAGGGCGGCCAAGCAAAGGGTGAGGGAACTGGTGGAGGCGATCCCCGACCTCCGTTACGTAGACGCTGGTCCTCTGGAGAACGCGCGCATCGTGGAGCCGCTCACCGCTCTGTTGATCGGGATCAATCGCCGCTACAAGGTCGATCGGGCCGGAGTCCGGATCACGGGTCTCCCGTAGCGACCCCCGCTCACTCGCTGAGTGGTGCGTGAGTCGCGCTATGCGTGATTGAGCCACCACTCGACCCTTTCGTTTGCTGAGTGGTGCGTGAGTCGCGCAATGCGTGATTGAACCACCACTCGACCGTTCGTTTGCTGAGTGGTGCGTGAGTCGCGCCATGCGTGACGGAGCCACCACTCGAGGAAGGTGTCAGCGGATGATCGCGAGGGCGGCCCCCGTCTGAACCGACTGACCGGCTTCGACCTTCAACTCCTCGACCGTCCCCGAGGCATGGGCGAGGATCGAGTTCTCCATCTTCATGGCCTCGAGCACGCAGATCGGATCGCCGGCCTTAACCTCCTGCCCCTGTTTCACGAGGACCTTCACGATCGTCCCCTGCATGGGCGCGTTGAGAGTTTCGGTACCGCCGCCTCCCAGGTGACCGGCGGACTTGGGTGGTTTCGGTTTCTTGGGCCGAACGACCGAATCGAGTTCCTCTCTGGCTTTGACGTCGAAGCGCTTGCCGCCGACCTCCACCGAGAAGCTGCGCTCGATCACCTCGCGCTCGCCGGGCTTCCTGCCGGGGGCCGGTGAGTCTTCGAGTTTCGACAGGTCGGTTTCTCGCTCGACCGTTCCGGTGTGGTAATCGCCGGTCACGAAGCGATCGTCGGCGAGCACGAGCCGATGAAAGGGGATGGTCGTCTTTATTCCCTCGATCTTGTACTCGTCCAGCGCTCGCAGCATCCGGCGGCGGGCCTCCTCGCGCGTGGATCCGTAGGTGATGATCTTTGCCACGAGAGGGTCGTACGTCTGGGGGATCGGTGCGCCGGGCTCGGCTCCCGAGTCGACGCGCACTCCGGGGCCGGCCGGTTCGACGTAGTCACCGATCGTCCCGGGAGCCGGCATGAAGTTCTTCGCCGGGTTCTCCGCATTGATGCGGCACTCGATCGCGTGGCCGCGCAGTTCTATGTCGTGTTGTGAGAACTCGAGTGGCTCTCCGGCCGCGATCTGAAGCTGGGCCTTGACGAGGTCTGTGCCGGTGACCAGTTCGGTCACCGGATGCTCGACCTGCAACCGGGTGTTCATCTCGAGGAAGTAAAAGGTCTTGCCGTCGGCGTCGAGCAGGAACTCGCAGGTCCCCGCGTTTCTGTAACCGACCTGCTTCGAGACCCTGGACGCCGCCTCCATGATCGCCTCCCGCACGGTCGCGTCGAGGGCGGGTGAGGGGGACTCCTCGACGAGTTTCTGGTGGCGACGCTGCAGAGAACAGTCGCGTTCGGGAAAGGACAGGATCGTCCCGGTCGCGTCGCCCAGCACCTGGATTTCGATGTGTCGCGGTCGCTCGAGATAACGCTCGAGGTAGACCTCGGACGAGGAGAAGTAGGCCTGGGCCTCTCGGGCCGCGCCCGACAGACCGTCCTCGATCTCGTTTTCGGACTTGACGACCCGGAACCCCTTGCCACCGCCTCCCGCGGACGCCTTGATCGCGAGCGGAAGCCCGTGCTCCTCGACGAAGGCCCTCACCTCGTCGACCGTTTTTACCGGCTCGAGCGTGCCGGGAACGGTGGCGACTCCGGCATCCGAAGCGGCCCGGCGGGCCGCGGGCTTGTCTCCCATCTGGTCGATGACGTCGGGCGGAGGGCCGACCCAGGCCAGTCCCGCCTCGGTGACGGTCCGGGCGAAGTCGCCGTTCTCGGCGAGGAAGCCGTAGCCGGGATGAACGGCCTCGGCTCCCGCTCGCCTGGCGGCGCCGATGATGGCCTCGACGTTCAGGTAGGACTGGGCCGCGGGGCCGGGCCCGACGTTGTAGGACTCGTCGGCCAGCCGAACATGCAGCGCGTCCGCGTCCAGGTCGGAGTAGATCGCGACCGGCGAAACGCCCAGGTCACGACAGCCGCGCACCACTCTGATGGCTATTTCGCCTCGGTTGGCAATCAAGAGCTTTTTGAACACGGTCCGTATCGTAGTGCCGTGCATCACTGGAGGGTCCTTTGTCTCGCCTGACTACCGCCGCGATCGAATCCGCCGTGACCGGCAGATTGGGACGGCCCTGCCGGTTTTTCGAAGAGATCGACTCGACCAATGCCGAGGCGCTTCGCTGGGCGGCCGAGGGGGCGCCCGAGGGGTCGCTCGTGGCGGCCGACTACCAGACCGCCGGGAGGGGCCGGATGGGACGGAGGTGGCTCTCGGGACCCGGCGACTCGCTTCTTTTCTCGGTGATCCTCCGCCCGGAGGGAAGCGGGCGTCACAGTCTGCTCACGACCGCACTGGGGGTCGCCTGTACCGAGACCATCCGGGTGCGCACGGAAGTCGAGGCCGGCCTCAAGTGGCCCAACGACGTGATGATCGGAGGCCGAAAGGTCGCCGGCATCCTCGTCGAAGGGCGGTTGTCGGGGAACGGTATCGAGACCGCGGTCGCCGGTGTCGGGATCAACTGCCGGTTCTCTACTCAACCACCGGACGAGATCGCCCAGACCGCGACATCGATCGCGAACGAGACCGGCACTTCGCCCGACAGCTTGTCGCTTCTGATCGATTTCCTCGCCCGGTTCGAACGTCTCTACGAGCGGCTAAACCATCCCGCCGCGGCGAGTCATGTCGTCAACCGGGCGACGGACCTCTCGGTCGTCCTCGGCCGCTCCGTATCGGTTCGCTTCTCCAATGGGCGACTGGTCGAAGGACTGGCCGAGCGGCTCACGCACGACGGCGGTTTGATGATCAGGTCGGGAATCGATCTCGTCGAGGCTAGGGCGGGAGAGATCGAACAACTCCGATGAAGGGCTCCCTGCGGCGGCATCAAATCACCCCTCCTCTCGAGAGCTGTGGTGACCGTGGTGACCGCGGTGCAAAGTGGACTTGACCCGGTTATGTGGACACCTGAAGCTGGTGCACGTGTGCTGACGTGGCCAGAAAGGGGAGCCCATGACCACATCTCAGCGGCGATATGCCCCTGAGTTCAAGGAACGCACAACGCGCCT
>JALZEK010000078.1 GCA_030862065.1 Actinomycetota bacterium | reverse complement strand
CCCCCCCCCCTCCACTGGATCAGGGCGAAGCCCGCCCCCCGCTTCGCGCGCGCTCAAAATTGGCGCGTAATGGTCGTTTCGATTTATGGACGCCGGCAAGGAACTTGGCTAGGCGGCTGCCGTCGCTGCCGATCGACGCGAAATAACGGCGTGGCTCGCCACTCCGACCAGGACGCCCAGCGCGACCCCACCGAGGAGAGCCGGAGCGAAGCTCGGGTTGTACCCGACCGACCCCTTGTAATCGATGCCGATGGGGTTGGCACATTCGGTGGCTACTACCGGCGTCGGTGTCTCGAGCGGCACGGCGCCGTCGGATCTCGGATTCTCAACCGAAACGGTTACCGGCGCTACGGAGCTCGTGCACCCCAGGGGAGCCAACAGGATGAACCCTGCGATGAAGGCCGCGACGCCCATAACGCCGGCCCAGTAAAACGCCGGCCGGTCTCGAGCCGGAAACAAAATCGCCAGTGTTATCCCCAACAACAGGAACGGGATGCCGATGCTGAAGATCCCCACGATCCCGACGGCGATCAGGACGAACGTGAACGCCCAGTACATAACCAGCTTGGTCGCCCTGCCATTCATCGCGTGAAAAGTCTAGCCGTCGCCGGAACCGCTTCGGTATGTTTGTACCTCTGTGAACGAACGACGACCAACGCTGCCCACGATTGACGATCTCCCCGTTTCCGGCGCGAGAGTTCTCGTCAGGTGTGATCTCAACGTCCCCCTTTCCGACGGACGGATAACCGACGAACTCAGGATCCGAGCTTCGATTCCGACGCTGGAAGCGCTCCTGGAGAAGGGCGCGAGCCTCGCGGTCTGCTCGCACCTGGGGCGGCCGAAGGGCAAGGTGGTCGACGAGTTGCGACTGGCGCCCGTGGGAAAAGCCCTCGAGAAACTCCTCGGTCGCGAGGTGACCGTCCTGGACGAGGTGGTCGGCGAGACGGCGAGCCAGGCCTGCAAATCGGAGGCCGCCGTCGTGTTGCTCGAGAACCTTCGCTTCGAGCCCGGAGAGGAAAAAAACGATCCCGAGTTCGCGGACGCGCTGGCGCGACTCGCAGAGGCCTACGTCAACGACGCGTTCGGATCCTCCCACCGAGCGCACGCCTCGATCGTCGGCGTGGCCGAAACACTTCCGTCGGCGGCCGGCCTTCTCCTCGCCGAAGAGGTGAACAGGCTGGAGCGCCTCCTTCACGATCCCGAGCGGCCGTTCGTTGCCGTTCTCGGGGGCGCAAAGGTGGCCGACAAGCTCGGGGTCATAGCAAACCTCCTCGACAAGGTCGACACGATCTGCGTCGGTGGGGCGATGGCCTTCACCCTTCTGGCGGCCAAGGGGCAGAATGTGGGCAGGTCGCGCGTCGAGTCGGATCGACTCGACGAGGTGCGCGCGGTCCTCGAACGGGCGGAACAACAAAGCGTTGAGATCAGGCTTCCCGGCGACGTCGTAGCGGCCGACTCTCTCGAAGAGGGGGCGGCCCACGAGAACACGCCGCTCAACGCCATAGGGGAGCGCATCGGAGTCGATATCGGTCCGAACTCCCGGGCCCGGTTTGCCCGGACGATAGTGGGGGCTCGGACCCTGCTGTGGAACGGCCCGATGGGAATCTTTGAGATCGATGCGTACGCGGGCGGAACCAAGGCGGTGGCCCAGGCCATCGCGCAAGCCACCCGGAACGGCGCGTACACGGTTGCCGGAGGAGGAGACTCGGCGGCAGCCCTCGCCGAATTCGACATGATCGATGCGGTTTCACATCTGTCCACGGGCGGGGGAGCCTCGTTGGAGTTGCTCGAGGGCAGGGAACTGCCGGGCGTCGCCGCGCTGCGAAAAGGGGAGTGAGAAATGAGACGACCACTCATTGCCGGCAACTGGAAGATGAACAACACGCATCACGAGGCGATCAAGCTGGTGCAGCAACTCGGATACGAGCTTGCCGACCACGATTACAACAAGGTCGAGGTTGCGTTGTGTCCGCCCTTCACGGCTCTGAGAACGGTCCAGACGCTGATCGAGTCCGATCGAATGCGGTTCGTGCTGGGTGCCCAGAACATGTACCACGAGGCCAGCGGCGCGTTCACCGGCGAGGTCTCGGCCGAAATGTTGAAGTCGCTGCGGGTCCATTACGTGATCCTCGGGCACTCCGAGCGGCGAGAGGTCTTCGGGGAGACCGACGAGGACGTGAACAGGAAGGTTCGGGTTGCGTTTCAGAGCGAGCTCGTGCCGATCATGTGCTGCGGGGAAACCGAGTCGGAACGAGAGGTAGGGCAGACCGAACCAAAGGTTGACGGACAGGTGCGCGAGGGACTCAAGGGTCTCAAACCCGAGCAGGTCGCCGAGATCGTCATCGCCTATGAACCGATCTGGGCGATAGGAACGGGAAAGACGGCCACTCCAGACGACGCGCAGGAAACGATCGCCTACATCCGCCAGATAATCGAAAAAGAGTTTTCCGACGACGTCGCAGGCGCGACCCGCATCCTTTACGGGGGCAGCGTCAAGGCCGGAAACGCCAAGGCCCTTCTCTCGCAACGCGACGTCGACGGGGGATTGGTTGGAGGGGCCTCGCTCGACGCGGGTGAGTTCGCGGCGATCGTCAAGGCCGCCACGTGAGTCCCAAGCAGATCGTTTACGTCATCCTCGACGGCCTGGGGGACGATCCTCTGCAACCTCTTGGAGGAAAGACTCCCCTCGAAGCGGCGCGCACGCCGAACCTCGACCTCCTCGCGTCGAAGGGGCGCAACGGTTACGTCACCACCGTCGGCGAGGGCATCGCGCCCGAGTCCGACATCGCGGTGTTCGCGATCCTCGGTTACGACCCGCACGAGCACCACACCGGACGCGGCCCCCTCGAGTCCATCGGCGCGGGACTCGAGGTCAAAGAGGGCGACCTCGCCTATCGGGTGAACTTCGCCACCGTTGAGAGAGACAGCGATCGATGGACGATCCTGGACCGACGCGTCGGTCGCGACCTCACTTCTGAGGAAGCGCACGCCCTGGCGGATGAGGTTCAGAACAAGGTCTCCCTCCCCGGCGCCGACTTCGACTTCCGGGCAACCGTCGGTCACAGGGGGGTGCTCGTTCTCCGTTCGAACCAGGGGCCTCTGTCGGCCGAAGTGGAGAACTCGGATCCGGCCTACGGACGCCACGGGGCCCTGGGGGTAGCCAAGGAGACGTTCGAAAACCGGGTCGTTCGCGTGTCTCCCGTGGCCGGCCACGAGTCGGACGAGGCGGCGCGGCGAGCCGCGGCCCTCACGAATGATTGGCTGGCCGCGGCCTTTGCGACGCTCGAGGCCTCTCACGTCAACGCCAAAAGAAGGAGCGCCGGCAAGCTCCCCGGCAACTTCATCTTGACCCGAGACGGAGGAGACCACGTGCCGGACCTTGTTCCGTTCAAACAGAGATTCGGTCCCTCGATGGGGTGCTTCGTCGAGATGCCGGTCGAACTGGGCATCGCGCGCCTGATGGGCATGGGGGTGGTCGAGGCTCCGACGGGGATCGCTCCCGTGGAACAGTACGAGGCCTGGGCCGAGCTCGCCCTGGAGGCCCTGGGCGGTTACGACGGGCTTTACGTCCACATCAAGGGCCCCGACGTCCCGGCCCACGACGGCGACCACGAGGCCAAGATCGCCTCCATCGAAGCGATCGACGGCGCCTTTTTCACCCCCCTTTTGGCCGACCTCGACCTGGGCGGGGCCCTGGTGGCGGTGACCGCCGACCACTCGACCAGCTGCGCTCGCAAGGCGCACACGGATGGGCCGGTCCCGCTGCTCGTGGCGGGCGGATCGGTGAGCGCCGACTCGGTGGGAACCTTCGGCGAGACCGCCTCGAGGCGGGGGGCGCTGGGCCATCTCATGGGACCCGAGATCATGCCCAATCTGATCTCGCTGGCCCGAGGGTAGCCAGATGGTGGCCGTAGCCCGCCACCCCGGCTAACCTGGAACCACCGAAAGAACTTAAGAGAGGCTACGAATGACCGTCGTACTGATAGCGATTCACGTACTCGTCTCGTTGATCCTGATCCTTCTCGTCCTGCTTCACGCCGGTCGGGGCGGAGGAGTGTCCGAAATGTTCGGGGGCGGGATGCAAAGCCAGGCCATGGGATCGACCGTGATGGAAAAGAACCTCGATCGGATCACGGTCATCACCGCGATCATCTTCACCGGCACCACGATCCTGCTTGCGTTCCTGCTCCAGGATTGACAACGGCCAAATCACGGTGACTCTCTTCTATGCGCGCGTCCTGGCCGGCGCACTGACGGCCGTGATCGTCCTGGGGGCCTGTACCGACCGCGACGACCTGGCGGCGGGGCCGGAGGCCACCGTCTCGGTCGGCGAGAGCCCTCCGACCGGAACCGTCACCCCCTCGGCCTCTCCCAGCCCGGGCGGCGACCTCATCAGCGCAGAGAACCCCTTCTCTGAGGAGGACGAGGTCATAACCATCGCGGTGAAGGAGCCGGCGACCCTAGACCCCATGCTGGTCGAGGACAAGGGCTCCGTGCTGCTCGTGCGCCAGCTCTACGAGGGACTCACGAGATGGGATGCGGCGTCGGAGGAAGTCGAACCGGCCGCAGCAGAATCGTGGCAGGTCAAAGACAAAGGTGCGACGTTTGTCTTCAAACTGAGCGAGGGCGCGACCTTCCACGACGGGTCCCCGGTCACCGCGAGGGACTTCGTGTTCGCTTTCGATCGCATCGCGCAGCGCAAGAACGCCTCGGACCTCGCCTATCTGTTGCAACGAGTGAAGGGATTCTCCGACGTCAACGCGGTCGGCAACACGAAACACCTCGCGGGCCTAAAGGCACCAAACGACCAGACTCTCATCATCGAGCTCACCGAACCCGACTACGAGTTCCCGTTCGTTCTCACCCATCCCGGCCTCGTGCCTCTCCCGAGTGAGGCGGTGTCACAACAGGACGAGTTCTTGACCGAGCCGGTGGGAAACGGCTCCTTTCAGATGGCCCAGGAATGGGACGTCGGCGGCCATATCTTCCTTGAGTCCTTCGACGGAGCGATCCAGGCGCCGGCCGTCGACGGTCTCCGATTCATCCCCTATCCGGAGTCGGCCGCGTCCTGGCTCGACTTCTTGGAGGGGCAGGTCGACGTGTCCGAGGTCCCCATAGGGCAGATACCGGATGCCGCGGAGCGCTTCGGCCGCGACGGCTTCGTCGATTCGCTCAACACCTATTCCTACGGGCTCAATCTCAAGGTCAAGTCGCTCGGCAACAAGAATCTGCGCCAGGCAATCAGCCGGGCCGTAGATCGGGAGACGATCGCCCAGGTCGTCTACAAGGGTCTGATGGAGGAGCCGCGGGGGATCGTCCCTCCCGGCATGCGTGGATTCACGAAGGACGCGTGCACGAAGCTGTGCGATTTCTCCCCCCCGGAGGCTCGCCGGCTACTCAGGAAGGTCCCCCGGAAGGATCGCCGGGTGCTTCTTCAGTATCCCGATGAGCCTCCTCACGACCAGGTCGCCGATCTTTTGAGCCGCAACTTCAGAGCCGTCGGTCTCCGCGTCAAGCGGGAGGCGCTCGAGTTCAAGGATTTCTTCGGGGTGCTGCAGGACGATGACCAATCGGTGTTCAGGCTGACTTGGATAGCCGAGTATCCCGCCGCCGACGCCTACCTCGGAGCACTGTTCGAGTCGGATTCGCCCGACAACCACACCGGCTTTTCGTCCCCGGCCGTCGATTCGTTGCTTAGAAAGGCGCGGGGCACGAAGTCCTCGAAGAAAAGGACGAAGCTCTACAGAAAGGCCGAGGAGAAAGTGCTTGCTCAGGCTCCCATCGCTCCGATCGGGTATTTCAGAATTTTCTGGGCAGCCAGGCCCAACGTGTCCGGATTCGAGGTCGACTCGACCGGTACCTTCGACGCCGCGACCATGGACACCGCGCCCGAAGAAGAGGAGGAAGAAGATTGATTCGTTCTTTGGCGATTTACCGCCCTCTGCGGGCGCCTGAGACCCAAAGAACCCGCCGTATAATTATCGTGGCCTCGTCAGTGCGTGACGGACGAGGCTTTTGTTTCGTCGGAGTGGCGGAATTGGTAGACGCGCTAGGTTGAGGGCCTAGTGCCCCTAACGGGGCGTAGGAGTTCAAGTCTCCTCTCCGACACGCAAAAGCGGCAGGTCAGGACCAGGCCTGTACGATGGCCCGCTCATCCCATGTAGATGCATAGCCTTCTGGCACTCGGAGAACGGCCGCGTCCCGTAACGTCCCTATTACTTGTGGCTATTGCCCCGATGAACGATCGGAAATTGCCGCGTGCGTCTCATAAGCTTTTCGCAGGTTTCAGACGAGGTGGGGAGGTTGAGTCGATGCGTCGCTCTTTGCTTGGAATGTTGGTGTTGCTTGCACTTATGTTTCCTCTGGTCGCCGATGCCGGCCTCCGCGAGACGACGACCCGAGGGCGGGTTTGTCGCAATGAGCCTTGCCATGTAGAGACATTCTCGGGCGGCTACTTCTTCAGGGGAACTACGCGACCTTCTCGCGAAGGTCAGATCGTAGCCTTCAGCTACAAGCGAAGAGGCTCGACCAACTGGCATCGATTCGGCGACAAGGGCAGCAACAAAGTATTCATTTCTGTTGACGGCACTCCTTTTGACCGGATCAATGACGATCATCGGTGGCGAGAGCACTTCGACATTAATGGTTTTACGGGTTATCCACACCGCCGATGGATACTGCGAGCAAAGTTTGAACGACAGGATGGCTTTGCGTCGTCGGCTGAGTGGGTTCGGGTGAGAGCCGCGTACGGCGACTGACCTTTTTCTGACCAAACCGCAGGGCGAAAGGACTTCGCGGTTCAATAGAACAATGGCTCACATGTTGGCGTGGGAGGTCAAAAACCCGGGCCCGATAGATTCTGGCCCCCTCGTCTCCGTCGACAGACCAAGGCCCTCCCCCGGGGCGCACGAGGTTCTCGTGCGCGTCTCGGCGTGCGGGGTCTGCCGCACCGATCTCCACGTCGCGGAGGGAGACCTCGACGTACGCC
>JALZEK010000053.1 GCA_030862065.1 Actinomycetota bacterium | reverse complement strand
AGATAGACCGCCTGGATCAGGCCTTGAGACTGGGCCACCGCGACCTGACCCTTGACCACTCCCCCCTGCACCTGAGCCCTCATGCTCACGAGTTCGGTGGTCGAGGGATGGACCCGCCCGCGCGCCTTCAGAAGTGCTCCCGTCCGCTCGACCGCGGCGGCGAAGTCTCCGGTCGTTTCCGTGAGGGCGGCGATCAACAGATTGCCGAGCGTGTGTCCGGTGAGCGGCCCCGAGCCGAACCGATGCTGGCAGAGTTGAGCGAGCTCGCTGTCGTCGGAAAGGGCCACCAGACAGTTCCTGATATCACCCGGCGGAGGGATACCGAGCTCGCGCGACAGACGTCCCGACGACCCACCGTCGTCCGCGACCGTCACCACGGCCTCGATTTCATCGGCGTAGGTGCGCGCCGCTCTCAGGGTTGCGGCCAGACCGTGGCCGCCGCCGATTCCGGTAACCCTCATTGCCCCACCGGGGGACGGTGCGCGTCTCGGTGAAGGGCCTTCGCTGCGAATCCCTTGTCGTTCAGGAATCCTGCGATCTCCTCGGCCAGGACAACCGAACGGTGTCGCCCTCCCGTGCACCCAACCGCGACCGTGAGGAAGTGTCGTCCCTCGCTCTCAAAGCCGGGCAGCAGGATTGCAAAGAGATCCTGGATTCGAGTCATGAAGTCGGATGTGGCGTCTTGCTTCATCACGTATTCGCGTACCGGCTCGTCCAGGCCGGTGAGGTCCCGGAGGCCCTCGACCCAATGCGGGTTCGGGAGGAACCGGACGTCCAAGACGATGTCCGCGTCGAGCGGCAACCCGAACTTGTATCCGAAGGAAATGACGGTCGTGTTAAGGACGTCGGGCGGTCCCGCGTCTCCGAAATGCGATGCAATGCGAGTGCGAAGCTCTCGCACCGAGAGATCGGAGGTGTCGAGGATGAGATCGGCGCCTTCGCGGAAGTGCTTCATCAGGTCGCGTTCGCGCTGGATCCCGACGATCACCCGATCACCGCTTGCGAGCGGATGCTTCCTGCGGCTGGCCTCGAAGCGACGCACGAGAATGTCCGAAGAGGCCTCGAGAAAGAGCAGCCGGTAATTGCAGACGTCGCGGCGTAACTTCTCGAGTTCCCGAAGGGCCTCATCGAAGAACTTTCCGCCGCGCGAGTCGATCACTATCGCGATTCGCTTGATCTCGGTGCCCCCGGCGAGCGCGAGCGACATCATCGTCTTGATGAGAGCGGGAGGCAGGTTATCCACGACGAAGAAACCGAGGTCCTCGAGAGCCTTGGCCGCCTCGGACCGTCCCGCGCCGGAGAGCCCGCTGATGACGACGACCTCGACCTCTCGGGCGCGCCGTCGCAGATTCACGATGCCTCCCTCGCTGACGATGCCGATTCGGGGTGGAGCGCGGAATGCACGTTTTCCGCCACTCGTCTCGGCAATCCCTTCACCTCCATCAGTTCCTCCAGTGATGCCTCGCGCACTTTCTTCACCGATCCGAAGTGCTTGAGCAAGCTTCTGCGTCGAGCGTCGCCGAGACCGGTGATTCCGTCGAGAGTCGATTTCGTCATGCGCTTGCCTCGCTTGAGACGATGGTAAGCGAGGGCGAAACGATGAGCCTCGTCCCGTATCTGCTGCAGGACGTACAGGGCCTCTGAGTTTCTTGGTATTCGAATCGGTCCGGGACGATCCGGCACGAACACCTCTTCCATCCGCTTGGCGAGCGCGACCGTCGTGACGTCATCGATGCCGAGGTCGTCGAGAACCTCCACCGCTCGATTCAGCTGTCCCTTCCCTCCGTCGATCACGACCAGGTTGGGGGGGTACGCGAAGCGACGTTTTTTCTTGTCGTTCTTCCCCTGGTCGTCCCGGCCGGCGGCGAGCCTGGAGAAGCGCCGGCGGACGACCTCGCCCATCATGGCTACGTCGTCGGGGCCCGCGGTCCATTTGATCGCGAACCGACGATAGTCCGATCGCTTGGGAAGTCCGTCTTCAAAGACGACCATCGACCCGACGGCCTCGGTGGGGCCCGTGTTCGAGATGTCGAAGCACTCGATTCTGAGAGGCGCCTCCTCCATGCCGATCGCCCGCTGGAGTTCCCTCAGTTGTTTCGACCGCGCGTTGAAATCACTGGACCGCTTTAGTCGATGTCTTTCGAATGCAGAACGTGCGTTCTCGGTGACGGTTTCGAGCAGAGCCTTCTTCTCGCCTCGTCTGGGCACGCGCAGCTGGACCGACGCGCCCCGAAACGTCGTCAGCCATTCCTGTATCAGTCCGTGCTCGGAGGGCTCTACGGGAACGAGTACCTGTCTGGGAACCTCGTTGTCGACATACAGGCGCTCGACGAACCTGGCGAGAAGCTCCGGTGCCGAGAGATCCTCGACCTTGTCGACGATGTAGCCCTTCCTCCCCGTGACCCGGCCCCCCCGCACGAAGAAAACCTGAAAGGCGGCCTCCAACTCATCCTCGACAAAACCCACGACGTCGAGGTCGTCCTTCTCGGAGGTCACCATCTGTTGTTTCTCGATGGCCTTGCGTACGTTTGCCAGTTGATCCCTGAACTTCGCCGCCAGCTCGTACTCCTGCCGGGACGAACTCTCCTTCATCTGACGCTCAAGCCGAGACAGAACCGGCTTGGTATTGCCGTCCAAGAAATCACAGAGTTCGAGAACAATGTCGCGATGCTTGTCGGCGTCGACCTCTCCCACACACGGGCCTGCGCAACGCTCGATGTGAAAGAGCAAACACGGGCGGCCTCGACGTCTACAGCGATCGAAGACCCCCTGCGAACACGTCCTCATCGGGAAGGTTCTCAACAGTAGGTCGAGCGTGTCCCGTATGGCGTAGGCGTGCGCGAAGGGGCCGTAGTAGCGAACTCCCTTTTTCTTGGGCC
>JALZEK010000029.1 GCA_030862065.1 Actinomycetota bacterium | reverse complement strand
GACACGAGCAGAGGGATAGCTTCGGCATGCTTTCGCTCGCCCAGATACCTCGCCGCCTTCAGCCGAACCTCCGCGCTCTCATCCTTCAGTTGGCTCGCGAAGTCTTGGTGACCGTTCGCACCGCGGTCATCTTCTCGACTCTTTCTAATGCGATCGAGCCACGTCATCTGGCGCTCCGCCTTGGGCTCGCAAACACTGACAGCGTAGAACCGTTCGTCCGGGGCCACAAGAGGTTGAAGTCTTCATCTCAGCCTCGCCGAACCCTCCGGCTTCGAGCGACGCGAGGATTTGCTTCGCGCACCACCACAAGCTCGGCAGTCCTCTCACGAGCCCTCTCGCCTGCGCGCATGGCCAAAAAGGACCCCATCCCAAGTCCCCTTGATTGCAGGTCTTCTTCTAGCCATAGCTATTTGGATTACTCGCCGGCGTCCCGATCACCCAACCGTTCTCTTTCATCATCGAGAATCTCGGGTAACCGGAAGTGTCGTTCTCTGCTCGGGTGCCGTGCGCCGCAGCTCGCCACTAAATATCCCTGGGAGCGCGCCTCCCTCTAGCAAAGATAATCGGCATGAACACGACCGCCAGAAGGAGGGACAAAGAAACGGGCGAATCTCCTCCAACGAGGGTTCCGGGAAAGCCCCCGTTACCAGGGGCTTGGAGTTGCAGGGGCGGGATTTGAACCCGCGACCTCCGGGTTATGAGCCCGGCGAGCTACCAGACTGCTCCACCCTGCCCCCTCACAATAACCGGTCGTCGTCCCCGGCCCCGTAAGCAATCCAGGCCGACGGTGTCACTCCACCCCCGTGTACTTACCGGTGAATTCGTCGACCGCCAGCACGCAGCATTCGACGGCTCCGAGAAAATCCTCGTGGGAGGCGCCTTGGCCAAGATCCTCGGTGGGGTGCCCATCGAGCGCGAACAGCTTGAATACATACGTGTGCGTTTCCCCCTCGGGCGGACAGATCTCTCCGTAACCCTCTTCGTCGTAGTCATTTGTGCCCTGAACGAACTCGTCGGGTCCAACATCGGACACAAGCTCACTCTCGGAGGCCGGGATTCCCCAAATCACCCAGTGCACAAAGGTCCCGCCCGGAGCATCGGGGTCGGTGACGGTCACCGCGTACTCGTCGGCTCGGTCCACGCCCTCCCAGCGCAACTCCGGGGAAACTCCCGAATCGGCACACGTAACATCCGGGACAACCTCTCCACCGGCGACATCGGGACTGGTGAAACCGAGGTCGGGCCCCTCGGGAAACTCCGGTTCGTCGCTTCCACAGGCGCCGAGCGAAATCACCAACAGGGTCGATAAGACAACCCGACTCATCGTCCAATGATGACTCTCGAACGACGAATTGCCAAAGAAGAAAGCCGTTACTCACCTCTAGAGCAACACGCAAAGTGCTAGGACTTGGCCTTTTCCCTGTCCTCGTCTCCGCCGGAGGTACTCGGCGCCGATAATCTCTCGGCCCTTTCGAGAAGATTGCCCAACTCCTCGATTAAGCGCCCGTACTCCTCGAAGTCTCCGTTGGCCAATGACTCCTGGGCCTGGTCGTAGAGGCGACCGGCTCTCTCGATCAAGGCCTGCACGCGCTCATCGGTGCCCGCCGGGGGTTCCTCCGGCTCCCCGGGCTCGGTGGGCTCCTCCGGCTCTTCGGGCTCCTCGGGCTCGTCCGGCTCCTCCGAAGCCAGGCCGTCCTCAAGGCCGAACAGTTCGGCCAGAGCGTCGTCGAACGTCGGGGCGAAGGCAACGTCCTCGTTATAGACGATGGCTACGTATTTGAGTTCGGGTATTCCGACGTTCTCGGCAATGACATACAACGGCGACACGTAAAGGATCGAGTCGTCGATGGGAAGAATGACCTGGGCTCCGTGTACGAGAGAAGAACCACGCTGACCGAGTAAGGTCCTCGTCTCCGAGAACTCCGGTTCCTGGTTAACGAGGTTGTCCGCTTGGGTGGGGCCGAGTACCGCGCGCTGACGAGGGAACTGAAGGGCGAGCAACTCGCCGTAATTCTCGGGGTCGGAGCGAGCAACCATGAACGAGATCATGTTGGGCCGCGCCCGGGGCGTGAACGGCCGCGCCAAAAGAAACTCTTCCTCCGTCTCTGCGGGAAGCTGCGTCAACAGGTATCGCGACGGCAATTCGGCCGACACATCCTCCTCGGAGGGATGGGGATTCTCCGGGATCTCCCACTGATCTTCGGCGTTGAAGAAGACCAGCGGATCGGTCATGTGGTACTTGGAGTAGACCTCCGACTGAACGTCAAAGAGGTCCTCTGGGTAACGGAAATGAGCCTGGAGACCAGCCGACGGCTCCTCGTCGGTGAAAAGGGCCGGGAAGATCTTGCGCCACGCCTGGATAATTGGATCGCTCTCATCGACGACGTAGAAGTCCATCGTGCCGTCATAGGCATCTACAACGATTTTCACGGAGTTGCGGACATAGCTCGTCGGACCGGAAAGAACCCCCGCCTCGGCATGGGCAACGATTTCGCTGAAGTCGTAGCGCTCCGAGTACGGATACCACTCCGTGGAAGTGTACGCGTCGACGATGTAGACCAACCGTCCATCGACGACGGCCGCGTACGGGTCGTGATCGAGAGACAGAAACGGAGCGGCTCGCAGAACTCTGTCTCGAATATTCCGGTAGATCAGGACCTTTGAGTCGCCTCGGACGAGGCTGGAAAGCACAAGGTTGGGATCGCCCTCTCGAATCGCGAATGCAACCTGGTTAAGAAAACCTCCGATCCTGATGCCCCCCTCACCGGAGTAGCGCGTTCGCTCGACTTCGTCTTCAGTCGCGAAATCGATCTCCGACTGCCCCGTATTTACGACTGAGTATTGAGTGCTCTCGAACCCCTCGCCGTAATACACACCCCGCCGGTCGATGCTGAGGTCCGGAATCTCGGGCGGAACTTCGGTCTCGATGTCTTTGACCAAGAAGCTCGGCTGCCCCGCGACCGTGCTCTGGTTGGCCAGACTCGCAACGAATCCGTAACCGTGGGTGTATTGGAGATGGAGGTTTGTCCAGTTCGGGTCGGGAATCTCATCGAGGTTGAGCTCCCTTGGAGCCACCAACACCTGCCGGAGCTGCCCGTCGAGTTCATAGCGATCGATGTCCACGTCTTCGAAGTCGTAGTAGGAGCGGATCGCCTGGAGCTGCTGGTACGCCTGGCGGAGCACGTTCGGATCCCACAGCCTGACGTTCTGCAACAGGGTTTGATTGGCCTCGAGATCCTCGGCGGCGAGAGTCGGCGCCGCGGCGAAGGCTTCGTCCGCGACCTCGGACACTCCAAAGGCCTCGCGGGTTGCCTGGATGTTCCTCAGTATGAACTCGCGCTCTCGCTGGAACTCCTGAGGCCTGACCGAGAAGTACTGAACGACGGCCGGCCATACCCCTCCGGCGAGTACCGCCGTGAGTATCCAGATCCCGACCGCGGCCGCCGGAAGCAAGAGCCGTCGCACCCGAATGTTGACGAGGAAAAGGATCGCCGAGATGACTGAGATCACGGCAAGCAGCTTTAGTGCCGGAAGCTGCGCGTGCACATCCGTATAGCTCGCCCCGGTAACCGTCCCCCTCTCGGAGAAATTGAGTTCGTACTGTCCCAACCAGTACTGCCCCGCCTTGACCACCGCCAGGAGCCCGAGCAAAACCGACGCGTGGGCAAGGGCTCCGGACTGGACTCCTGCCCATCCCGCTTCTGGTCGGATGGATCCATGCCAGTAGTGGGCGGCGATGGTGACCAGCACGCACACGATGAGCGCGAACCAAGCCCACGAGAGAATCAGCTTCAAGAAGGGAAGCTCGAAAACGTAAAAACCGATGTCCTTGCCGAATTGGGGATCGGTGACCCCGAAATCAACGCGGTTGGTCCACAAAAGGAAGGTCCTCCATGCCCCGCCGGCGCCAATGCCGAGCAGGAGGCCCAGAAATAGCGCGATCCCGATGCGAATCCATCGGACGTACGGAGCGATCGATTCCCTGATGCGCTCCATGGGATCCGGTCGGCCGATGACCTCAAGGCGCGGAACCCTGTAGGTGGGGGCGAGACGCGCCGCGACCAACAGGTTGACGTAAATCAGTAGGGCGAGAACTATTCCTCCCGCGGCCCCCAGAATCACCTGACTCGATATTGTCTTCCACAGCACGGAGGAGAGTCCAACCTCGTTGAACCAGAGCACGTCCGTATAGAACCGAGCAAGCAGCAGAGCCGCGAGAATGATGACAACAGCAATCGCGATGAGGATGACTCGCAGTCGTGGTCGCCGCAGCCGCCTGGCCATTACTGGAGGTTAAACGGTGTGGCGATCAACCCGATCTATCGCTCTCCCCCAAGGCGGCGTTGATCTTTGCGATCAGCTCGTCGGGCGTGAAGGGTTTTCCGACAAACTCGGCGCCCTCCCAGTTCTCGGAGTCTCTCTCCGGCATTCCCGTCAGCACGAGCACGGGTATCCCGCTCGTGTTTTCGTCCCCCTTGAGCTCCCCGAGAACCTCGCGTCCATCCATCTTCGGCATGAGGTGGTCTAGCAGGATTATGTCGGGACGAGCGTTCCTCGCCATCTCCAGCGCTTTGATCCCGTCCTCTGCGAACACGACGTCGAAGCCCTCGTACTTCAGCACGAACTCGAGCGCGAGTCTGACACTCGGGTCGTCCTCGGCCACCAGAACAACAGGTCGCTCGTCCGCCAAAACGGGTAGAGCTTAGTTCCTTAGGGGGGCGGGTCGAGGAAATCGGTCGGCGAGGGCTCCGGCAAGACCTCATCGGCCGTGCATTCGACCAGACCCTCGCACTTGGGAGGAGGCTTGGGGTCTCGCTTCTTGGGATCGTCGGGATCGGGGGGATCCCTCGGGTCGGACGGGTCGTTCGGGTCCGAGCCGCCGTCTCCCGGATCGCCCGAGCCGGGGCCCGGTCCCGTGGTCGAGCCCGGCCCGGTGCCGTCTGCTCCGGGTAGCTCGCCACTTGCCAGGGTGAAATCGGCCTCGCCGCCGGTCCCCGCCGCGACGGCGCCGGTGCCCAAGATCAGCTTCTCGAGGCCGGACACCATCGGTGCCCATTGGCCCTCCTGCCTCAGCCCCAGGATGCCCGCAACGACCCCCCAACTCCCGCCACGCTTCAGAAGCTTGAAGGCCCTGGCGAAGTTCTCGTCCACGTGGCCGGGGGCGTGCTTGGCAAGAACGAGGGCGACGAGCAAGTCGACCGTGTAGGCATGATCCTTCGGCGACTGGCGCGCGACATGACGCCGCATGAAGCCAACGTCGACACCGGCCACCTCGCCGAAGTAATCGATACCGGGAAGCGACTGCCCCAGTTGATTCTGGAAGGCACCGGCCAGTGGATCGAGTGCTCGCTCGAGATCGATGAGCGCATCAAGGTGTTGCTTGTCCCACAGATCGTTTGGGTTCAACTCGTAGGGCTTCCCGTCGAACAACCGGTTCGCAGCCACCGTTGTTTGGAATAGCGTGGGAAGGACCAACTCGGGCTCGCCGGGCGCATCGAGGGTGAGCCGCCCCTGCAGAACTCCGATGCGACTCGCACCGTAGGACCTATCGACCCGGAAGATGGCACCGGCAGAACGAGCCTCTGCCTGACCGACCATGACCTTGAGAGGCTCTCCCACCTCGGCGAGGATTCGCCCGGACCGACTTTCGATACTGGTATCCCCGAGGACCTGAAGGCTGGCCGGCCCGCTGAGCGCCAGTTCACGCTCACCCTCCAGTCGGAGGCGAGCAAACGCATCGGCTGCGGCCGAGATGACGTCCCCCGGCTCGATCGACGTCTCCCCGGCAACCCGAATGGTCTCGTCGCCGCGCTGAATTGTCACCCGGCCCCCCTCGGCGCGCAACATCATCTCGCCGAGGGTGCCGCCGCGCGAGAAGGCCCAGAAAGCCACTCCCGCTATTAAGGCCACCGCAACGGTTACGGCCGCCGTTTTTTGAGCGCCCAGGGTCGTCATAGCTGTCCCGTGTGTCGCATCGATCCGCTTATATCCATAGTTTCGCCCATCCCCAAACAAATTGGTATGGCCCGTTTGGACTAGTCAGGCACCGCAAATACGCCCGGATCCTCGCTAACGGCGGCGCTGGACTGCAGGAATCTTGATCGTCAGGCGGGTCCCCCTCTGGGGGGCGCTGTCGACCTCCACCGACCCCTCGTGGGCCTGGATGATCCGTCTCACGAAGGCGAGGCCGAGCCCCAGCCCCCCGTAGGCTCGCGTCTCCGACCCATCCAATTGCTGGAAATCAGAGAAAATCTTGGCCACGTCCTCAGGGGGTATGCCGATCCCCTCATCGGACACCGTAACAGCGACCGAACGCTGGCTGCGACCGTTCATTTCGGCCGCTCCGCGGGCCTCCAGCCTGATCGTTCCACCCTCGGGCGAGAACTTCACCGCATTGTCGACGACCTCTTCCAGCGACCGCCGAAGGAGTCGCTCGTCTCCGATCACCTTGGGGAGCCGAGCCTTGACGTCGACGACGACCTCGTGGCGCTTCGCTCTCTTTTTGAGTTCCTGGGCGAGTGTCTCCACGAGCCGCCCGAGGTCGACCGGTGTCGACCTCGGTGCCAAACGACCCGCCTCCATCGCGGAGAAGTCCACGAGCAGTTCCACGATCCGTTCCAAACGAGCCGTCGAATCGAGGATTCCGGACGCGAACTGTTTGGATTTCGCAGCGGGAATGTCCTTGGAGCCCAAAATCTCCGCGTAGCCCTTGATGGGCGTGAGGGGGGTCCTTAGCTCGTGGGAGATGTTGGAGAGGAACTCCGACTTCATCCTTTCGACCTCGCGCTCCCGCGTCATGTCGCGAATCACGGCAACCGCGCCGGCGGGTTGCCCGTCGACTCCCCGCAAAACGGCGCTGTCAACCGCCACCGGAACCGGATCGTCTCCCTTTCGAGCGAGGTAGATCCCGTCAACCGATCCTTGCTCGAGGTCGTAGATGGGAAGCGGAAGTTTTGCTCCTTCGGAATCTCGCGCATCGATGATTCTCTGCACCGGCTTGCCCACAGCCACCCGCGCATCGATACCGGTTAACTCCTCGGCCCGCGGGTTGAACGCCAGAATCTTCCGGGATGCGTCGACTGCGACGAGTCCATCCGCCATCGACTCGATGATGGTTTCGATCCGGGAACGCAGTCGCTGCTCCTCTACGGCCGCCTCGCGCAGATCGTTGGTGCTTCGCAGCAGGGCCGCGGTCATTTCATTGAATGTCTCGCCCAGTTGACCTACCTCGTCCTCCCCGTACACCTCGGTCCGGGCTTCGAGATTCCCCTCTCTTACTGCCCCGGCCGCCAGGGTCAGCTTCTGAATGGGCCGCGTGATCCGTCGCCCGGAGAGCCACGCCAAAAGGAGCACCACGACCCCAATGCCCATGGCCACGAGAAACAGGATCCTCGTCACCTCCTCGCGAGTACTGCTCACAATGCGCGCCGGCGAGGACAGAACGAACACGGTGTCGTCCAACGGCTGGTTCGAATCCGTGAGAAGGGGTGCGTACGCGCTGAGGTAAGAACGCGTGCCCAGTGGTTGGTCGACGGCGCGCGAGTTCCCCAATCGAATCTCCTGAGCGACGTCGGAGGGTACCTCAAGTTTGGACGCGGCCTTCGGGGGCAGATCGGAGGCCGCGACCTTCTTCTCGATAACCAACGACGCGCTCGCCGGATCGAGGTTTGCCGAGACCTCCTCCAGCGCGAACGCGTCGATCCATCTCCCCACCGCGACGATTCCGGTGACCGCTCCCTGAGATCCAAGGACTTGGCTCGCGGCAATCGTTGCCACCGAATCGATCCCACCGACGCGGGGGTCGTCGATCCGAACCGGATTGGCGGCCTGGGCCTCGCCTCTGCTGACGACCTCGACGACGGGGGACCCGGCGATCCGCAATACGTCTCCCGAGCGAAGTCGCGTTTGCACCGCGTCGCCCTTGCGGGTGATTCCGGGCCCTTCTCCCGCGAAGGGAAGCAGCTTTCCGTCCGGTGACAAGAAGACGACGAAGTCGATCTCCTGTCCCCTATCGGCCGCTATTCGCTTGGCCACCTGCTTGAGATCCTGAGTGTTCGCCTGAGCCATCAATCGCTCGATGTTGTCGTCTGCCGAAATCGAGTTCGCGCTGCTGATCAGTTCTTGAGTGTCGTCAACGCTGAACTCGGTCAATACCCCCTCGAGTTGCGCGCTCGTCCTATCAAGCTCCTCTTCTTCGATGTTGTTGGAGATAACGCCGGTCAGAGACGAGGCGATCACGAGGACGACGACGATGAGCAGCGTGGCGAACGAGGCCACAAACCGCACCCTGATGCTGGATCGAACTCCAGTCCACAGCCACGAGCCGAGCAGCAGGAAACCGAGCGCCTTGAGCGCATGGGAGGTATAGGCATAACCCTGGACGGCGCCGATCCCGAACTCCGTCTCCGGCCCGAGGGCAGTGGCGACCTCGGCCCCCGCCAGGAAAAACCCGGCGGCGCACAGTCGATAGAGGGCCCGGGCCCGGCCCCGCGATGCTCCGAGACCGGTAACTATGCATAGGAAAAGAGCTGCCCCCGCGGGAGCCAGCGCGAAGGGTTGCTTAATCGGGAGTCCGAAAACCGCAGCGGCCTCGGGGCGGACCGCCCCTGCCAGGGACACGGCAAGAAGGGCGAGACCCACCGAGTAAAGGCCGATAACGAGTCGATCCGAGTCCAGGGGCGCAAAGCTCCCCCCGTGGATCACCTGTGCTGCAGCGATGGCTCCCAACCCCAAGGCGGCGATCACGCGGTTGGATTGAAGCCCTGGAACCAATGTCGGCCTGCTGACTACAAGGAACGCGCCTCCGGCACAGACGAGAAACCCAAGAAACTCGACCGAGAAGTGAAGGGGAACGACGAGATAGCTTTCGAACATCCCCTAAAGTCTCCCACGACCCGGCTTCGGGATTACAAGAATCCTTACTGCAAGTCCTCCAAATAGCGGACGGCGTCGTCGAAGGTCGAAACCGAAACAACTTCGATGTCGTCTGCCACCTCCTCGGCGGCCGCCGCGTTCCCAGCGGGGGCCAGGAAGATGACGGCCCCGTGGGCCTCGGCCCCCGCCACCTTCTGTTCGATCCCTCCGATCGGCCCGACTCCTCCGTCGCACGCGACCGTACCGGTCCCGGCGATGTCCCGCCCCCCGGTCAAGTCGTCGGGGGTGAGACGGTCGTACAGAGCGAGGGCAAACATCAGCCCCGCGGAGGGCCCGGCGATCTCTCCCGTCTCGAAGTCGACCTCAAACCCGGGCTTAAATTTGTAATCGATCTCTTTCATGAATACACCGACGTAAGGCGCGTTGTGATCCTGAGGGTTACGGGCGGTTTCCAGAATCACGGTTTCGACCTCGCCGGCGCGCCGAAGGGCAAAGGTGACCTCCTCGCCTATGTCGTGGGCGTCCACGGCGCGGCCTACGTCGCAGGTGGTGGAAACCTTCTCACCGTCGACCGAAACGATGACGTCTCCGCGGCGAATGACGCCGTCGGCGGGAGCCCCATCGACGGTTCCCGACACGCGCGCTCCGTTGCCGGTGGGCTCGGCGATCCCCAGAGCCGCCAGCGCGACCTCCTCCGCGTGCTGCTTGGATTCTTGCATCTGGATCTCCTGCTCCCGTTGGAGATCCTCCAGAGATCCACCCCCGGTGACGTCGTCTTTGAGGACCACGGTCCGCTCGGGGTCGAAGATGGCCTCGATCCAGTCCCGAAGGGTCACGTCGATGTCCACGTTGACCGTCGTCAAGTAAAGCTTTCCCTCGGACGAGTAGGTCTTCGCATCGCCGACCTCGACCCGCTCCTCGACGTCGCGGACGGGTCCCGGGAGGTAGGCATAGAAGATCGGCAGGGGAATCCAGTTGGAGCCAATGACGAGGGCGAGCAGCAGCCCCAGGACGATGACCCATCTAAGTGTGCGCGGCCCCCGCACGGGCTCGACACCGGGGGGCGGCGGTGGGGGCATGCCGATTCGATCTTCCATCACGCCTCAAGCGTAGGGCGACGAAGGGAACTATTTAAGCGCGTCCGGCCAGGAATACCGACTTGGCGGTGTCGAAAGCCTCCAGGCAGCGCCCGGCCCCCAGGACGACCGACTCCAGCGGTTGTTGGGTCAAATGAACGGGGACCTCCGCCTCCTGGGACAGCAGCATGTCAAAGCCCGACAACAGGCCCCCACCGCCGGTGAGGGTGATCCCGTTGACCAGTACGTCCTGAACGAGGTCGGGGGGCGACGCACCGATGCACTCGATCACGGCCGTAACTATTGCCCTCACTTGATCGTTTACGGCCTCGCGCAGCTCCTCGGATGTAATCAAGACGTTCTTGGGTAGACCGGTCGCCAGGTCTCGACCCCGCAACTCCGCCTTTTCCTCTTGCGGGCGCGGGAAAGCCGATGCGATCGCCATCTTGATCCGCTCGGCGGTTCGTTCTCCAATGGCGATCGAGTACTCCCTGCGCACATAGGTTTGGATCGCGGAATCGAGGTCGAACCCGCCCACTCTTCGGGCGGTATTCGTGACGATGCCGCCAAGAGAAACCAGGGCCACCTCGCTCGTGCCGCCTCCGACATCGACGACCAGGTTTCCGAGGGGCTCGTGAACGGGAAGCCCGGCTCCGATCGCCGCGGCCATGGGCTCTTCGATCAGATAGCAGGACCGCGCTCCCGCGGAAAGGGTCGCCTCCTCGACGGCCCGCCGCTCCACTTCGGTGAGTGCGCTCGGGACGCATACGAGAACGCGGGGCCGCGAAAAGCGGCTCACGCCCGCCTTCTGGAGGATCAGCCGGATGAGTTTCTCGGTGATCTCGAAGTCCGAGATCGCCCCCGCTCGCAGTGGTCGTACCGCGACGATGTAACCGGGAGTACGGCCGATCATCTGCCAGGCCTCGTTGCCCATGGCCAAAACCGCACCGTTCTCTTTGTTGAGCGCGAGCACCGTCGGCTCGGCGAACAGAATTCCTTTTTGCTTCTGATAAACCAGCGTGTTGGCGGTGCCGAGGTCTATCGCGAGATCGCGCGCCATTTACCTCTCCGGCACTCGGGGCGTCAGACGCGCGCCTGGCCAGCCCTCCTCATCTCCAGGCGACGCTTTGCTGCGTCCCGACGGGTCGCGTCGAGGCTGGACCGACGCCGTCCTCGCGGACCCCCGAGCGATGGGGCGGGGTGGTGAGTCGAGAACTCCGGAACTCGAGCGAGACTCCCCTCGATCGCATGCTCCGAAGCAAGCAACTCGGGCCAGGAGTGCTGCGGACGCTCGAAAGTGAACGCCGGGGGAGCGGAGCGAACTCGACGCGGCCTCGCCCGCATGACAAACCAGGGCTGCGCCGGCTTCCGCCACAGCCGCCGGTCGCCCAGATAGCGCCAGCGTGGGTTCCTCTCCACCCGACGACGAGGGCGCCTCCGGGTCGCGGCCCGGCGCTCGGCGAGGTTGCGACGCATCGCCGCGGCGGAACTGGTCAGTCGGCGAGGAGCCTTCTTTTCCTCGGGCTCCTCGGGCTCGTTTGGCTGGGCCAGCGGCTGGTTTGCCAGTCGCTGCAGGCTCGTTCGGTAATCCTCGACGACTTCGAGTTTCTCTTCGCGGCGCTGGAGCAGCCACAGCCTTACGATGCCCGCCACCGCGCCAACGATGATGATCCACAGGTAAACCACGTGTTTTGCCGTTTCCTTTCCGGTCCCGGCCTGGGGGCGGAACCTGGGGGCGCCGCCACGGCTACCCTCGGGGACTGGGCGAGGCTACCAAACCATTCTTCGCCGGGCCCCATTCTCCTGCAGGCCCGCCGCCGGGCCCCGGTCGACCAAAATCCCGGCGAGCCCAGTGCCGTCCGGATCAGCCCCGGGACCTCGCGGTCCTCACGGCGGCCACGGTGCCGATGACGCCCAACCCGGCCGCGGCCCCCGCCGCCACATCCTTCTTTTTCAGGCGCCTGCGGCCGACACGGACGTAGCTGCGGAGACCCGAGGCGGTCTCGGCCAGGGCCTCCTCATTCGTCCTTTCGGGCCTGAATCCGGCCTCCGTAAGGCGGTCGCCACTCACCACCCACGGGTGCATCAGGTAGTGGAGCATCCCGGCGGGGGCCTCCGCCCACCCCCTGTCCCAGAGCCTCTGAACCAGAGAGAAGGCGTTGGCCTCGGAGAGCTCCAGCCGGCGCCGGCCGATGATCCTGAGGGCATCGGCGGCCTCGAGCCATCCCTCCGCGGCGAGGTTGTAATTACCGTCTAGATCCTCGAAGACCGCGAATCGCAGCGCGTCCCCGACGTCGTCCTCGTGGACGAACTGGATCGGCGGCGAGTACCCCTTCACACCGAACAGAACCGGCAACTCAAGAGCGTGGGACCACGCGTTATCCACGTTCGGGCCGAACACGATCGCGGGACGGAACACGGTCATCTTCACGTTGGGGAACTCCTCGCGGAACTCCCTCACCACGTACTCGACTTCGAGCTTGTGGGCCGGATAGGAGAAGTCCAGGTTGGCCCGCAGAGGGGAATCCTCTGTAAGCGGCAGGTCGTTGTCCGGATGAGCCCCATAGACGGTCGCCGACGACGTGTACACGAGCTTCTTGACGCCGGCCGCTCCCGCGCACCTGAAAACGTTTTGTGATCCGTGCACGTTTACGTCACGCATCATCGCCTCGTCCTTAATGGGATCCATGATGAACGCGAGATGGACGACGACGTCGACACCCTCGAATCGAGACTTCAGAGCCTCATTTCTGGCGTCGACCTCGTCGAAGACGAACTTGTCATGACGCAAGTCGGGTTCGCGCACGTCGAACCCCAGGACTCGATCGATGCGATCATCCGAACACAGCGCTTCGATCAGCCGTCCGGCGATGTATCCGGCGGCTCCCGTAACGGCGATGGTTTTGGATCGACTCTTGCGCGGGGAGGCCATCTCGAAAGAGCCTACTGCCGGGCGAGAAGACGACCCCGCTAGAACGAGCCTTCGAGACGCAACAGGAATTCCTTCATGTCGAGTCCACCGCCGTAACCGCCGAGCCCACCGTCGGCATGTAGCACCCTGTGACAGGGAACGACGATTGGAATGCGATTAGATCCCAGCGCGTTGCCGGCCGCCCGGTAGGCCTTGGGGTTTCCGGCGCGAGCCGCGACCTGAGAGTAGGTCGAGACCTCACCGAAGGGGATGCGAGACGTTGCCTTCAGCACCTTCAGAGCAAATCCCCGCGTCAGTTGCCAGTCAATCGGCATCTCGAATCTCGAACGACGGCCCTCGAAATACTCGTCCAGTTGCCTGCGGATCTTGTCGAGAGCCGAATGCGATTCGATCACCCTCGGCGAGATCGTCTCGGAGAGCTCCCAGACAAAGTCCTCAACGCGCTCTCCCCGAAAAGCGAGCCGGACGAGCCCTCTTTTGGTCGCGGCAACGGCCAGTCTGCCGATCGGCGAGTCGACGAACGAGTAAGCCACGTCTGCCCTGCCGGCGGCCGCGCCGCCGAACTCCTCGAGCAGCCTCTGCGGGAAGTCCCGGCGCGAGGGGACGCTCCGGGCGAGATCACTGGTCTGGCTAGTCATCGATCCACTCCTTTCTCAGTTTCTTCAGTCCTTCGTGCACGTTTCTTCGCGCCGCCTCGGCCGAACAGCCGATCTGCTCGCCTACCTGTGCGTAAGAGAGGTCGAGGACGTAGCGATGGGCGATCGCGAACCGCTGCTTGGGCGGCAGCTCCCTGACTCGCGCCCACAGGTGGTGGTCGGGGTGGGCGTCGTCTCCGACCGTCTCGGGCAGCGAGTCGCTGGGAACGGCCCTCCTGCCTCGGGCCCGGTGAGAGTCGATCGCCTTTCGCTGGGCGATCTTGAGTGCCCAGGCCCTGGCGTCGGAGCCGGGGCGAAGGCGCGGGTAGGCCCGGAGTGCGGCCATAAAGGTCTCCTGCCAGCAATCCTCGGCCTCCAGCGCTCCCACCGAGGCCACGAGGAACCGCCAGATGTCGGGACCACAGTCCTCGAGGAACTCTTGGAACGGCGGCAGGCTCATTTATCTATCAACGCTCGTCGAGGCGATTTCGTGAGACCGTTCCCTTTCTTTTCTGGTGTCCCGCTGGTGGACAATGGGTCCATGGCCCAGGAACCATTCGGCGACGTTCCCCTGTTCCGGGAGATCCAGAGAATTCTGGCCTCCGGTGAGGGGCCCGTGAACCTCGAGATCGCACGGCAGGTCGGAAACGCGCTTGCGACACAGGGAACCATCGATCCCAACATCGACGAGGACACCAAGCGTTTCTTGGAGGGGGCCGTTCACGAGGCCGAGTCGGTCGTGGCCGGGTACTCCCGTCTTCCTTTGGACGAACCGATTCGATCACACCCGGTGGGGCGAGGGTGGTGGGTCGAGGCGACGCTCAAGGGCTGGAAGTGGTTGCTCGATCACCTCGCGGCTCACTTCGGCGCGGAGCTGGAACGCACTCAAGGCGAGGGCGCGGGACCACTTCAGCCGGCGGTAGGCCAGATCGCCCCTCTGCTAATGGGTATCCAGGCCGGGACCCTGGTGGGGCGATTGACGCCGGGGGCGCTGGGCCGTTACGACTTCCCCATCCCGCGGGACGACGACGGCAAGATCTTCTTGGTGACCCCGAACGTCGACAAGATCGGAGCCGACTACGCCCTCGATCGATCCGGATTGATCACGTGGCTCGCTCTTCACGAGACGACTCGTCACGTCGTGATGAACTCGGCCCCCTGGGTGAGCAGGTATCTCCGCAGTCTGTTGCTTGAGATCGTTGACGCTACCGAGATCGACATTGGTGACCTCGAAAAGAAGTTGATGGAACTCCAGTCGATGGGAATGGAGGCACTCCAACAGGGGGCCGAGGCCGAAAGTCAACTCCCCGTCGTCCCGACCGAAAGACACCGCAAGGCGCTGGACCGACTGCAGGCATTCGTCGCCGCCTTCGACGGTTACGGACGTCACGTACAGGAGGCGGTTGCCTCCGAGACGGTCTCGGACGCGGCAAAAATCGGCGAGGGTATCGGCCGGTTCCAAAGCGAGAACAAGGACGCGGAAGCGCTCCTAGGAAGCATTCTCGGAGTGACCATCGACCGACAGCTCGAGGTGGCCGGGGCCACGTTCTGCGCCGCCGTGGTGAGCCTGAAGGGACTGAGCGAGCTCAATCGCGTGTGGCAGGCCCCCGACAACCTCCCGACATTGGAGGAGATCAAAGATCCGTTCGCCTGGATGGATCGAGTCCTGGTCGAGTGATGCAACACCAGATCGTCTGCGGCGATCAGTTCGTCGCCGCCAACCTTCCCGACGAGACGGTTGTCCTCTCTCCCGGAGTAACGCTTCCCCTGGAGCCGGCGCCAGATCTCGACGCCGAGGTCCTGAGCGCCCTGCGCGATCCGATCGACACCCCCCCGCTGCGCGACCTGGCCGGGCCCGGCCAGAAAGTCGTCGTCGCGTTCGACGATCCCACCGTCCCCTGCTACGCGCCGGTATGGGCCTCCGCTCTTCCCGCGCTCGTTGATGAACTCACCTCGGGCGGGGTCGACGAGGGTTCGATCGATTTCATTTGCGCGAATGCTCTGCACCGCCAGTTCACCCACGATGAGCTGGCGCTGTTGATCGGATCCGAGTTCGTGGCCCGGCACCGGGACAGGATTCGATGTCACGACGCCGAGGACGACGATCGCATAGAAAATCTCGGCGCAACCGAAAGCGGACTAGTCGTGGAGATCAACAAGGCGGTGGTCGAGTCCGACCTGACGATCTATCTGAATTGCTCGACAACCAGAGGCTTCTCGGGAGGATGGAAGTCCGTGTGCGTCGGTCTCTCCACGTACAGGTCGATCTCGCACCACCACACCCCCGACATCATGAGCATGTCCTTGGACCGCAACCGCATGCATCAGATGCTGGACGAAATGGGGACGGTCGTTGAAGCCCGGCTCGGCGCGGACCGAATCTTCAAGATCGAAACCGTCATGTCGAATCCGTTCGCCGTGCACGAAATGCACGGAGGGTCCGTGGCTGCAACCCGGAGGGCGGCACTCGACAAGCTAAGAGCTCACCAACCCGCTCGACGCGACCTGGTCGACGAACCGGCCGATGTGGTCGTCTACGGAGTCCCGGATTGGAGTCCCTATGCCGCCTTCTCGCACAACAACCCGATCCTCGACCTGATCTCGACCGGCCTCGGCTACCTCGGAGGAATGATCGAGGCCGTCGGTAAGAAGGGATGCACCGTCGTCCTCGCCACGCCCTGCCGCGACCGGTGGGACACGACCCACCACGCGTCCTATCCCGAGGTGTGGAACGAAGTCGTTCCGCAGACCAAGGATCCCGACGATGCGAGAGAACGCTTCGAACCGGAGTTTGCCCGGCGCGACGACTACATCGCCAAGTACCGCAACGAATTCGCCTTTCATCCGGTGCACGGCGTGATGGCGTTGTACCCGTTGAAACGGCTTCGCCACGCCGGCCGGGTGATCGTGGCGGGGGCCGAAGACGAACGCATTCCCCGTCACTGCGGCTTCGACGCGGCCCCCACGGTCGACGTCGCCGTGTCGATGGCGAGAGAAGAACAGGGCCACGACGCCCGGATCGCACTGGTCGAGTACCCGATGGCGATCAACCGCCAGTAGGGGTGGCCCTTGATGAAGCCCCAAGCGATTCACAAAGTTTAGTGTTGCTCGACAGGCGACCGGCGGGGTCACCACCGGTTCTTTGAATCGGAAGGTTGATATTCGACCACACATATCAAAGAACGCGCCGAGAGAGCCTGCTTCCGTCGGGAACCGGCGTCCTCCTTCTAGGAGCGCGTCTTGGCCAACCGGTACATCTCGTGCCTGAGGGCGCGGTGGAAGAAATCGAGTCCCAGAGTCGACTGCATGCCCTCCGTCTGACTCGTCTGGGCCGCAAGGGCCGCCAACTTTTGCTCTAGGAGATCGTCGGTGAGCTCGAAAACGAGATCGATCTCGGCCCGGGGAGCCACGGGCGGTGTTCCGGCTTCGTAGACGTTGTATTTGCTGAGCTCTTGACCGAACTCCTCGTACCACTCGGCGGAAACGATCGGGTAGAACAACCTGGCGCCGGGCTTGGCGAACCGCTCGAAGGCCGCGGTGGTCCAACCCGAAACCGCAATGTGGTCGCTGTGCCCGGTCAGGCCCTCGGGACCGAAGGTGAGCACCGCGTCCGGACTCACGTCTTCGAATATCGGCCGCAACTTGTTGACCGCCTCGTCGGGTCTCACGAACTCACAGGTCCCGTCGACGTAGTCGAGCCAGTGGTGCTCCTTCACCCCAAGGATGTCGAGGGAGGCCATGAGCTCGGCCTCGCGCACCTTCGCCATCTCGGACGGCGGCCAGCGGGCCTGATCCTGCGATCCGGACTCACCGCGAGTGGCCGTCACACACACGGCTCGTCGGCCTCCGGTGATCGCGTCTGCCATGAGCCCGGCCATGAGGTAGGACTCGTCGTCTGGATGCGCCCACACGCCGAGGATGGTCCCGAGTTCGGACGCGGAGTCGACCACGCTCACCTCCTCAACTTTTTCACGACACGCTCCGGCTAACCTATCGTCGCCCGGTGCTTTAACGACGGAAAGAAATCGCGCGCCGGTCTAAACCGGAAAGATCTCGCCCTCGACGTCGCCGTCTTCGATCCACAGGATTCCCATCGAGGGAAACGGTGCCTTTCGTTTCCAGGTGGGACTACCCGGATTGAACAGCAGCAGTCCGTCGGTGTCCTCGTTGAAAGGCATGTGAGAGTGGCCGAACACGACGACGCGCGCATCGGGAAACAACTTCCTCATGCGCTCCCTCCGCCCCTTGGACAAGCCGGAGTCGTGAAGCATCGCGACGCGGACGCCGCCGAGATCGATTTCGACTTCGTCGGTGGCTCCCCAGTCCCTTATGTCGAGCGCGTCGCTGTTCCCCATAACCACGGTGACCGGAGCAAAGGCCTTGAGCTCGGTAAGGAGTGCGGGATCGACCACGTCGCCGGCGTGAAGTATGTGGTCGGCGGTCTCGATGTAGGGCCACGCCCCCATGGGCAGGGCCCGACTGAAACCTCTCGTGTGCGTGTCGGCGAGTACGACCACTTTCATGACACAGAATTGTGCCCGCCAGTCGGGCGTCGGTGAAAACTACTTGCGATCGCCGCAGACCGGACAGGACGGATCGCGCCTCACCTTGACCTCGGCGAAGCGCGTGGTCTGGGCATCGAAGGTGAGAAGCCTTCCCACGAGGGGCTGGCCGTAGCCGACTATCAACTTGAGGGCCTCGTTCGCTTGGAGGGACCCGACGATTCCCGGGAGCACGCCCAGGACTCCTGCCTCGCTTCAAGTGGGGGCCAGTTCGGGGGGCGGCGCCTCGGGATACAGGCAGCGGTAACAGGGTCCCTCGAAGGGGACGAACGTCGATGCCATCCCCTCGAACCTGAAGATCGAGCCGTGAACCACCGGCTTTCTGAGCTCCACGGCCGCGTCGTTGATCACGTACCGGGTATCGAAGTTGTCGCAGCCGTCCACCACGACCGCGTAGTCGCTCATGAGCTCGCGCGCGTTCGACTCCTCGATTCGGAATGGGTGAACCTCGACCTTGACGTCCGGATTCAGTCTGGTCAGGGCGTCCTTGGCCGATTCGGCCTTGAGCATGCCTATCCGCTCGGTGTTGTGAACGACCTGACGCTGGAGGTTGTTCTCCTCGACGCGATCGGAGTCGACGATTCCGATCGTCCCCACGCCCGCAGCGGCGAGGTAAAGGAGAGCGGGGGAGCCGAGCCCGCCCGCCCCGATCACGAGAACCTTCGATTCGAGGAGTTTCGTCTGGCCGGCCTCACCCACCTCGGGGAGGATCAGGTGGCGCGAATAGCGGTCCCGCTGCGAGTAATCGAGCACGCGCGGGATCTCAAATTCGTAGCCGAGGTCCTTCCAGCGGACGAACCCCCCGGTCATGGAAACGACATCCGAGTAGCCGAGATCCTTGAGGGTCTTGGCCGCAAACGCGCTCCTGACGCCACTGGCGCAGTAGACGACGAGGGGGGAGTCTTTGTCCGGCACGACGTCTTCGACCCGGCTCTCGAAGTGGGCCCGCGACAGGTGGCGGGCACCCGGGACGATGCCGTGCTCCACCTCGTCCTGCTCGCGCACGTCGAGCAGACCGAGCCGCTCGCCCTGCTCGAGCCTGCGCCTAACCTCTTCCGGGGCGACCTCCCCGGTCTCTGCTTTGGCCTCCCGCAGGAGATCCCTGAAGTTCGCCATATAAATACCTTACAAGGGTTGTTAATTCGCCAGAGACGGCGTTTATTCCTCGGTCTCAGGCTACCGACCCAAGCACCTCGACCACTTCTTTCACCGACGGGTTGACGAGGAGATGGCTCTCGATTTCGACGGTCGGCACGATCTTGTAGCCGCCCGTCATCGCCTCGATCCGGGAACCGTGACGGGGGACCCGATCGACGTCGACCTCGACGAACGCAATGCCGGCCTCGGCCATCTCTCGCTTGAGGCGCCGGCACGGCCCGCAGGCCGGGGTGGTGTACACCGTTACCCTTCGGGACATGCGTGGTCGCAGCGCGTCGGGATCGGGCGATGAATAGCTCAACTCGTGATCGAAGGGGCCGGGCGCCACCCCTCCGGGTGGTTGGTTCCGCACGGACTCGTTTATTCCCCGCCTTCTGGGTCCCCAAGCGCCGGCCGGTTCCGGCCGAGCCCCCGTGGAGGCGCCGGTGAGGGCGGTGATTTTCGCCGGCGACGGCCGCGTTCGGGTGGACGAGGTCCCGCCCCCCACCCCCGAAGACGAAGGCGACGCCGTCGTTTCGGTATCCCTCGCCTCGATCTGCGCGTCCGATCTTCACCTCCTCGATGGCAAGACGCCCGGAATGTCGGTCGGTTCGGTAATCGGACACGAATTCGTCGGCACCGTCGTCGAGTCCAGTGGCTCCGCCCCCTCTGTAGGAGAACGAGTGCTGGGGTCTTTTCTGATCGCTTGCGGCGACTGTTCTGCCTGCCGCCGGGAGGATTTCAACTTCTGCAAGAACAGGCGGGCCCTCGGGCTGGGGGCATTGACCGGCGATCTCGACGGCGCGCAGGCCGAGTACGTGAGAGTTCCGAACGCGTCCTTGAACCTGCATTTGTTGAACGACCCACTCGCCGAGCTGGGAGACGAGCAGTTGATATTTGCCGGAGACGTTCTGGCAACCGGGTTTTATGCAGCCGACATCGCGGCACTGGATGAGAGAAAGATCGTTGTGATCATCGGAGCGGGACCGGTGGGCTTGTGCTGCGCAATGGCCGCGTCCCTCAAGCGGCCGAAGCGTCTCCTCGTGCTCGATGCGGATCCTCGACGAGTGGAGTTCGCCGCCCGGTTTCCACAGGTGGAGGCGGTGAACGTTTCCGAGATGGACTCTCAGGCCGCGGTGGCCGGAGCCACGAACGGAGAGATGGCGGATGTGGCGATCGAGGCCGTGGGCTCGATCGCGGCCTTCAAGGATTCGCTCAAGTGCGTCAGAGACGGAGGACGGATTGCGGTGATCGGCGTCTACGGCGCCGAACGGTACAGCTTTCCGATGGGGATGGCCTGGGTGAGGGGCCTCGACGTGAGGTTTGCCGGAATGGCCAACGTGCAGAAGCACTGGGATGAAGCATTGAAGGCGATCTCCACAGGGGCCATCGATCCCACGATGATGATCACTCACGACCTGCCGCTCGAGGCCGCGGAAGAAGGTTATGAGTTATTTGCTTCGCGGCGCGCGCTGAAGGTCGTGCTGCGCCCTTAACCGGCAGCGTCGTTAAGTGCCCTGGGGCGTCGTCGAGGCCTTTCTTTCCTTTTCGGCCACGATGTCATCGGCCGACTTGCCGCATCCCGGACAAAACTTCGACTCCGCCGGAACGTCGGTCTCGCAGAATGGACACGGCCCTTCGGCTTTCTCCTCCTTGCGACCTTCTTTGAAACCAGATTTGAACTCCTTGCTCGCCTGGCCCATAGAGCGGGCTAGCTTGGGCAATCGCGAGGCGCCAAAGAGCAACAGCAGGATCGCCAGGATGATCAGGAGTTCGGGTGGGCCGATGTTCATTCGTTACCTCCAGTTCTCAGCGAAGAGCCGGGGCGATCTCGGAGCCGATGAACGAAACTTGGTCCTCGTCGGCGACCTGGAACGGAAGCGTTCCGAGCCCAACGACGACCTCTTCGACTCCCGCTTCGGCAAAAGCACCGAGCCTGTCGATCACCTCCGTCACGGATCCGGCCACGTGAGCGCGCCGGAACTCATCCCAGGATACTCCGGACCCATCGGCATCGGCCCGCAACACGCCGGGCGGTGTGACGTCGACGAGGCCCTCGAAACGCCTCCGCGCGTCGCCCTCGTCCCGGCCGGCCAGGACGTACACGCCCACCGACCGACGCAGTGAATTCGGGTCGCGGCCGGCCTGCTCGCAGGCCCGGTCGGCGGCCCGAGCTCGATCCCTGTACGCGTCCAGATCCCCTGCCCACGAATAGTTCCAGCCGTCCGCCGAGGCCACCGCGGTCTTCAAAAGGAGGTCGCCTTTCCCTCCCATCCACACCGGAGGATTGGGACGCTGGAGCGGCGTCGGAGTGACGACGGCCTCGTCCAGCTCATAGAAGTCACCTGCGTGGCTTACCTGCTCGCCCCGCAGCAGCCGCCCGATCAAGGAAGCGGCTTCGCCGGCCTTTCTGATGCGTCGCCCGGCCGGTAAGAAGTCGATCCCGGCCGCCCGGTATTCGGGTTCATACCAGCCGGCTCCCAGACCGACCTCGATCCTCCCGCCGGACAAGACATCGAGTGTCGCCGCCATCTTCGCCACGAGCCCCGGGGGCCGAAGATCGTTACACAGCGCCAGCGAGCCGATCCGTATCCGTTCGGTAGAGGCGGCGATGGCGGCCAGCGACGTCCAGCACTCGAGACACCCCCTCGTCTCGTCGGATCCGCCGTACTTACTCCAGTCCAAAAACAAATGATCGGAAACCCAGACCGAGTCGAAACCGGCACGCTCGGCCATCCGCGCCACATCTCGTACTCCTTCCCACGATACGGGGCGACCCGCCAGCGACGTGTCGTAATGGGGTAAAGCGAGGCCCAACCTCATCGGATGCAGACTAGAGGACGAACTCCCCAAGGTCGATCTGAAGGGTGGCCAGCGAAAGCTCGCTCATCGTTCCCGGCTTGTGGATGATCTGCATGAACGCATCGACGGTTTCGGGGTCGTATGAGGTACCCCTTTTGTCTCTGATGTCGATGACCGCGTCGTCGGCCGATCGGCTTCGACGATGAGCTCGAGTGGTGGTCATGGCGTCGAAACTGTCGGCGACTCGAATGATTCGCGAGATCACCGGTATGTCGGACCCCGTTACTCCGTAGGGATAGCCCGACCCATCGTGGTTCTCATGATGTGTGAGCACTGCGGATACGACGTCTGCGTAGAGCTTTATCGGCTTGAGGATGCTGGCGCCTACGACGGGGTGAGACTTCATGACCTTCCATTCCTCGGCGGTAAGGGGGCCCGGCTTCATGAGGATGTTGTCTGGAATCCCTATCTTTCCCACATCGTGCAAGAGGCCCGCGAGATAGACGCGGGACGGATCAACATTCTTCAGTACCTCGGCAATTCGCTGAGAGAGGATCGCGACCGAAATGGAGTGACCCTTTGTGTACGGATCGCGAGCTTCGAGCGACATAACCAGCGACTTGATGATGCGCGAGTGCATGCGCTCGCTCTCGGTCGCCATCCGCATTCCCTGATAAGACTCGGAGAATCGGAACACGCACTCGTGCAGGGCCTCCAGGAGTAGCTCCTCGCACTCGTCGGCATTTTCCTCACCACAAAGCGGAGGAACGACGTGCCGGCCCGCGAGAAAAGCTCGCTGAAGACCCTGCTCGAGGCCTACTCCCGCTCGAACCCGCCTCTCGGCGATCTCGTCGATGACGTCCTGGGTCTTTCTCCAACCGCGCCCGCGAAAGACGTCCGCTAGCCCATCGATCAATGAAGTCAGGTATCGGCCGATTTCCGGCCACCTATTCCTTTGTTCCCCCGTGAGGTTGAGCCACTTCGAAGCGATTGCATCCCGCTCGGATTCCAAAATCTCAGAAAGCCTGCGCCGGCCCACCGTGCCGTTCAGGTGAACCTCCTCCGGTCCGGAAATTGCCGAGGGTGACCCCATCCCCTATTGGCTCCCCTTCGTTGGCGCGCTAGTGGTCGGTGACTAGCCCGATCGGGCCATTCAGTGGTCCGAGCGTACTACTACGGCACGTAGTCACACAACTACGTAACGTCGCATTTGCCCGAATAGCCCCAAATTTGCCAGGAAATTATTGGATTTTGTGGCGCTCCAGCAGCCTCCGGGCGATGACCGTCTTCTGGATCTCCGACGTCCCTTCCCCGATGAGCAGGAACGGAGCGTCCCGATAGAGGCGTTCGACGGTGAATTCCTTCGAGTAGCCGTAGCCCCCGTGAACCCTGAGCGCTTTCGTCACGATCTCGTGACAGGCCTCGGATGCAAATAGTTTTGCCATACCGGCCTCGAGGTCGGAACGCTCGCCACTCGACTTTTTCTCGGCGGCGGAGAAGAGCATCAGTCTTGCCGCCTCCAGGGTCGTTCCCATTTCAGCGAGATGTATCTGGATCGCTTGATGGTCCTTGATCGGTTTGCCGAAGGCCTTTCTTTCCTGTGCGTACCTAATCGCTTCTTCGAAGGCGCGCGTCGCCACTCCGACCGCGCGGGCCGAAACGTTTACCCGGCCCACCTCGATTCCGTCGAGGACTTGCCGGAACCCCTGGCCTTCCTCCGGACCCAAAAGCGAGTCCACGGGAATCCGGTAGTCGCTGAAGGTCATCTCGATCGTCTCGATGCCCTTGTATCCCATCTTGTCGATGTTCTTCCCGCAGTCGAGCCCCCCGACTGGCCTGGGATTGCCCGGCTCCTTCTCGACGATGAGCATGCTCATCCCTCTGTGCGGGGGGTCTGCGTCTGGATTTGTCTTCACGAGCGTCATAACGATCCCGGCGCGCAGGCCATTCGTGAGCCACATCTTCTGCCCGTTGACGACGTATTCATCGCCGTCTCTCAATGCCCGCGTTCTGATTGCCTGGACGTCGGAGCCGGCCTCGGGCTCAGACATGGCGAGAGCGGCACGAATCTCGCCGGTTGCCATACGCGGAAGGTGCTTTTGCTTTTGCTCCTCGGAGCCGAACTTGTCGATCAGATAGCAGCCCATGAAGTGGGTATTGAGGATGCCCGAAAGACTCATCCAACCGCGCGCCAGCTCGACGACCGTCAGCGCGTAGGTGAGGAGAGATTCCCCGACCCCTCCATGCTCCTCCGGAACGGTGAGGCCGAATAGGCCCAGCTCTTTCATTTGCTCGACGATCTTTTCCGGGTACTCGTCCCTGTGCTCCAACTCGTCCGCGACGGGCATAACCTCGTTCTCAACGAAGTCGCGCACTGTTTCGACTATCGCCTTCTGCGTGTCAGAGAGCTGAAGCATCTACCGTTCGCTCCATTCCTTTTGGAAGTCCTCAAGCGATTTCTCTCGCTGCATCCCGGCGGCCCGTCCGCGTTCCGCGAACTGAAGTGCCATCTTCCTCGAGGCCTCATCTATCATCTCGTTACCGAACATCACCGCGCCTCGCCGCTCCACCTCGGTCGCATGCTTGTAGGCGTCGAGCATCGCCTCCGCCTTGTCGTATTCGTCTTGGGTCGGGGTGAAGACCTCGTTAAGAACGTCGATCTGGCCGGGGTGGAGTGCCCACTTGCCGTCATAGCCCAGCGCGCGGGCGCGCATGGCCATCTCTCTGAATCCATCTAGGTCTTTGATCAGCAAATAGGGACCGTCGATCGCCTGTAGACCCGCCGAGCGTGCGGCCACGAGGATCGTCTCGAGCACCCAGTGCCAGTGGTCGCCTGGATACCCGGGCAGCGGTAGGCCGGCCGTGACGGTCGGTAGACCCAACGACGCACTCATGTCGGCCGGGCCGAAGATCAGCGTCTCGAGTCGGTCGGAACTGTGCGCTATGTCGTAGACGTTCTGGAGGCCGACCGACGTCTCGATTTGAGCCTCGATCCCGATTCGCTTGTCGAGGCCGATGGTCACCTCGATCATCCGCAGCATGTGGTCTACGAACATCACTTCGTGGGCGTGCTGCACCTTCGGGATCATGATGCAGTCCAGATATTGACCGGCCCCCTCGACGATTGTTTTGAGATCGTCGGAGGCCCACTGGGTGTCGATCGAATTGATCCGCACGACGACGGTCTTGTCCGTCCAGTCGTTGTTCTTTAGCGCATCAATCACATTCCCCCTGGCCTCTTCCTTTGCCAGAGGCGCGACGGAGTCCTCGAGGTCCATGAAGACCTCGTCTGCCGGGAGGGCCGGCCCCTTGGACAGCATCTTCGGGCTCGATCCGGGTACGGACAGACAGGATCTGCGAGCGCGCAAGTCGCTACCTCCTAGCCCGACGCCACGGGGGCGCCGACCTCACGCTGACGATCACTATTCGACGTAGCCAAGACCCCTAAGGTGATCCTCGATCTCGCCTTCTTCATCAGAGGTTAGTCCCGTCTCATCCACGTCGCCCGCCTTGCCCTCGGCCCCCGCGGACCCCACCTCGAGTTCCACGCCCTCACCGACGAGAGACTTGAGCACCTTTCCGTTGCGCTCGATCGCGCTCGGGACCCCCAATGCCGCAAGCGACGTGGGCGCCAAATCGATCAATTCCGCAGTCTCCTGAAGGGATCCTGGGCGAACCTCAGGGCCGGTGGCCACGACGACGCCCTCGAGCCGGTGGTCGCCCGACAGCCAATCCGCCTCCTCCACCATCCCTTTGGCGTGAGTTAATGAATAGAAAGGCGCGGGCACCAAAAGCAAGTCGGGAGCCGTGTCGAGGAACTCGCCCGACAGGACCTCTTCTTTTCTGTAGATCTTTTGGATGGGCGCGTTCCCGTTGTCCGGGTCCCTGAATTCGCCAAGCGCCTGGGCCACCTCGTCGCGAACCTTTTCGAAATCCTTGCCGTCCACAATCCCGCCTGGCTCCCTCCCCTTAAGGTTGACCGACACGCCTTCGCCGGTCGACACCACGCTCGTGTAAGCCCGGGTGCGCGACCATTCGATTGGGGATGCGGGGATCGAAATCTTTCCGTGCAACTTGAAAAGATCGTAGATCCGGCGGGCGACGCGACGCCCTGGACCCCACCGGACGAGGTTGAAGGCGAACGATCCCCTTCCGAACTCCAGAAAGCCCAAGTGCTGGAGGATCCGGTCCATGGTGCAGGCGCGCGTGCACGCCTGATGACCATGGTCCGACATGAAGATGACCAGATCTTCGTCGGTGGTTCTGGCCAGTAGACGCGCGAGTCCCTCGTCAAGTTGCTGGTAAATCCCACGCGCCTGCTTCCCCGTTGGAGATTCTTTTTGCACCTCGTAGTCCGGATGCTCCGGATGGATGTACTCCATCAGGCAATGCTGGATTCGATCGGTCGAAACATAGACGAGCGTCGCGAAATCCCATTCGGTCGTATCGAGTAGGTACTCGAACGTCTTCTGGCGCTTGGCGGTTATCGCCGCGCACTCCTCGAGAAATGGCTCCGGCCGATTGCGGAACGTCGTCCAACTCATGCCGTTGACAGGAAACGGGGCAGTTCGGTCCAGCTCCTCCTGCAGATCCACGGGATAGGTGTAGGAGCGACTTGCTGGAAGCACCCCACCCGCGATCACCTTCCCGCGGATCTTCGGTGCGGGGAAGGTCAAGGGGATGTTCGCGGCGATCGTTGTCTTGCCCGCGTCGGTCAAATCGTCGAAGACCGTGCGGGCCTTGATAGACCTGTAAGTCACCGGCAGCCGTCTCGATACACCGGGCTGGTGTTCGAGAATGTCGAACACCCCGTGTCCGGCGGGATTGAGACCTGTCATGAAGGACGGCCAGGCGCACCACGAATGTGACGGTACCGTCGAAAGGCAGTCACCGTGCACGCCGCGCTCAATTAAACCGGCGAGATTCGGCAGTTCTCCCGTCTCCAACATGGGACGCAAGATCTTCCAGTCAACCCCGTCCCAACCAATTATCAGTACGCGTTTTGGCATGGCAGGCAGGTTAACAGCAGCGAAGTCGCCTACTCAGCGTATCTGTCCTCGGAATCCTTGCGAGCCTGTGCCAAGCGGTAGGCCCGCAGAGAAAGTTGGAGGTTCAATTTGTCCTCTGAGTTCCTGAGCGACCATCCGGTGAGTGTTTCTATTTGCTTGAGACGGTAAGTGACGGTGTGCGGGTGCGCAAACAACGCCTCGCCGGCCATCTTGACGCTCCCGTCGGCCGAGAAGTACGTCTCGAGAGTTTTGATGAGTTCGCCCTTCCGGCGGTCGTCGTATTCGATGAGGGGGCCGAGAGTCTGATCGATGAACCGCTCCATCAGAGCCGGCTCGACTCTCAAGAAGTGGTAGAGGAGTAGGTCGTTGAAGCGATGCACGGGTCCCTCGAGTCCCAGAGCCTCACCGATCTCCAATGCCTCTCTCGCCTCCAGATAGGCCCGCCTTATGCCCTTCAAGCCCGGCTCGGGACCACCCATCCCGAATCGCCACTCGCCCCCGAGCTCGGCCACGAGTTTCTCGGGCATCGAACTCGGATCGATCGACGGATCGGCCGGGATGAGAGCAATCGTGTGCTCGGCCTTCTGCAGAACTATGGGTTCTGCGCTGCCGAGGGCGAGAGCGGAAGAGGCCGCGGCGGCCACGTTCGCCTCTTTACGAGTATCAGACTCGGGTCCGATCCCAACGAGCGCCGCGTAGCTCAAGGACAGGTCGTAGCCGAAAGTGTGAGCCCGTCTCAGGATGTCCTCAGGCGAGGCCTCGGTTCCATACAAAAGGTCGGCAAGGAACTCGCGACGAGCCCCTTCCTGCTCCCTAACTATTGCGCGCTGGGCTTTTACGTAAGCGTCGGCCACCGCCGTAGATATTTGATCCGTGTAGCGCAAGACCGCCTCGGCGAGTTCGATTGCAGCCTCGAGTGCATCTGTCTTTTCGTAGGTCCGGCATTCCTCCGACAGCACATCCCAGCAAGCCCGAGCCACCGTCCTGTAAGCGTGAAGGACGTCGTCGAGCGAGATGCCGGCCTCTGCTCGCCTGGCCCCGACGCGCTGGATCTCCTCGAGTTCCGTCTCGGTGATTTCGCGGCCGTCTCCCAGAACCTGCGCGAGTATCTCGACATTCGCCCTCATGGCTTGCCGGACGTCGTCCCTGAAGTCCTGGCCCAGTCGTCCGTAACCCGGGACGTTGTCCCAGATCGCGCTTACTCCGCGCTCCACCACCTCGTCGAGCCTGGCCAGGAATCTCTGGACGATCGGCTGAACTCCATCGGTCATGGGGAAGCCACCTTCTCGAGAACCCTGTGCAACGCGGCGCGCGCCTCCGCGGCGGATTCCCACTGCGAGGGGTCGGATTTATCGGCCGAATCCTGGGGATCGAGCGCCGCCACGAACGCCGACGATCCGCTCTCCTGAACCACCACGTTGCACGGGAGGTGAACGGCCACCTGTAGGTTGGCATCCACATCGCGACTCGAGGCGGCCGTGTCATAGGCACCCATGATCAGGTACTGGCGCTCCTCGCCGGCTTCCTCGGCGAGCATTCCGCCGACGTGCGCCTCGGTGATGATCGAAAAGCCCTCGCCTCTGAGAGCCAAGCGGGTGCGGACAACGGCCTCGTCGTATCCCTCCGAGACCTCGACCGAGAAACCATATTCACTCATGTTGCTCTACGTTAACTCAGCGTGAGAACCCTCCGATTGACCCGCGCCGTGCCGATATGAGGCTTTTGGCGATTCCCAACGTCTCCGAGGGAAGAGATCAATCCCTCGTCGACGAGATGGTCGCGGCGGTGACCGGCGGCGGAGCTCGACTTCTCGATGTGCACAGCGACCCGCTTCACAACCGGAGTGTCCTTACGACTTGCGCCGACGATCCTCAATTACTGGTCGCGGCGATGACTGAGCTCGCGGAGCGCTGCGGATCCGTGGACCTAGCCGAGCACTCAGGAATTCACGCGCGCTTGGGCATCCTCGATGTGTGCCCCTTCGTCCCATTCGAGGGATCCATGACCGACGCCGTCGGCGCCGCGTACGAAGCCGGCAAGCAAATAGCCGAGCGAGCCGGAATCCCGGTCTTCCTATATGGGATGGCGGCTGGCCGAAACGCAACCCGGGACTTACCCACGTTGAGAAGGGGAGGTCTTCCCGGGCTTTCTCGAAGGATGGAGCTGGGTCTATATCCGGACTTCGGGCCCGCGGAGATCGATCCTCACAGGGGTGTGGTCTGCGTCGGCGCAAGAGGTCCTCTGATCGCGTTCAACGTCTGGTTCGAATGCGACGTGAAACTGGTAGAAGAAATCGCTCGGTCGATTCGGACTTCTGATGGTGGGCCCCCCGGAGTTCGCGCTCTCGGACTGAGGATGACGGAATCCGTCTCGCAAGTGTCGATGAATCTCATCGAGCCCGAGGTCACCGGAATCGACGATGCATTCGAGTTGGTCACGGAGCAGGCGGGAGCACTAAACGTTCGCCCTACGGCTACCGAAATAGTGGGTCTCGTTCAAGAGAAATGGCTTCCAAACTCACAAAAGGAAGCGGCCCGGCTCCTTTTGAAGCCGGGCCGCTCTATCGAGTCGGCGTTGGGACGCTAACTACTGGCTCTTCTCGTTGTTCTCCTGCGTCCTGTCGACTTGCGACCGGTCGTCTTCCTTCGACCCGTGGATTTGCGCCCGGTCGACTTGCGGGCCGTGCTCTTGCGGCCCGTAGTCTTCCGGCGACCAGTCGTCTTTCTCCGACCCGTGGTCTTCTTGCGACCCGTGGTCTTCTTGCGACCGGTCGTCTTCCTGCGGCCCGTTGTCTTGCGCGCAGTGGTCTTCCTGCGACCAGTTGCCTTCCTACGACCGGTCGTCTTCCTGCGACCGGTGGTCTTCTTGCGACCGGTCGTCTTCCTGCGACCGGTTGACTTGCGGGCCGTTCTCTTGCGGCCCGTCGTCTTCCTGCGCGCCGTCGACTTTCTTCTACCGGCTGTCTTGCGACCGGTGCTTTTCCGGGCCGTTGTCCGGCGGCCCGTGGTCTTGCGCGCAGTAGACTTGCGGCCGCCAGTACGCTTGCGACCGGTTGTCTTCTTCGCTGCCAACCCCGGCACCTCCCTTTTACATCTCGATGAGATCGCCTTTCGATCCCATCTCCTAGCCAAATGAATACGCGCACAAACGCGCATTCAACGTGTAATTAGGCACGATTACGCCCAAAGGTGCAAGTATTAATTCAGTTTTTTCTGTGAATAGCCGTGCTTTGGGCGGTAATTTTCGGAATTTTTTTACTTAAGACACTGCGCGCAGTCGTCTTAGAGCGCGTTCCTTACGCAAACGACGACGTTCGCGTTCGGATGTTCCACCCCATATCCCGAACTGTTCCTTGTTGTTCAGCGCGTACTCCAGACATTGCAACCGCACTTCGCACTGGGAACAAACCGCGCGCGCTGCTTTCGATGAACCGCCGCGCTCTGGGAAGAAGATCTCCGGATCAACCTCCGCGCAGCGCGCCTTCGCTTGCCAATCGACTGGTTGAAGGAGTCTCGTTGTGATGCGTTGCATGTCCCGGCCCTCCCTCGTGGCGCCGATTCCCCCGAGCGCTCCCTTGGTCCCGAATCACGTTCGTGTAATTCTAACCGTGTAATTTAGGCGCCGCAAGGGGCGTGACCTGCATCTTCAGAACGCGAATTCCCGCTTTATGCGGTAAGTGATCGGATCTCGGAGACCAAATCCGAGGCCGTCAGTGGTTTCACTCGCGCGACGTCGGCTCCCGCCTGACGGGCCAACCACCGGTCCTGGTCTCTCTCGAGAAGCATGAGAATCGGCACATCGCGCAACTTGTTCGCAGCTCGAATGTCGCGCGTGAGGTTGAATCCTCCGGCCCGGCCGGTCTGTATGTCGACCACGACCACATCGGTCGCCTCGTCGAGCTTGGGCCACGCATCGCGTGAGTCGGTAGCGAGAGAGATTTCCTCGTCGTCTGAAAACGCGAATTCGGCCCCAGCGCGCAGATTGGGGTCGTCGCTCACAACGAGGATCTTCACGGGATCTGGCGGGTCAGCCCGCTGCGCGACCCTTTTCGTGGGACCGAACCCGCTCGGAGACATCACTCAGCAAACCGTCGATGTCGATCTCGAACCCGGTCTCGATCGATTGGAGGCGAGACAGGACATGAACGAAGTTGGCGGCGGCCACTTCGGCTGCCTGGACCGTTTCAACTAGCACGGACGAGTAATGCCTTGCAAAGCGTGCGCCGCAAAAAGGGCAACGGCCGGGGGCGTCTGACTCCTCACCTATCTGAGAGAGCAGGAAAGTTCTTCCGCACGTGTTGCACTTCGCCTCGATCTTCATGACCTCACCCCTACGTCGGATTGGTGGTCAGGATGATAAACGTCACCGGTCACCGAGGCATGCCGAGACCCCAGCTTGTCGGGGAAGGCCAAAGCGATCGCAAAGGATGCCGCGAAAGCCACCACCGATGCGCTGATCCAGGGAACGGAATCGGAAACAGGTGTGACGACCTTGCCTATGGCATCCAGCCACCACGTAGGTCCCGTTGGGAGTATCCAGTGGTAGATCGCGAAGCCGGCGAACCACGGCAGGACGGATTCAATCCTGAAGCCTCCCTTGAACCAGTATCTTCCCCCCTGTTCGTACAGGTGGTGGACATCAATAGATCGACGCCGGCGAACGAAATAGTCGGCCGCGAGAACGCCGAACAAAGGAACGAAGATCGAACCGATCAAGAAAAGGAACGCCTCGTATCGCTCCATCGTGAGCCAACCCGCAAGAACCGTGGACACGGCCGTTATCCCAACGGCGAGCACCCTCTGGGATGCGTTCGGAAACATATTTTGGATGCAAACGGCTCCTGAATAGATATCGGCAAAGGCCTCATCGGTTTCCCCCGCCAGAAGTCCAACCAGGAACAGGATCCCGGCAATAGACCCGCCGGCGAGCGCCAGGATTCCCGCGGCCATTCCGGAGGGCGAGGGGGTTCCGTTCGTTGACAACACGAGGAGGGCACCGAGGCCGTACAGCCATATGTTTGCGAACAGATAGCCCCAGAACGTTCCACCGAAGGCGGCCCTCGGGCTTTTGGAGAAGCGGGTGTAATCCGCAACCAGCGGGACCCAAGAGACCGGCAGCGCGATCACCAGGTCGAGGGCAACGCCGAAATTCAAATCGCCCGTCCCGGGCGCCGTCAAAAGATCTCCGATGCCCTCGGTCCTCAGGGCAAGGATCGTGACCACGACGGAGACCCCACCCACGATCCACGCGCCGAACCTCTTCATCCAGACTCGGGTCACTCCCACGGGCCCCCACAAAGCGAGGCTCGTGCAAACGACGGCGGCGACCATCAGCCACAGCCAGCGGGCCGAGAACCCGAAGATACGCTCGGACACGATGTCGGCGACAAACGACATGGCCCACAGTTCGACCGCCGTCCAGCCGATGAGCTGAAGACCGTTCAACACGCTGGGGGCCCAGGATCCTCGCAGGCCCAGAGTGGGCCGCAACAGGACCATTGTGGGCACACCGTGATCGGCTCCGGCCACCCCGGCCAGGGCAAGCAGCGCCACTCCGGCCACCGAGCCCAGGACGATGGCCAGAAGCGCCTCCATGAACCCCAGGCCGGGAACGAGGAGGCCACCGGCCACGAGTACGAGAAGCCCGATCGCAAGATCCCCCCACAGAATGGCGAGATCGAAGCCCGAAAGAGTCCGCTCGGACAAAGGAATCGGCTCGATTCCTCTATCGGGAAGCACCGACAGGCGCTGCAGAGTTTCGCTCATCATGCGGCTCCCTTCGCAGGTCCTAACCTGATCAGGTTTGGGGTCGTCTCTCTGAGAGACCTCTCAGCCCACGATGGGCTCCCCCGCGCTCGGGTGACTCTAACTCAGCGTGACCTCGTCCCTCAGAGCTCGGCTCTTACGACGTCCACGGCCTTTTTGATGTTCGTCAATTTTTCCTTGGCCTCGTCTTCGGTTCGAGTCTTTAGTCCACAGTCGGGATCAACGAACATTCTTTCCGGCGGGATGTACTTGAGGGATCTCCGAATCCCCTCGACGATCTCGTCAACATCCTCGATTTCGTGGGAGTGCACATCCGAAACGCCCAGCCCGATGGCCTTTGAAAACGGATGGTTGTCGAATTCATCGAGCAGCGAATAATCGGAGTTCGCGAACTCGAGATCGATCTGATCCACCGGGATGTCGAGCATCTTCGGGTAAGCCTTGTGAAAGTCGCCGTAACAGATGTGCGTGATCGTGTGGGCACTCAGGGGCTCGGTCACAATCTGCATCGACTCGATCACCAGCTCCAGCTCATCGAGCCTGGTAGACGCGGCCGGCTCATCGATCTGGATGTAGCGGGCTCCCGCTCTCTCCAGATCAAGTGCCTCGTCCCGGATCACCTTCGCCAGATCCAAGACCAAGTCCCGTCTGTTCGAGTAGTACTCGTTGAACGACCAGTCACAGATTGTGTACGGCCCGGTGAGCATGCCCTTCACCGGTTTGTCGGTCAGCGACTGCGCGAACTTCCACCATTCAACGGTTACAGGCCGGTCGCGTCCGATGGGACCTGTGGCAATGGGCTTTCGGTAATAGCGGTTGCCGTAGGACCGCACGAGGCCGCCGATTTCAAGGCCAGGAAGTTCCTCTGCGAAGAACGCGACCATGTCACCTCGATACTGTTCTCCGTCGACGACGAGATCGGTACCAATGGAATTCTGGAACTCGATCCACTCTCTCGTCGCTTTCTCTTCAAGCTCGCGAAGCTCGGCCCGTTCGATCTCGCGCCGGGCAAAGCGACTCCTCGCCTGGGTGACGTAGGACGGCTTCGGGAGGCTTCCAACCGACGTGGTCCACAGGCCCGGTCCCGGTAGATCTATTGCTCCCACCCTCACCCACCTACCTTTCTGGCGACATCTGAAAGCCACTGAAGCTTCGCTCTTGCCTTCTCACGGGGCAGGAACTCGAGCCCGGCCGACGGAGCCACAAACAATCTGTCGCTCCCTACCGCGTCGATAAGGTCCCGGATGATCGATGCAAGACGGTCTTCATCCTCGAGGCGGGTGTTGCGTGCGTCCACGATCCCGGCCTGCAGCGTCTTATCCGGGGGTAAGTCTCCGATCAGTTCGCGGTTCTCCGGCCCCGCCACGAAATCAAGGCCGAATCCGTCCACCGGCAGTTGAAACAGTTGCGATCCCAACCGCTTGGCATCTCCGAAGTACGTGGCAACGATCGTTGTCGCCGACTTCAGCTCCGACGTCAGCACCCGAAGCGAGCGGTCGGCCAGTTCGAGGTCCTCTGGAGCGTCGAGAAGTGCCGGCTCATCGACCTGGATGATGCCCGCGCCCGCGGCCTCGAGCTCGAAGGCCTCTTGGGCGAGCACCTTCGCGATCGCGAGGGTGAATTCCTCGTGGTCACCATAGTGCTCATCTACCGATAGCCGGGCAAACGTCACCGGGCCGGGCACGACCGCCTTGACGGGAACGCTGGCTACGGATGCAGCAAAAGCGAACGCGTCCACCGTCGCCGGGCCTCCCCATTCAATAGCGCCTTTGCAAACCGGGCGTCGGAAGTAGACGTTGTTGTCGAACCACCTCAGCAACCCACCGATTTCGAACCCGGACATCTTCCTTGCGAAAGGCGTGAGGATGTCGTCCCAGCGCACATGGCCGTCCGTGATGACGTCGATGCCGGCCGACTCCTGTTCGGCAATGACCTCTCTCGTCAGATCGGCCTGAGCTCGATCGAGATCGTCGATGGTGGCCTCGCCGCGCTCCAGAGCGTGCAGCGTCTTTCTCATCGTGAATTGCCCGCCCTCTTCGGGGGGTTTGGGGTAGGACCCGATCACCGTCGTCCTGATCGCCATCTCGCCTCCGGGTATCAAAAAAGCCTCCCCGGACGAAGGAGGCTCCTGGTCGGAAGATTCTCCGCTCATCCGTCCGGGATTCGCACCTGCCTGCCGTAAAGGCCGGTGGTTGCGGCGGGGTCTTCGGGCCGGTCCCTCACCCGCTCTAGATGAGCGTGCTCATCATATCCCGGAAGCGCGCTTCGCTATTAATTGAGACCGTGTGGGCCAACAGCGAGAACAGGCTTCCCTGGGGGCCGTGTGAAGGAGCCCGAAGGCCGGCAGCGAGTGTGGACGGATCCTCTGAGGCAACTCCTGGAGAAGACCGGGGCTCATGCCGCCCGAAGCGGGCACATGCAGATGCTTTCGGAACCAGCGCAGCGCGGGTGCCGAACGAGGACCGGCCGCCCGAAGCGGGCAGTCTTAGTTGGTCGCGACAGTTAAGGGGGAAAGAATTCGACCGTGTTGTGGACCGCTCCTAGAAGTGGGCGGAGTCGCCGCAGGCGCAACTTCCCTTGGCGTTCGGGTTGTTGATGGCAAACCCCGACTGCTCCAGGCCGTCGACGTAGTCGATCTCGGCCCCCCTGAGGTAGGGCGTGCTCATCTTGTCGACCCTGATCTCGACGCCGTGAAGGCTTGTCACAGAGTCGTCGTCCAGCTTGCGATCGTCGAAGTAGAGGGCGTAACGGAGTCCGGCGCAGCCGCCCGGCTGCACGGCTATCCGCAGGACGTATTCCTTGCCCTCGTGCTCGGTGGGGGCCGAGGACAGCTCGCGGTCGAGTAGCTCGTTGACCTTTGCTGCCGCCGTTTGCGTGATCTTGACCGTCTCGGTGGTCGTAGTCGTCACCGGTTGGCTCCTCCTTAGCAGTCCCCCTCTGGACATGCCCGTCGGGGCTCCGTTCATTATATGTGTACCCGCCGCCGGAACGGCGCGCCCCGTGACTATCTCAACCCCCGTGAACCCCGAGCCATTCCAGCGCCAGCAGCGCGCCGGCGGCCACGACCAGCCCGAAGACCACCGGTCTTACCCTCCTCAGGCTCCCGGGGACCTCGTCGAACAGAAGCGGGGCGAGCAAATAAAGGACCACCGCAGCCCCGGCCAGCAGGGTCGACCCCAAAACGAGGACGTGCCACACCTGGTGCCTCGACACGGCTAGATTCCGGCCATCAGTGGGTGGTGGCCGAGGTGAACCTGAAATCGGCGATTCGAAGGCTCGGAGCCGCGGTCGATCCGAACGCCGTCCACTCCGGGGCGAACAGTCTCAGATCGTCGCCGACGGCAACGGTCGAAGCGAGAGCCCCAAGGGCGCTCTGCGTGAATCGGAGGTTGTGGACCGGCTCGGCGATCTCGCCGTTTCGGATCCTGAAGGTTCCATCGCGGGTCATGCCCGTCATTAGCGTCGAAGGTCGATCGAGGACATTTACGTAGTGGAATCGGGTCACGAGGAGGCCGTCGGTGATGCCGGCCTTCAAATCCTCGGCGGGCGTGTCCCCGGCCTCGAGGACGACGTTTGCCGCGTACGGACCTACCTCGTTTGACCCGGATCCGTGGCCGGTGAGGGGAAGTCCGAGCTTCGCGGCCGTGCGCATGTCGGTAAGTGGGTCCAGAGCGACCCCGTGGTCGATTACGACGGCCCTCTTCCTGGGAACCCCCTCGAAGTCGAAGCCGATCCCGATCGAGGCGGGATGGCCGGCGTCGTCGGCGATCGTGACCGAAGACGAAGCAACGGTCTGGCCCTTGCGAGTGGCGAGGAAGCTCTCTCCCTCCAGAACCTGCTTCGCGCCGAACCCCGAAAAGGCGAGGTAGTCGATCAGGACCGCGGCCGCGGGGGCCTCGAGCAGGACGTCGTAGTTGTCGGGAGTTAGGTCGATCGCCCCCATACCCATCGCTGCCTTTTTGGCCGCTCTTTGTGCGGGCTCGGCCGGATCCACTTGACCCACCGCGTGCGAGGACGCCTCGGCCCATCCGGTGGACTCGCCGGTATCGACGAGACAAGTTGCGACGCATCTAGTGTTTGCGTCGAAGCAGTGGATCCCGGTGGATGTGAAAACCCCGTACGAATGAGCGCTCGTCTCGAACACCCCGGCCGCGTTCTCCCCGGCCGCCGCGACGATCTCGGCGATCGATCGGGCCCGGTCCCCGGGTGATGCCTCGGCGGTGACCTGGTCCCACTTACGGATCGGGTCGGCGCGACCTACCTCGTCCGGACGGGCGAGGCCATGCCAGTCGGGATCTTCCGGAGCGGCTTTCGCCGCCTCCAGAGCACTGTCCGCGGCCCGAGAGAGATGCTCTCGGGAGAGCTGGTTCGTGGTTGCCGTCGCGCTGCGATCGCCGACCACGACCCGAACGAAGCCTCGAATCTCCCGTCGGGTGGTGTTCTGGATGATCTCGGAACGCGCGTAGCGAGTAATCCCAGTCTCCGACCCGAGCAGCACGACTTCGACGTCGTCGGCACCGGCGTGATCCAAAACCGACCGCGCGGCGGCTGAGGCATTCTCCTCGTCCAGGGGGATCCCTTCCGTCACTGCGAATAACCGACGTGAACGTTCCGGAAACGAGCGGGCGAGGTTCCGTGACCAACTCTCATCGTCTGGCCTGGCTGCCCCTTCCCGCAGTTGGGGGTCCCCCACATGCGCCACTCCTCCTGCCCGGCCACCGCGTCACAGGAGCGCCAGAACTCAGTGGTCAGGCCTGTGTAGCGAGGATCCTTCAACATGCGGGTCAAACGGCCCTGCTTGACCTCCCATGCGATCTCACAGCCGAATTGAAAGTTCTTGCGCTTGTCGTCGATGGACCAGGACTTATTTGTGGCCATGTACACACCGTCGTCGACGTCGGCGAGAAGGTCGTCGAGAGTTCCAGAGCCGGCGACCAGGTTCACGTTAGTCATTCGAATTAGGGGGAAGTTCTCCCACCCCTCTGCCCTCATCGTGCCGTTGCTCCTCGTTGCTCCCACGGCAGCGGCCGTCTCCCTGGAGGTCTGAAAACCGACCAGGATTCCGTCCTTTACGAGGTCCGCTCGTTGGGCCTCCACGCCCTCGTCGTCGAATCTGTAAGTCCCGAGGCCTCCCTCCACGGTGGCGTCGGCCGTTATGTTCACGTGCTCCGAGCCATAGGCGAGACGCCCGAGATCTTCGATGGAGACGAACGAGGTCCCGGCAAAAGCCGCCTCGAGTCCGAGTACCCGATCAAGCTCGGTGGGATGGCCGACCGATTCGTGAACCTGAAGCATGACCTGATGACCGTCGAGGACGAGCGTCGTCCTACCGGCGGGGCACTCGGGCGCAGACAGGAGCGCGACTGCCTCCTCCGCGACCCTGGGAGAGTGCTCGATGAGGTTCATCGTCTCGATTAGTTCGTATCCGCCAGACCCAAAGTGCCCTCGGAAGGACCCCGGATAGGACCGGCTTTGGACCTCGGCGTCTGCGACTGCGGTCGCTTCGATACCGGCACCGGTGTGAATGATCGTCTGGTCGATAAAAGATCCCTCGCTCGACGCGAACAGCGATCTTTGCCGCAACAGGTCCATGGTTGCCCGGCCCACTCGCACTCCCTCGGTGTTCTGCATCAACTCGGCAGCCTTGGTCAACAAGGAGAGCTTGTCCTCGACGGAGACGGCGAACGGATCGATCTCGAGTGGAGTCGACCAGGTCGCGTTGTGAGCCGGCTCGGGAACCAATTGGACGCGGGTCTTGCTCAAAGAGGACGTGGACTGAGCAACCTCAACGGCTCTTCGGGCAATGGCCTCTACCTCCGAGTTGTTGTGGACGGCGGAGGCCGAGTACCCCCAGGATCCTTGTACGAGCACTCGGACGCCTACGCCGACTGAATGCGATCGATCGAGCCCCTCGGCGACGGGCCCGCGTGCCCCGATCGACTCCACATCGGCTTCGACAACGCGCGCGTCGACATACGAGGCTCCCGCGGAGGAGGCCGCGTCGAGCGCGGCCTCGAGAAGGTCGTTCATGAACGGATCAGGCTACTAGTTTGGGCGATTCGTCTCCGAACTAGCGCGCCGAGATTCGGCGCAGTCCCCCCTGAATGCGAATGCATTGGAAAAGGGAGCGACCGCTGCGATCGAGCCTGATCACTCCGCCGACGATCCGGCGATCTCGGGGGGTCCGAAGGCGCGTTCGAAGAGCCGTACCGGGCTTACAGAACCTTGCCATCGCGCTCCCTTCGAATCGTCGCCGTCCAAGTGCGAGCCTGCCGCCGGCAGCGTTCGCCGTGGGGGCAACTCATGGCGAGCGCCGCCGACGGGGCTCATCCCCTAGGCCGTTGCCCGGATCGGGGCTCCCGTCCCGGGCCCGGCACCGGCCTGATTGCTAATTCTTACCAGGAACTTTCTGGTAAGGGAACCCCTTGGGGCAAATTCGCCGCGACTTTTTCTAAATTGAGGCGATGGGACGCCCGTCCGGCCCGGCCCGATTTTTTCTGGCGCTGCTCACTGGGGCCGCAGCGTCCCTGCTGGCAATGCCTTTGATCCCCTCCGTGGCCCACGACCTCGGCCCGGCTCGGGTGACCGCGTCCGCGGGACCCGGCCCGGCTCGGACGACGATCGTGGCTCCGCCGCTCGGAACAGTATCGGCGCCAACCCATCGCGTTCCGGTGCAATTGAACCTTTCGATCAGAGAGATCGACCCCTCCGGGGTTCAGACGCTCGTCTCGCGGGACGTGAGTCTGTCCGGGCTGGTAGACGCGGTCGAATCCGACCTCCGCTCGCTGGCCCGACGCCTGGCCCTCCAGTTGGTGCTGGGCGGCACACTTATCGGGTCGATTGCAGCGGGCCTGCTGCCGGGGCGCCGCGCCGTAACCTTCCTCTACGGTGCCTCGGGGGGAGCGGCGACGGTCTGTCTGGCTCTACTGCTGACCGCGTCGACGTACAGCGAGGAAAGATTCAACGAACCACATTTCACGGGTGCCCTGGCTCGAGCCCCCGAGGTCATCGAGGCATTCGATCGCGGCGTCGAATCGTTCGAGGCATTGGGGTCCCGGTACGAGGCGGTCGCGGATCGACTGTCGGAACTTCTGCGTCTGTCGGGACAACCACAGCCGGCACTTGAAAAGCCCGGAACGTCACTTCTTCACGTCAGCGATGTTCATTCCAATCCGCTCGGGGTTCAGGTTGTCAATCGCCTAGCCTCGGCCTTCGAGGTCGACGCAGTAATCGATACCGGGGACCTGACCTCATTCGGTGAGCCCATAGAGGCGAACATCCGACGCTTGGTTAAACAGGTGCCGGTCCCGTATCTCTTCGTGCCGGGGAACCACGATTCCGACGAAAACGTGGACGCCCTCGGGCGGCTGGAGGAGGTGGCCGTGCTCGACCAAGAGAGCTACGACGTCAACGGCATCGACATACTGGGGTGGTCGGACCCCACGTTCACTGCGGACGACCAGATCTCAACCGACGAGGCCAACCTGGTGAAGGAAGCGGAGGCCCCCAGGGTTGCCGACGCGCTGCTCGAAAGTAGTTCTGACGTTCTCGCAGTTCATGATGTCAGGCTCGCCGAGCAATCCTTCGGTGACGTCCCGCTCGTACTTGCCGGTCACACCCATGAGCGAAGCCTCGACGAGATCAACGGCACATTCGTATTGACGGTTGGTTCTACGGGCGCGACGGGGCTCGGATCGTTCCTGGTTGAAGCCGACCTGCCCTATGAAGCCGAGATTGTTCATTTCACGGGAGCCGAACCAAAGTTTGTCGACTACGTGAGCTTCTCCAGCTTCGCAACCGAGTTCGAAGTGGAAAGGACTGCGCTTCTCCGCTCCGAAGAAGAAGCTGAGACTCCGTGAGGACCGGACTAGGCGAGGTTAGCGGATCGCGGGTAGGCGACTTCGGGATCGGTGAGGACGTTCACCAGATAGGGTTCGCCCGAGTCGAAGGCGCGTTTCAGGGCGGCTCCGACATCATCGGGATCCTCGACGAGCTCACCTTGTCCGCCGAGAGCGCGCATCACCTCGTCGTACCGGATGCCCGGTCGCAACTCGGCAGCGACGTCGTATCCGTAAAGAGCCCTCATGGGGTGCTTCTCGAGCCCCCAGATCCCGTTGTTGCCGACCACACATACCACCGGCAACTTCTGTCTCACGAGCGACTCGAGCTCCAGTCCCGAGAACCCGATCGCTCCATCGCCGAACAGGACAACCACCTGTCGGTCGGGATGGGATCTGCGAGCGGCGATCGCATATCCGCACCCCACGCCAAGACAGCCGTAGGGGCCGGGATCCAGCCAGCAGCCAGGTTCGAAGGACGGCACTTCACGGCCCGCGTAGGAAACGAAGTCCCCGCCGTCCCCGATGACGATCGCATTGCGGTCCAGCAGAGGCACGAGCTCACCGTAGATGCGCATGGGGTGGATCGGCTTGGAGGCCGATCGAAGCTCGTCCTGAGCCGCGTCTGCTTTTTCTCGTTCCACGCCGCGCAGAGAGTTGATCCAATCGTCGGTCTCGAGTGACTTATCCAATGCCGCTTCCAGTGCGTCAAACGTCTTCACAAGACCAGCCTGGACTGCCGCTGCGAGATCGACGTGCCGAGCGACTGCACCTGAGTTCAGGTGCACGACCTTCGCCTCCGGACCGAATTGCCCGAACCCGAGACGGAAATCAAGCGGCGTTCCCGCTACCACCACGAGATCGGCTTGCTTGAAGGCCGCGGAACGACTGCGCGAGAAGGCAAGCGAGTGGTCCGCCGGAAGGCAGCCGCGTCCCTGACCATTCATGAAAACGGGAAACCTTCCCCTTTCGACCAGACTTCGCAGGCCGTCGACCGCGCCCTCCAGCCAGACGCCGGACCCGGCGACGATGACGGGACGCCGTGCCTGCGATAAGAGGTCGGCAACGTTCTGAATTTCGGTGGGGTCCGGAGCCTCAAGCTCCGGAGCCTTGAGTTGAGGAACGTCGAACTCCCCGGAGTTGAACAGGACGTCGAGCGGGAAATCGATGAACCGGGGACCGAGCGGAGGGGTGAGGCACGCATGGGCCGCGTCGAGCACATCCTTCGCCACAGAACCGGTGTCGGTAGAGGTGGTCGCCGCGGCGATCGGATTCACGAACGGGACGTGATCTATCTCCTGCAGCGAACCCTGCCCCCACCGAAATGCCGGAGCGCGGCCCCCGAGCGCAAGCACCGGCGCGCCGTTGAACTTGGCCTGGGCCAGGGGACTGATGGCGTTGGTCACGCCGGGCCCCGCGGTGAGGGCGCAGACACCGAGCGATCGAGACAGCCGGGCCCAGCCCTCGGCCGCAAAGGCAGCGTTCTGTTCATGGCGGGTGTCGATTATCTCGATTCCGTCTTGTTTGCATCCGTCGAGGATCGGAAAGATGTGGCCACCCGTCAGGGTGAAGAGGTGATCGACACCCAAAGTCTTGAGCGCGAGCGAAACGGCGCGACCGCCATGACCTTCGGGCATGCGGGCAGCCTACCCGCTATCAATCCGCCGACGCGTCGCCTCGAACGACAGATAGTTCATGCCGGAACTTGTGGTCGCAGTGGTGACGGCGGTGCAAATTGCACCGCGTGCAACCTGCACCGCAGTCACCGCAGACTTTCTGAAAGCGTATTGGGGTCCCGCCACAAGATTGAGTGCAGTGGTGCAGCTGATGCAGTGGTGCAGCCGCACCGCTGCATCACATGCATGGCACCTTTTCTCACACATATATGCCCCCTCAGAACCTGTGGTGACCTCGGTGACCGTGGTGCAAAGGTGCATCCCATGCACCACAGGCACCGCAGGCACCACAGGCTTGCGGAGGCATAGCGGCCGCGCCGGGCCGTAGTCGTTCCACCCTGACGGGCCAAAAAGCGCGGAGCCGCCCCGAGGGGCCCCGGGCCATGCAACAAGTCGCGGCGAGGAACCGAGTACCCACTCCGCCGCCGTTCGTCCGTCCAGGTTTGGTCTCGACGAGAAGCAGCGGTGCCGAACGTGAGTCCCGACTCGAAAACGAACTTGCACCTATCATCACCAACTATGAAGCGGGCAGAACGAGGTTTAACCGAGCGAGTTCCATACGGCACAGATTGGTGGATGGTCGAGCCGGACGGCACGATCCTGATCTACGACGAGGAAAAGGATGAATGGAATATTTGGGAGGGGAAAGACGAGGATCCGCTTCCCCCACCCGAGTTCCTGGAAGTCGACGCTCGGCGACGATCAGCCCGATTCACCTGGCCCGCCCACTCAGTCATGAGAGTCTTGTTGTTCCTATTCGTTTTCGGAGCTGTCGGGCACGTCGTCTGTCAAATCGGTTTCTCGGTCGCATACAACTCAGAGGCCGCCTGGGGTGACACGGTTCAACTACTTGCCGACCTCACACAGGTATTGCAGGTCATGTGGCAGGTCGCTCTCGGCGGAATCCTTGTTGTCGTGGGCGTGAAGGTGCTCGACTATATATCAGAGAAGAGATTTATCGAAGAGAAGGTCTCGCAGGCCACGAACGATGAAAGTAACGCGCAAACCGAAATCCTCTAGGTCCGTCTATTCGACCTAGGTTCGCCCCCAATGGGTCGCTCGAAAGAACGGATGTTTTCGTTCTTTCGGCCTCAGGTTTCGGTGTGCGCGATGCACGACCGAAAGTTGTGCGTCCCCGGATCGATCGGACGATTAGCGCAGCAACCGTGACATGCGGCGGTCGGCAAGTATCTTGCCCCCCGTCTGACAGGCCGGGCAATAAGTGATCTCGTGTGACTCGTACGACACTCGCTTCAGCTCGGCCCGGCAGCGAGGGCAGGGCCGTCCGAAACGGCCGTGCACCGCGAAGCGTTCGCCCAACTTTGTCGGAAGGCCGCCCACTCGCCGGCGCTCGACCTCGAGGGCCTCGGTCAACACCTTCCGCACCGCTTCCAGTAGCCGACGGCGCGAGTCCTCGTCGAGGCTCTTGAGCGAGGCAAACGGCGACGTCTCCGCCCGATGAAGCGCGTCGTCGGCATAGCCGCGCCCGATCCCGGCCACCGTTTTTTGATCCCTCAGCATCGTGTGCAGACGACGCCCGTCGTCGGCGGTCAGCAAGAAGCGTTCGAAATCTTTTGAGAGCGGCTCCGGCCCGAGGCCCGCGAGTGGACCCTCGTCATTCTTCGCCAGCACCCACCATCCCGCCTTTCTCTCGGTCCCGAATTCCTTGATCAGAAGAGAGGGCCGTCCCTCGAAAAAGAACCTCACGACGGCAGGCTTCGGGCGCGTCCTCTTGGGCGGGTCTTCGACATCGACGCGGCCCCCCTGAGAGAGATGCACCAGCACCCGAGGACCGGAGAGATCGAACACCAGGAATTTCCCCCGGCGGCCGACGGCATCCACCGTTCGACCGGCAAGCGACTGGGGCGAGGGGTCGAAGGTCTTGAGTCCGGCGAACTGGAGCGGTTGGGCCTCCCTGTAGACCGCTCCTCGGAAGAGGGCATCGAGCCGTTCCGCCAGTGCCTGCATCTCAGGTAGTTCGGGCATCGGGGATCAAATCGCGAGGGCAATTCGCCGGGTTCGATGTGGGCTAGGTCTTGGTGGTCGTCTCGTCGGACGACCTACGTATCACCGTGTCCTTGTCGGGGTCCGCGGTCGCGGGGTCGAAGGTGCGCTCCTCGGATTCTTCGAGCATCGTCTCGGCCGCCTTGTGTGCTTTTTCCTCGTCGCCCTCGGCAACCTTCCCGGCCTCCTCCCGGGCGTTGAGGATTTCCTTCGCCCGCTCGTCGACTCTTTTGCGGAAGCGGCGTTTGGTGGTCATCTATTCGACGGACCAGGTATCGCCGGCGTGCAGGAGTTGATGCAGATCGCCGGGGCCCTGCTGCTCGGCCGCGGCGCGCAACTGCTTCTCCATGGCCTCCCCGTACACGGGGCGTTCCACCGCCCTGAAGATTCCGAGAGGCGTCGGCATCGTCGGCCCCTCCGAGATTCTTGACATCGCGAATGCAAGGCTCGGGTCGTCCCGGTTCTCGTCGTGAACGAGAAGGTTGTCCACGCCCACCTCGGCGACGTCGACGATCTCGAGCGCGCCGTCCGATCGCATCCGGATGCCCTTCTCGTTTTCCGGTCCGAAGCGAACGGGTTCACCATGACGCAGGTAGATCCGGTTCTTGGTCCCGCCGTCCTTCGAGGTCAATGCGGCGAAGGCTCCGTCGTTGAAGATGTTGCAGTTCTGGTAGATCTCGACGAACACAGAGCCACGGTGAGCGGCCGCTCTCTTCAAGATCTCGGGTAGGTGCTTGCGCTCGACATCCATCGTCCGCGCCACGAAAGTGGCCTCGCACCCCAGCGCTACCGAGATGGGATTGAAGGGTTGCTCCAACGAGCCGAAGGGTGTGGATTTGGTGACCTTTCCCCTTTCGGACGTCGGCGAATACTGCCCTTTTGTCAGACCGTAGATCTGGTTGTTGAAGAGAAGGATCTTTATGTTGACGTTTCGCCGAAGAGCGTGGATGAGGTGATTGCCACCGATGGACAGGCCGTCGCCGTCGCCCGTCACCACCCAGACATGGAGGTCGGGGCGCGCCGTCGCCACACCGGTGGCGATCGCCGGCGCCCGGCCGTGAATACCGTGCACCCCGTAGCTATTCATGTAGTAGGGGAAGCGGCTCGAGCAACCGATACCGGAGATGAAAACAATCTTCTCCCGGGGAATGCCCAGTTGAGGCATCACGCTCTGCACCGCGGCCAGAACCGCGTAATCCCCACACCCGGGGCACCATCTGACCTCTTGATCGGAGGTGAAATCCTTCCGGGTAAGCGTCGCCACGCCCCCGGTGGCTTCGGTTATCCCTCGCTCCTCGCCGGGATCGAAGGGCCCACCATTCGAACCGTTGCTCATTCCATCAACCCCAGAATCACCTCTTCGAGATCTCCGGCCTTGAACGGAATCCCCTTAACCTGATTTATGGAAATCGTGTCGAGTAGAAAGTCGCTCCTCACGAGCCTGGCCAATTGCCCCATGTTCATCTCGGGTATGACGACTCGGTCGAACCGCTCGAGTACCTCTCGTAGGTTTCTCGGGAACGGATTCATGTGCTTCAGGTGGGCGCGCGCGATTTTCTTTCCTCGGGCCCTCAGCCTTCTGAAGGCCGCTCCGATCGCGCCGTAGCTCGAGCCCCACCCCAGGATCAGGATGCTCGCGTCGTCGTCTCCGTCCCACTCGACCGGATCGATGTCCTCCTCGATCGCCTTGATCTTCGCGGCCCTGAGTTGAGTCATCAGGTGGTGGTTCTCGGGTTCGTATGAGATGTTGCCCGTCCCGTCCGCCTTTTCAAGGCCGCCGATCCGATGCTCCAGGCCCGGGGTACCCGGGATGGCCCACGGCCGAGCGAGCGTTTGCTCGTCGCGCAGGTAAGGCCAGAAATCGTCGCCGACGTTCGTAGAGGAGGCGAACCGTACGGACAGATCGGGAAGCTTGTCGACCGAGGGAATGCGCCAGGGTTCCGCTCCGTTGGCGAGGTACCCGTCGGACAGAATGATCACCGGCGTCATGTATTTGAGCGCCAGCCGAGTGGCCTCGATCGCGGCCCAGAAGCAGGAGGCGGGCGAGTAGGGGGCGACGATCGGCAACGGGGCCTCCCCGTGTCGCCCGAACATCGCGTGCAGCAAGTCCGACTGCTCTGTCTTGGTGGGAAGCCCGGTGGACGGTCCGCCGCGCTGGATGTCGACGACGATTAACGGAAGCTCCAGGGAAATGGCCAGTCCGATCATCTCCGACTTGAGGTCGAGACCCGGCCCCGAGGTCGTCGTCACGCCGAGGTGGCCGGAAAAGGAGGCGCCGAGCGCCATACCTACCGCGCTTATCTCGTCCTCCGCCTGAACCGTTCGCACACCGAAGTTCTTGTAACGGGAGAGTTCGTGGAGGATGTCGGAGGCCGGCGTGATCGGATACGAACCGAGAAACATCGGCAGCTTCGCCAGCGCGCTCGCGGCTACGAGTCCGTAAGCGAGCCCCTGGTTCCCGGTTATGCGCCGGTAGGTTCCGGGTGCGAGCGTGGCGGGCTTTACCTCGAAGACCGCCAGCTCGGCCGTCTCTCCAAATGCATGACCCGCCTTGAGCGCCGCGACATTGGCTCGCGCTATCTGAGGCTTCTTGGCGAACTTCTGCTCGAGCCACACGATGGTCGATTCCAGTGGCCGTCCATACATCCACGAGATGACCCCGAGAGCAAACATGTTCTTCGACCGGCCCGCCTCTTTCTTGTTGAGGCCCATGTCCTTCACGGCCTCCTGGGTCACGGTCGTCATGGGGATCTCGTAAACGCGGTACCTGTCGAGGGAGCCATCCTCCAAGGGGTTCGTGTCGTATCCCGCCTTTTCAAGATTGCGTTTTTCGAACGCGTCCTTGTTGACGATGAGCAGACCACCGGAGACAAGATCGACGAGATTGGCCTTGAGCGCGGCGGGGTTCATGGCGACAAGGACGCCGGGACGATCGCCCGGTGTCAGGATGTCGTGGTCGGAGAAATGGATCTGAAAAGCAGAGACCCCCGGGATTGTTCCGGCGGGGGCCCGGATCTCGGCGGGAAAGTCCGGCAGGGTGGCGAGGTCGTTGCCGAAAAAGGCCGTCGCACTTGTGAAGCGATCACCGGTCAATTGCATTCCGTCTCCGGAATCACCGGCGAATCTGATTACAACTCGATCAAGTTCTTGTCGGTCGGACTCCGTCTTGGCCGGGGCGGCCTGAGCGGTCAAAATCAACTCCCTCGAGCGCAGCGTGCGCCTTGCGGTTAATCAGTTGCGTCCGCGGCCACTATAGCAGCCGAGGGTCGGCGCTCAGACGCAAAAGAGCAGGTCAGAGCCCAACTTCGACATGAGAGGGAGCCTCAAAATCCCCACTCACGAAGGTGCGCCGCACAACGCAGTTCCCGCAGGACACTCCCGACGCATTTGATCCGGCAGATGGTCGTCGGGCGACAAATAGTCCCGGCCGAAGATCTCTGCCCGGCGCGCGGACGCTTTTTCTAGTCGACGCGGCGGGACCCCAGGAACATCAGACCCACGAGCGTCGCCAGGAAACCGAGCGCCACCACCGTCCAGGCGGTCGGAAAGGGACTCGGTCCGTCGTCGCGCGCCGCGGCCGGGGCGAGACTGGGGCTCGGTTGTGCCTCCGCGTCTCGCTTTGCCTCGGAGGCCTTCTCTCGAAGTGGCCCCTCTGGCTTCGGAGGAAACAGTTTTTCCTCGGTCACGACGATCGCACCCCGGTTGTGACCAATCGGTTGCCCGATTCCATCGCCGACGACGACCGCCCCGATCATGCCCATGTGGTACTGGCAAAGATAAGGGAACGTCCCCTCGCGGTTGAATCTCACCGTCACCGACTCACCTCGGTCCAGAGGCTTCGAGACCCACAAGTAGTTGGCCCCCTGGACGTTGTGTCGATCCGGATCTCGATTAGTCCACGTGATTTCTGCCCCCGGCGCCACCCTCGTAACGGCGGGGGTGAAGCACCACCCCTCGATCTGTGGCGACGTCGTCGCCTTCGACGCAACCGGGTCCGAACATCCCCCGCCCCCGGCATCCGCCGCAGTACCAAACGGGAACATCACCAAAACCGCGACCAGCGACCCAACCACGATTGTGCGCACGTTGTTGCTGCCCCGCACGAGCATCGCCGTCCCCCTTCAGGTTGAGCCACCCGTGTCTTGCACGAGCGGCCTCGATCCATCGCTTGTCTTCGCGCTTCTATCCATGGGACTTCGGACCAAGCCGATTGGTTCTGGCGCCGGAGTGATCGCCGACCTCTGTCGGACCTCGGCGGAGACGGGATGCAGTGGTGCAGCCGGTGCAGTGGTGCAGTTGCACCACGAGCACCATTGCACCCCCGCGTTTTCCATCACACCTATGTGCCCGACGCGCGGAACCGTCGGGTGACTTCGGGCTCCGGCGGCGGCTCGAGGCGTCAGGCCGTCGGGAAGAGCTTGGCGGCCTCGATGTCCGCCAGCGGGACGGAGGTGACCTTGCCGGTGCGGTTGACGATTTCGATCTCGACCGATTCACCTTCCCCTCGGACGGATTGCACCATTCCTATTGCCTCGGAGAAGGGATGCTCTCGTTCGTCATGAAGCCGGAAGCGAATCGAAACCTTTCGACCCAGGCTCTGTTTCCAATCCTGTTCGGAAACGGGGCGATCGAACCGGTTGGAGCTCAAAGCTCCGCCAATGAGCGCGCCCGTCGCGGGCGCGCGAAGAACTGAATCGGACGTGCAGGAGGAGGCTTACTCGCCTCCGCGTTCCTCCGCGGGAGCAAAGGGGCTCTCCATGGCTCCGCCGGAAGCATCGGGGTGATCCTCGAACCACTGCGCATTTCCTGCCGTGTACTCGGTCCACTCGGGCGGCACGGAGTCCGCGGGGAAGATGGCGTCCACGGGGCAGGCGGGCAAGCAGGCGTCACAATCCACGCACTCTTCCGGATGGATGAAGAGCTGCTCTTCGCCCTCGTAGATGCAGTCAACCGGGCACTCGTCGACGCACGCCCGGTCCTTGACGCCTATGCAGGGCTCGGCGATGACGTACGTCATTGATCCTCCTGGTCGAATCTAGGTTCGTCCTACGAACGATGATACCCGGCGAGGTCGGGCTTTCACGCCCGCGTGGCCGTCGATTTCCCGAGGCCCCCGTGCAATTCTCTCAGTTTGTGCCCTTGTGCTGCTTCCTCTTCTCGTAATCGGTCGCCGCCTTGGACAGGTAGCCGTAAACGCCACTCCTTCTCGCCGTGGCCGTCGTCAGTTCGGGAGAAATCGCGTGCACGACGTCCACGACCCTGCTCAACCCCTTGGTCACGAGGATCTCCGCCCGATTCTTCTCGATCGCCCTTATCGTCGCCGCGGCCACGTCGTCGGGAGACACGAGCGAGACGATCGAGGGTGGGTCCTCCGAACTCCATTCGGTGTACATGCCCGCCTCAGATACGAAGGTTGGACACACCGCCGAGACGCCGACCCCATAGGGGCGCAACTCTTCCCTGAGAGACCATGTGAAGCCGACGACGGCATGCTTCGACGACGAGTACACGGTGTTGTATGGCATGGCGGTCTTGCCCGCCATAGAGGCCATGTTCACGACGTGGCCGCGGCGACGTTCGATCATCGACGGGATGACCAACCTGGTCAGCCATTCAAGCGAGATCACATTCGCCTTGATAATGGCCTCGATTCCGTCGAGCTCCATCCGATGGAAGTGGGCGTAGTACTCGATGCCCGCGTTGTTGACGAGCACATCTGGGGGCCCGAGTTCGTCGATGGTTCGGCGGACAAGCCGCTGCAGGTCCGACCGTTTCGTGACGTCGGTCGTGACGGTGATCGTCTCCGTCCCGTACCTCTCGAGTTCCTTGGCGGTCTGTTTCAGGTCCTCCTCGGTCCTCGCGGCAAGCGCCAGTTTGGCCCCCTTCTTTGCCAAGGCCGCCGCGATGTAGGTTCCGAGACCCCTCGACGCTCCCGTCACGATGGCGACGCCGTTTGCGATGTCCACCTCGACTCCCTTCAAAGACTCTTCATCAGCTGCTGGGCCGTTGATCTCGCGAGCGCCATGATCGTCATCTGCGGATTGACCCCGACGCAGGACGGAAAAACGCTCGCGTCCGCAACCCAGAGATTAGCGGCGAAGTGATGGCGTCCGTCTGATCGGACGACCGATCGCTGCGGATCCGATCCCATCCTGGCGGTCCCCATGGGATGGAAGGCCGTAAGTCTGAGGCCGTCCCGCCTCACGGCCCCCTCCAGTTCCTCGAGATCCGAGCGGGAATCGATCTCATTCAGTTTCGGGAGCCCGGTATGAACGCGCCTCGCTCCCGCGGCCAGAAGAACTTCCGAAGCGACCGCTATTCCCTTGGCCAGGCGCCGCAGGTCGAGCTGGTTGAGGCGGTACGTCGCGATCGGTCGATTCCCCCCCAGCGTCCTCACACGACCCTTCGAGGTATCGGACACGTAAAAGCCGAGCGTGGCGAGGCGCGACATGTCGGCGACCTCGCGCATTGCGTCGGCTCCGATACCCGGAACCGACCCGGCTCCGATACTCGGAACCGCAGTCGTCGCCTCAAACATGACCTCATGAGAATCAAAGAACTGATCGATGTAGTAGCTCTGGAGGGTCCCCTTCCAGGAGACCCAGCCTTGATCGAACAGGCCGGAGACCCCCGTTGCCGGATGTATTCGAAGGTTCCGGCCCGTCTGCCGTGAGGTATCGGGTACGCCGCTTGAATTCAACAGCGCGGGGGTGTGAATCGATCCGGCGCTGACGACCACGTGACGAGCATGGATCGTCATCCGGCCACGGGTTCGCCCGCCGTCGTCCAGAAGAGATACGACCACTCCCTTTGCCGTTCCATCGTCGATCTCGATTCGATCGACCCGGGCGCGTGAATAGATGCGGGCCCCCGATCGATAGGCCCTCGGAAGATATGAAATGTGCATCGCCTGCTTTGCATTGGTCGGACAACCGAACGCGCACTGGCCACATCCGTGGCAATCGGCGATGTTTCTGAGAAGGGGACCCCCCGTGTACCCGAGAGCCACGGCGCCCTTGTGCGCGGCGTATCCGTTCGGACCGAGAAGATCCCACGGCACGGGACGGACGTTGAGAAATTCCTCTATCGATGCGTAATGAGCCGCAAGGTTGTCCGGGCTCACCGAGTCGAGGCCGTGTTCGGTCACCCATCGGTTCAACACTCTGTCCGGAGCTCGGAAACAAGTCCCCGAATTAATCACCGTCGTCCCCCCCACCACCTTTCCCAATGGCACCGGGATGGGGGGCCGGGCCCAGATCAAAGACGTCCCGTTTTCCCGACAGAAGCGCTGGAACCGAGAGAACATCGGCCCTGAGAAATCGTGCTCCGCGCTGACCTGGCCCCCCTCCTCCACAACCACGACTTCGATACCGGCTTCTGCAAGTGTGGTTGCGGCGACCGCACCTCCGGCCCCCGAACCGACGACCACAACGTCCGCTGTATCGACGTAGCCGTCGTCGATCGCGGGCCAACAGATCGTCTCCAGCCCGATGTCGGCCGATGTCACAGGGCGAAAATCTCTCTTCTCGGAGCGCTCCCTCGGCACGGCGCCGCTTCGGGTTGCCGGACCGGGCCTCAAATAATCGCCGGGCTCGGCCGGAGCCCTCCACAAGGCGCGCGGCTCGATCACCTTTCTCCCGGCTCCGTGGGGTTCGTCGTCGCGGGCGCAGCGGTAGTCGTAGCCGAGAGCATCCTCGACCTCCGCGCAGGAAGCCCACGACAAAAAGACGAGCTGTTTCAGGGCCATCAACACGAGCCGGCGAGCGGGAATCCTCGAATGAATCGACGCGGACACCCAACTCTCTCTCGCCGAGGGCGAAAGGCGGGAGAAGGGTCGCAAGTGAGGCGACAGCAGAGGCGAAAGCTCCCAGATCCGAACGAGCCAGAGAGCGCCGGCGCGAGCCACAGGCTCCCAGGTCGAGATGTTCTCCGCGACGCGCTCGCTCACCTCGACGGCGGACGCCCCCGGCAACCCGTGGCCCTGGGGAAGAAGCACGTCGGCCAACAGCCCGAGCGTTCTTAGATCACGCCGACGTATCGAACGGCTCCGGCTCAAGCCGCGCGCCACCTCCGAATCAACCGGTACTGGACGTACACAACGAGTGCCGTGAGCACAAACAGAGTCAGGGTCATAGCAGATGCATATCCCAATCTGAAGTACCGAAAGGCCGTTCTGTACGCGTAGAGAGGCAGGTAAAGAGTGGCGAGTCTCGGGCCTCCCTCGGTCACGAGAAGGGCCGGAACGAAATTTATTTGAAAGGACAGGATCACGTCCCGTAAGGCAAGCAACCCGATGATCGGAGCCATGACCGGCAATGTGATCTTCCTCAGCACGAACCACGGCGAGGCGCCGTCCACGGCTGCAGCCTCGTAGAGTCGCTCCGGGATCGTGCGGCGGGCCGCCAAAGCCACGATGAAGGCCTCACCAATCTGAAACGCCGCCATTACGGCGATCGCGACTCGCGCCGTCCATGGATCGGTGAGGGGATCCGGTAGGCCGGCCCCGCCGACGAGCGCCGCGATCGGTCCGTACAACGGGTTCAGCAGCCAGAGCCACAGAAGGGCGTAAGCGACATCCGGAATGACGGACGGTAGGTAGGCCCCGACCCTTCCGGGCGTGGCAAGAGTCGCCCGGCGATGCATCAGAAGAGCGAAGCCGACGGCGCACGACAATCGGATTGGTACGGACACGATGATGTAGAAGAGCGAATTGCCGAGCGAGCGCCAGAACAGGTCGTCCTCGACGAGACGAGTGAGGTTGTCGAGGCCGTTGAACCGCACGGGCCCTATTCCCGAGTAGTCGGTGAAGGCCAGCATCACCGAGCCGATCAACGGCACGAAGACAAGGGCCGTGAGCCCCACGAGGTAGGGCCACGCCAGTCTCGCTCCCCTCACGGGACCGCCTTTCCCTCTGGGCCGTCGAATGCTTGCAAGACCCCGGCCTCCGCGGCGAGACCGAGCGTCTGACCGACACGGGGCGCGGAATCCCTCGACAACTTGACCAGGACCTGATGGCCCTTGAGATCGCCGTGCGCAATCACGACGTCGCCGAGAACCTCGACCGCTTCGATGCGGACCAGCAGGCGAGAGTCATCCGCGGGGATCAGGTGGAGGTTCTCCGGGCGGACTCCGACCACCGGAGCACCTATCTCTGGAAAAAGGGCACCGGGGAGGAGGTTCATGGGGGGCGTTCCCATGAACCGAGCAACGAACGCCGTCGCCGGATGGTCGTACAAATCCGTTGGAGTGGCCACCTGCTCAACGCGTCCGGCCCTCAGTACCGCGACGCGGTCCCCCACCGTCATTGCCTCGATCTGATCGTGTGTGACGTAGATGCAGGTTGTGCCGAGAGAGCGCTGCAATTTCCTCACCTCGGCCCGGGCTCGAGCTCGGAGCTCCGCGTCGAGGTTCGACAGGGGCTCATCCAGCAGGAACAAAGCCGGGCGGCGTGAGACGGCCCGCGCCAGCGCGACCCGTTGTCGCTCCCCGCCGGACAACTGCCCCGGCTTCCGGTCCAGGATTCCGTTCAATCCCAGCAGCCGGGCCACTTCCTCTATCCGGCCCCCGACTTCGATCGCGTCCATTCCTCGGGCTCTGAGCCCAAACGCGACGTTGTCGCGAGCACTCAGGTGCGGATAGAGAGCAAAGTCCTGAAACACCATCGCGACGTCACGATCGCCGGGCCTGGATTTGGTCACGTCGCGCCCCCCCACCTCGACGCGCCCCGAATCCGGTACCTCGAGTCCGGCTATGCATCGCAGGAGAGTCGTCTTGCCCGACCCGGACGGCCCAACGACGACGAGCAGTTCTCCACTTCGGGCCTCTAGCTCTATTCCGTCGAGAGCGGTCACATCGGGCCGGCCCCTCAAAGTCGGGAATCTCTTGACGAGCCGCTGGATCGACGCGCTCATTGCGCCCCCTCCTCGAACAGCGACGCCGTCGTCGACTCGAGCTCGGAAATGGCGTCGTCCACCGTGTAGCCCGGTTCGTAGAACGATTTGGTCAAAACCTCTTCTGCAGTGTCTTCTATCTCCGGCCACGTCGGGATCACGGGTGTGCGCCGTATGTAAGGAATGCCGTCGAGAAAGACACGGGATCGGGAAGGCGGGTCGATGGGGTTGAGGAAGGCACCCGAGGTCGCGACCGACTTCAGAGATGGAACCGTCCGTCCCCCCAGCGCGGTGATCGTCTGACCGGGCTCGCCCGTCGCGAAGGCCACAAAATCGACGGCCGCTTCGAGGTCATCCGTTCCTTTCGAGACGCAGTAGGCGTCGGAGTGAAGGATTCCGGCGGGCCGCTCGGCCTGCGGCAGAGGAGCGACATCCCAGCGCAGTTGGGGGATCTCCCGAAACTCCGGCGTGTCTCTCCGAGACGACAACAGCATGCTGAGCTTGCCGGCGGCAAACATGCTTTCGAGATCCTCCGCCGCGGTCACCTCCTGCTCCGTCGGGACGACCTCGTCCTCGCGGACCAGACGAACGAAGAATTCGAGTGCCTCCCTGGCGGCGGGTTCGTCGAGGCTGAATCGGGTGGGGGTATCGAGATCGTCGACCAGCTCGCCCCCGTTAGACCACACGAAGGGGGCCAGCCGGATGATGCTGGGTTCGATGCCGACGCCTCGAACGTCGCCTTTGGTCAGGGCGATCGCGGTGGCGCGGAACTCCGCCCAGGACCAGCGATCGGGCGGGAACTCAAGTCCTGCGTCCTTGAAAAGAGTCTCGTTGTAGTAGACGACGAGCGACGAGATGTTCTGAGGCATGCACTGGAGTTCGCCGTCGAACGTGAATGCCTCAACGGGCTGCTCGTAATAGTCCGACAGGTCGATTCCTGCCTCATCGAGATGCGGCCCGAAAGGTTCCAGTGCGCCACGCACGACGAACTGCGAGTACTCGCGAAAGTTGACCAGGAAGACGTCGGGAGGAGTCCCGCGCGTGAAGGAGGTGACCAGCTTCGCGAGGTGATCGTCCTTGTCGGCCACGGGGATCAGCTTCACCGTGATCGCTGGGTTCCTCTTCTCGAACTCCTCGACCAGCGACTCGTAGACCACGATCTCCTCGGGGTCTCCGGCGACCTGGAACTCGACGGTTGCGCCTTCCGCCGAGCCGCCGCCGGAGCATCCGGCGAGGAGCAACAAGGCGATCGTGACAACCGCGCTTCTCCTCATCACACGTCCAGCGTGCGGGAGAAGAAAGCTCGTTGCGCACCGAGGAACGCGATCACGGCGGGGGCCGTGGCGATGACGGCGGCGGCCAGAAGAATCGGATAAAGACGCGGTTCCAGCGCGGCCAGACCCTTCAACCCCAGCGGGAGGGTAAACCTCTCCGGAGTCGACAGGTAGATGAGCGGATCGAAGAAGTTCGACCAGTGCCAGACGAAGGCAAGTACGGCCACGGCGAAGGCCGCCGGCCTGCCGAGGGGAAAGGCGACCTTTCGCCAGACCGTAAGCGGAGAAAGTCCGTCGATCTCCGCGGCCTCATACAGGGATTTAGGGAGCCGCGAGTAAACGAGTGCGAAGAGCAGAACGTAAAAGGGGGTCGTGGCCATCAGGGAGGGAGCAATCAGCGGCCACGGTTCGTCGAGCATTCCGAGCCATTTGAACAGCGCGAATCGAGGAATCCAAAGCAGCGTGACCGGGACCATCAGGGCCAGCAGAGAAACCGCTATCAGACGCCGCTGCGTCTTCAGTGGGGCCCGAGCTATTGCAAAGCCCGCCCATGACGCCACGACTACGGTGATCGGGACGGCCAGCGCGACCACAAAGAGACTGTTGCCCATGAAGGTCCACAAAGGGACAAACCCGAAGACGTCGCGGTAGTTCGAGGTCCTCAGCGACTCCGTGAACATCTCGAAGCCGCGCTCGGAGACGATCGTGGGGTCCCGAAAAGAACCCAGAATCATGAAAGCCAGAGGAAGCAGGAACAGGACGGTCACCAGGAACACGGCGGAGGCTCTCAGCGCGGGTCGCTCCGACCTCATTGCTTCCCTCCGGTTGGTGGGGGAGAAATCGATACGGCGCCTTTGGGCGTGGCACCGTAGAGCAATTTGATCGTGACCTGGCCCTTGCAGGGACCCTCGCGTAACAAGAAGCTCCCGGTGTTCTTTCCCTTGGTAAAGAAAATCTCGGCCTCGAACCCCTCGTTCTCCGCGCTGATGACCTGGAAACCCTCTTCGGAGATCAGCCTCGACAGTTTCGGATAGAGCTCGACGATCGTCGTTTCGGTTATCGCGTGAGCACCAACGAAGCCCTGTCTCTTCGAGGCCTGAATTACGGTGCCGTATTGGTCGAGCGGCAGGTCCTTCGGCAACACAGAGAGATCTTCCTCGGGAGCCGGAGCGGTCAAACACTCGCGGGGCCCGGCCACCGAGTTTCCCCCGCCGTCCCCGCAAGCGGGAGCGGCGACCGTTACGGCAACCAGAATCAGCCGCCAAGAGTCGCGGGGGGATGGCTTTGCCCGACCCATAGGACGAAAAGGCTAGTGGGTCCCCATCCACCGAGCCGGAAGGCTGCGGCCGGTCAGGCGGATCTCAGTCGCTCGGCCGCGCTGCGGTACTGCTTCCCGGCGTGATAGCTGGAGCGGACCAGTGGGCCGGACTCCACCCAGGCAAAACCGAGCTCTGCCTCGCCATAGAGCTTGTAGCGCGCGAACTCGTCGGGGTGCACCCAGCGATCTACGGGAAGATGCCAGGCGACGCTCGGCTGCAGGTACTGGCCGATGGTCAAGACGTCGCAGCCCACCTCGTGGAGATCGCGCATCGATTCGTAGATCTCCTCCTCCCGCTCCCCCATCCCGACTATGAGGTTCGACTTGGTCACCTGGTCGTCCCGAATCTCTTTAGCCCACCGCAGCAGGTCCAGACTGGCCCTGTATCCAAACCCGGGCCGGATCTTTGAATGAAGCCGCGTCGCGGTCTCGAGATTGTGCGCGAGCACATCGGGCCGGGCCTCGATCACTCGCTCCAGTGAAACTCGAGGATGCTCGGCTCGACCCTTGAAATCGGGGATGAGCACTTCGATCCCGCAATCATGATTTGCGGCTCGGACGGCGCGGATTGTTGTCGCCCAGTGGGCGGATCCGGCGTCGTCCAGGTCGTCCCGGGCAACACCGGTGATGACCGCGAACTTGAGGCCCATCAATCGCACGGCCTCGGCGATCTTGTCCGGTTCCTCCACGTCGAGTGGTTGAGGCTTCGCAGTCATGACGTCGCAGAATCCGCAGCGGCGGGTGCAGAGGTCTCCGCACAAAAGAAACGTTGCCTCGCGCGCCTCCCAACATTCGTAGATGTTGGGGCACGATGCTTCCTCGCAGACGGTGTGCAACCCCCGGTCGCGCATGATGTTGCGCAGTTCGGTGAAATTCTCTCCCTGCCTGACCCGGACCTTGAGCCACTCCGGTCTACGACCGGGACGGCTCGCTGCCGACCCGGGCGCGTCTCGGATCGTGGCCCCGCGCCTCAGATCGCGCTCGATCTCTTCTCGGCTCTTGATCGTCGGTATCAGTGCTTGAGCCATGGGCGAAGTCGCCTTCCTAGAACTCCGCGAGCTTCCGCATCTCCTGCTCCAGTCTGTCTGGATTCGGCAGGAACCAGGATTCGAGCGGGGACGAGTACGGCATCGCCGGGACGTGCGGGCCTCCGATCCGAACTATGGGTCCGTCCAGTTCGAATAGGGCGCTCTCGGCGATATTGGCTGCGACTTCGGCCCCCACACCCAGAAACTTGTTGTCCTCATAGACGACCATCACCTTGTTCGTCTTTCCGACCGAGGTGAGGACGGTTTCCATATCCAGCGGGAAGATGCTTCGGAGGTCGATCACCTCGACCTCGATCCCGTCCGAGGCCAGCCGATCGGCCGCCTCGAGGCAGTAATGGTGCATGAGCCCGTAGGAAACGCAGGTCAGGTCCGATCCCTCGCGCCGGATCTCCGCCTTGCCGAACTCGACGTTGTAACGCTCGTCGGGCACGTCGCCCTTTATCAGGCGATAGGTCTTCTTGTGCTCGAGGAAAAGAACGGGATCGGGGTCGTCGATTGCCTCGACGAGCATCCCCTTGGTGTCGTAAGGCGTTGAGGGAGTAACGACCTTGAGCCCGGGGACGTGAGCAAACAACGCCTCGATCGACTGTGAGTGATAAAGGGCTCCGTGCACACCCCCGCCGTAGGGAGCGCGGATCACAAGGGGGCAGGAGAAGTCACCGTTCGACCTATAACGGATGCGTGCCGCCTCCGAGACGATCTGATTGAAGGCGGGATAGATGAAATCGGCGAACTGCATTTCGGCCACGGGACGCAGATCGTCGAGGGCCATCCCGATCGCCACCCCGGCGATCAGACACTCGTCGAGAGGAGTGTCGATCACCCGCTCCGGCCCGAACTCGTCGAGAAATCCCATCGTTGCGCGGAACACTCCGCCGCGCGCCCCGACGTCCTCACCCAGGACCACGACGCGGTCATCCCGCTTCATCTCCTCGAAGAGCGTGTCGTGTACGGCCTGGACGATGTTCTTCTCAGTCATGTCACCCCACCTCCAGGTTCGCGTACACGTTTTTCGCCGCATCGGAGGGTTCGGGGAAGTCGGCCTCCTCCGCCGCCTTCGCGCCGTCGGCCACTTCTTGCTTCGTCTTCTCGCGCATCTCCTCGATCTTTTTGTCGTCGACCACGTCGACCGACTTCAAATAGTTCTCGAAAGTGGGAATGGGGTCTTTCCGGCGCCACTCCTCGACCTCCTCGCGCGACCTGTAGGTTCGGTCGTCGTCGTCCGATGTATGTGAGTAGAACCGATAGGTACGCAATTCGATCAAAGAGGGTCCCTCTCCCGATCGCGCCCTGTCGACCGCTTCCTTCGTCAGTCTGTAGGACTCCAGCACGTCGTTGCCGTCTCCCTCCACGCCTGGAAAACCAAATCCCTCCGCCCGCTTGTAAACGCGACCGGCAACCTGCTTCGACTCGTGAACGCTGATCGCGTACAGGTTGTTTTCGCACACGAAGACCAGAGGAAGCTGGTGGATCCCCGCAAAGTTCATGGCCCCGTGCCAGTCTCCCTCGGACGTGCCGCCCTCGCCGAACCAGGTACCCACGACGGCATCCTCTTTCTTGAGCTTCTTTGCGTACGCGATGCCCGCCGCGTGCAAGATTTGCGTGGAGATGGGAGACGAGCCGGTGATTATGTTGTGCTTCTTGGCCCCCCAGTGCGCGGGCATCTGGCGTCCACCGGACGACGGATCGTCCTTCTTCCCAAAGAGGCCGCAGAAGACGTCCGTGGGTGTAAACCCGGCCGCGATAACGAGCGCCATGTCCCTGTAGTAGGGGCAGAAGACATCCTTTCCGATCTCGAAGGCCCAAATGGAACCGACCTGAGCCGCCTCGTGCCCCGAGACCGGGACCACGAAGGGGGCCTTGCCTTGACGGTTGAGCGCCCACTGTCGCTCGTCACAGAAACGCGCCAGAAGCATGATCCTGTACATCTCGATCAGGTCCTCTTCTTTGAGACCCAGATCGGTGTGCCGGTCTTTGGCCTTTGCCATCTACTCCCTCCTACTTCCGATTTTCAGGTCGGCATCCCCAACTGAAGCCTCACTCATCGAACAGTCGCTTACGGTTCCGACAGCCTGGTGAATGGTTTTTCGATCATGCGCCGCCGACGATAGAAGCGTTGTGGGATGCGCCCACGCAAGCGACCGATCGAAGACCTCGGCCAAGTGATCCGCTGCAATGGACGCGACTTCCTTTACCGAAGGAGCGGTCCCGATTTCCTCTGCAACCGAGGTGACCCAGCGACCTCGTAATCCGCAGGGCACGATCCCTTCGAACATCGAGAGGTCCGTGTTCACATTGAACGCAAATCCGTGCATCGTTATCCCGCGAGTGATCTTTACGCCGATGGCCCCCAGCTTGTTTTGGCCCACCCAAACGCCGGTGTTTTCGAGATCACGACCGGCTCGAACCCCCAGGTCGGCCGCCGTCCGGATCAGAACCTCCTCGAGTTTTCGAAGATAGGACATGACGTCGTACCGCTCTCCCAACTCCAGAATCGGATATCCGACGAGTTGCCCGGGCCCGTGATAAGTGGCCCGGCCCCCCCGATCGACCTTGAACACCTCAATACCTCGGGCCCGGCGCCTCGCCTCGTCCCATACGAGATCTTCCTCCAGCGCCCGGCGACCGAGTGTGAAGGTCGGAGGATGCTCGAGCAGCATCACCGCATCGTCGATATCGCCGTCCAGCCGTGCCAGAAAGAGGTCACGCTGCCAGGCCCATGCCGCCGGATAATCGACCCGTCCCAGCCACGCGGCCGTCGCTCGCCCGTCCAGGCGGCGCCTATCCAGTTTCCCGTCCTCGTTGACGCGCACGGCCATCCCTTCGCTAGAGGTACGACGACAGTTCGGACGAGAAATCGGTCGTCTCTATTCGGTCCTTCAACTTGCCGAGAAAACGCGCCGCCTCCGCTCCGTCGATGACCCGGTGGTCCCACGACAGCGACAAGAACCCCATTCTCCGGATCGCAATCGCGTCGTCATCGGTTACGACAACTCTCTTGGTGATCGCCTCGAAGCCGATAATTGCGGCCTGCCCCCTGGGAATGATGGGGACCGAGATGATCGATCCGAAGGGGCCGGGGTTAGTGATCGTGAACGTACCTCCGGCGAGATCGTCCGGAGACAGTTTCTTGGCCCGAGCTCGAGTCGCGACGTCGTAGATCCCACGGGCCAGACCGGTGATTGTTTTTTCGTCGGCACCTTTGACGACCGGCACTATGAGTCCTCCCCCCTCAAGAGCGACGGCTATCCCGAGATTCACGTAGTGCTTGACGCGGTTTGCCTGATTCTCTTCATCAAAGGTCGCGTTAACCTCGGGCATCTCGAGAAGGCTTTCGCAAACGGCTCGCGCCAGGAACGGCATGAAGGTCAAACTGAAGCCCTCGCGTTCCTTGAACGGGTCCTTTGCTTTGTCCCTTAACTGAGCGATGTTCGTCCAGTCCGCCTCCACCGCGTTCCACGCTCTGGCGGTCTCGCGAGCTGATGCCACCATGTGTTCCGCGGTCCGGCGTCGAATGTTGGTCCAGGGAACCAACTCCTCGCGCTCGGCCGCCTCCGCCACGGCCGGCTCCGCCTTTCTTTCGGGAGCTGGCTCGGCTTTTTTCTCGGGTGCGGGTTCGGCAGACGCGGCGGGTCTCTTCTCCGGTCTGGCCCTGCGCGTTTCGACGTATTTCAGAACGTCCTGTTTGCGGATGCGCCCACCGGTTCCGGTCCCCTCGATGTCGTCGAGGTCTACACCGTGCTCGTCGGCGAGCTTGCGGACCAGTGGAGAGATGATCCCGCGCTTTGACGTGTCGCCCTTTTCCTTCTTCGCCCCATTGGCCTGAGCGGCAGGCTGTTTTTCGGGCTTGGCCTCCTCGGGCTCCGGTTTCTCCTCGGGCTCGGGTTTTTCTCGACCTTCTTCGTCGGCAACCCGGTCCTCGTCGGCCTTTGCCGCCTCTTCCTCGGGTGCCTCTTCGGCATCTGCCGCCGGGGGGGCCTCCTCTGCCTCCTTCTTTTCTTCTTGTGGCTCTCGCTCCTCCGCCGCGGGCTGCTCCTCCTCGGCCGCGCCGGCCTCTCCCTCGCCGACGACCGCGATCGGAGTCCCCACTTTGACCGTCTCGCCCTCCTGGATCAGGATCTTCTGGAGCGTGCCCGAAGCCGACGAGGGGACTTCGGAGTCGACCTTGTCGGTCGAGACTTCAACGAGGAGCTCGTCCTCGGAGATCTCCTCTCCCTCCTTCTTCAGCCACTTGGTGATGGTTCCTTCGACGACCGATTCGCCGAGTTGCGGCATCTTGATCTCGGTGGCCATCCAGACGACCCTCCCCTTCACACGAGCGTTGCGATCAACCCACCGGCGGAATTTCCCAGAGCATGAGCGTACCGCTAGGGGGACGCGACCAAGTCGGGGGGAGCACCGCTCTGTTGGGATAAGACGTTCTTCAGGCTCGGGCCACCCGCAAGTAATCGGTCGCGCCGGCCCTCGGTCCGGGAGTGCCGGCCACCACGACAATCAGGTCACCCGCCTCGATCAGTCCTCCCGCCCGAGCTCCCGTCACCACCCGACTCACCAGATCCTCTCCCGGTGGCAGGGAAATAGCGGTGACGCCCCACGCCAGGGCCAGCGCGCCGAGACATTCCTCGTTCTCGACGAGGGCCACTATCCGCATCCGGGGCCTGTAGGCGGCCACCCTCCGCGCCGTCGACCCGGTCGCGGTAACGCAAAGGATGGCGGCGGCCTCGAGATCCTCCGCCGCCTCCGCGGCGGCGTGGGCAACGGCCCATGCCACCCGATCGCCTGTGCGTTCGCTCGGCAGATCTTCGATCCGGTTCGTTGCGCCGCCTTCTTCGGCGGCGACGGCTATGGCGCTCATGGTGGTCACCGCTTCCTGTGGGTAGCGACCGACCGCGGTCTCCTCCGACAACATCAACGCGTCGGTGCCGTCGATGACGGCGTTTGCCACGTCGGCTGCCTCCGCGCGCGACGGGAGCGGGTTCTCGGTCATCGACTCGAGCATCTCGGTGGCCGTGATCACCGGCTTTCCCGCGCGGTTGCAGGCCCCGATGATTTGCTTCTGTAAGAGCGGCACGCGGCGCAAAGGGGTCTGAATGCCGAGGTCGCCTCGCGCAACCATCACCGCGTCCGCCTCCGCGACGATTTCGTCTATCCGCTCGGCCGCCGACGCGGTCTCGATCTTTGCAACCAGGTGTGGGCGCACCGATCTCGCCGGGAGTTCCGCCCTGGCCCTGCGGATATCCTCGGCATCTCTTACGAACGACAGACCGATGAGATCGGTACCCATCGCGAGAGCCGTCGCCAGGACCCGGCGGTCCTGTTCGGTGAAAGCTTCCAGTCCAACCTCGGCATGGGGAAGGTGCATGCCTTTACGCGACCGAACGACTCCTCCTCTTTCCACGCGGGTGTGGACGTCGTCTCCCTCCACCCTTTCGACTTGCAACACGACCTCGCCGTCGGCCAGATAGATCTCGTCGCCCACCGACACGAGTTCCGATAGTCGGGGCACTGTCGTCGAAACGCGCCTCTCGTCGCCCTCAACCTGCTCGGCCGTCAATAAGAACGGGCCGCCGGTCGGTAGCTCTGCGGCGCCGTTTATGAATTCCCCGGTCCGCATTTTGGGCCCGGGAAGGTCCACGAGAATGCCCACGTTCAGCCCAAGTTCCGCGGCGATCTGTCGAACTCGCGCACCGTTGCGGCTGTGCCTGTCGGGATCTCCGTGCGCGAAGTTCAGACGAACGACATTCGCGCCGGCGGACAAGATCGCTCGAAGAGTGTCGTCGTCCTCGCTGGCGGGACCGAGCGTGGCGACTATCTTCGTGCGTCGAGCCTGGTGATCTTTGATCGGGGAGGTCAGGTCGACGATCTCAAACCGTTCCGGACGGCAGCAAGCCCGGCGCGGGAAGCTCTCCCGAGAGTTCCATCAGTTCACGAAGGGTAAGGACTCGGCGCGGAGCCGGGACGTCCACACGGACGGGCCGGCCGAAGTCGTAATAGATCGTGTCCATCGACATCGTCGTGCTCTCCGGAAGGCCCGGCATGTACATCTGCATCTCGGTACGTTCCCGCCTGAGCACGCCCTTTGAATCGATCCAAGCCTCGACGGGAATCCTGTCGGAAGCCATGAGATCCATAAGCCTTTCGATGGAGGGCCTCAAGTCTTCGGGAACCGTCTCGGCCAAACTCTTGAAGTCAATGAAGGCCGAATATTGAACCGTCGAGACTCCCCGAACCCTGTCGACGCCGACCCTTTCCACGTCTCGAACCCCCTCCAGGTACACGAGGTTCGATGAGGCATCGAGTTGCATGAGCCCGCGCATGTCGATACCCATCTTTTCGCCCATCTGCTGGAGGTCGAACGTGATCCACCGCGCCCCTTCCGGAAGCAATTTGGAAAACAGTGAACTCTTCATATAGACGTCGGGGAACTTCATGATCGCCTCGATTCGCTGTGACATAGCGGGGAGGCCGGGGGGGCCGGTCATCTTCATGAACATGGTGCCGGTCTTTGACTTGAAGTCGAACTCGCCGCGACCGACGCCTGCCATCAGTCCACCGCCTGCCCTCTCAGGGAGCGTCGAAGTCATCCTGATCAGCATCGCCGCGGAACCACGCGACTGGACCTCTCGACCCGCCGCCGAGATCTTCCGCGCGAGTACGGATCGAACCTCTTCACTCTCGTGAGGAGTGGGAGCAACCGTCGTTCGGGGAGAGGAGTCGCCGCACGCGGCGAGGGCCAGCAGAGTCAGTGCGGGGACGACGACCGCTGTCCGTCTCATCTCGCCTCCTTGGGCGGGACGCTCGAAACGAACGTCCTTTTTACGCGTTACCCGTGTAGAGACTTACCCGCCAACTCGAGGAAAGTCTCCCCAATAACCTCGGAAAGCGTGGGGTGTGGGTGCATCAACTCGGCGAGTTCCTCGGGATAGGCCTCCCACGAGGTGACCAGCTGAGCCTCGGTAATCAGGTCGGAGGCGCGCGGCCCCACGATGTGGACGCCCAGAACTGCCCCTTCTTTATCGGCCACGGTTTTGACGAATCCCTGGCCTCCGCCGAGCATCAAGGCCCGCGCATTCGCCGAGAACGGATACCGCTTCGTCACAACCTCGTAGTCCTGTTCCTTGGCCTTCTCCTCGGTCAGACCCACGGCGGCGACCTCGGGCTGGCAATAGATCACGTGAGGAATGTTCTTGTATTCCACGGGGGCGGGTTCTTGTCCCGCTATCAGCTCGGCAACCTTTTGTCCTTCGACGAAGGCAACGTGGGCGAGTTGCGGGTGGGGCCAATTCGCCTCCGGGATCGTGATCGCGTCACCGATGGCGTAAACACCGTCCACTCCGGTTCGGAAAAGTTGATCGGTGACGATGAAGTCTCGCTCCGTCTTGATCCCGGCTTCCTCCAGCCCCATGTCGGAGGTTCGCGGCGCCCTGCCCACGGCGACAAACAAACGATCCGCCGATAGCGTCTCCTTGCCGCCCTCCTTGTCGATCTCCACCTCGACACCCGAGTCCGTTGTCCGCGCCGCCTTGACCTCGACTCCGACGTGGAACTTGATCCCGCGGCGTTGGAGCAGCTTGGTGAGGGCCTCTGAGATATCCCCGTCTTCTGCGGGCGCGATGCGCTCCAACATCTCGATTACCTGCACTTCGGCACCAAATGATCGGTAGATCGACGCAAACTCGAGCCCGATGTAGTTGCCGCCGACGATGACGACGGATGAGGGGATGTCCGAAGCGCTGAGGCCGTGATTGGAGTTGTGCACTCGGTCGCCGTCCGACTCGATGAAAGGCAGCTCCCGAGGGTAAGAGCCGGTAGCCAGGATTACCCCCTTCCCGGCGGTCAGCGTCCTCTCGCCGTCGTCGGTCTGAACGACCAGCGACCTCTGGTCCTTAACCTTCCCCGTCCCCTCGACGAGCTCGACCTTGTTCCTCTTGACGAGTCCGGATAGGCCCTTGTACATGCGGCCGACGACGGAATCCTTGAAGTTAAGGACCTTCCCCCAGTCGACTTGAGGCTCGCCCTCCACAAGGATCCCGAAATCTCCGGCTTCCTTTATCTCGTCGGTGAGCTCTGCCGCGTGAAGAAGTGCTTTGGTCGGGATGCATCCTCGATGAAGACAGGTTCCGCCCACCTTGTCGTTCGTGACCATCGCCACCGACATACCAAGGCCGTTGGCCCGGAAGGCCGCGGAGTATCCGGCGTTCCCGCCGCCCAAGATCACCACATCGAAGGAGTCGGAGTTCTCTGCCACTTGAGGCCTCCCCAGCGAGCTATTTATGGACACCGAGCACCGACAAACCACTTCGGGTACGGCGTCACCGCCGACGATACACGCCCCCCGAGCCCTTTTTTGTCGGTACTCGGGCGTACGATAGAACCATGAAAGGGGATCGGGTAGAGATCGTGGTCGACGTAGGCGACGGCACGAAGACTTACGAGATCGTCGCCACCAAGGCCGGGCGGAGGGTGGAGGTTTCGAACGTCCGGGGGACCATCGAGGTCGCCGAGGTCACTCGCACGGGCGTCGAGGTGAGAAGCGGAAGGTTCATGTCCTCTCGGGTCGTCGCGGTTATCGAATACCCGGCGGAGGACTCCGAGGAACCTTCTTCGAGAGGCAAACGCGTCTCTCGCAACCAGGCCTCTTTGGTCTAAGAACTTCCGCTCAACCCCGCTCCGCAATGCTTGCAGTACGGCGCGTGAGGTGATACGAGACCTCCGCACTCGGGACACTCCAGTGGGGCGACCGAGCCCGTCCCGGCTTTCCGACTGATGACCACGGCCACGACTCCCAGGGCGACCACCACCCCGAGGAGGACGACGGCGACCGCATCAAAGCCCTGGGTTGAGCCAGCGAGAACGGCGGCCGCAACGCCGGCGACGACGATCGCCCAGACGGCGCCGGTCACCGGACCAGATCCATCCACCGAAGAACGGCTGCAATTGCCTCTTCGTTTCGCCGCAGCTGGTGCGGTGCCCCCTCGATGATTCGAAGCTGGGCCGAAGGAGCGCGCTCGGCGAGCCGGTGGGCGTGATCCACCGGAACCACGTCGTCCGCGGTTCCGTGAACGATAAGTACCGGCACCGTGATCCTTCCGATGGACGCCTCGGTGATCACCGACTCAAATTCCGCCGCCCACGTCGTTGGATCCGCGAGCGTTTCGGGAGCCAGAGCCATGCCCGCGTCCACGGTGATCCTCTTCACGGCCGCCGGTGGATCGTCGGCAAACGAGACCCACGCCGCGGGAGCGGCCAGGAGCGCGAGAGCATCAACCGAGGCGCCGCGCGTCACCGCCTCGACCGAGACGGCTCCGCCCGCGGAGGAGCCGATCAAGACGAGAGGGGACCGCACCCCGTCCAAAGCTCGTGCCGCGTCGACGATGGCGCGCGCGTCTGCGACCCAGCCCTCGATCGAGAAGTATCCTCCCGAGTTCCGAACGCCCCTCATCTCGGCCCACACCGAGGTCCACCCCTCGGAGGCAAAACGGCGGGCGAGACCGGGATAGCCGGCGTCTTCGGGGTCGCGCGGGGCCGAAGTCGGGATCCCGTGAAGTAACACCGCGGTGCCGCGCGGTTCCACCGCTTCACAGACGCCGCCGGCCAGCATCAAACCGTCGCAGACCACTGCGAGTTCCCGCTCCGTGGGTTGGGTCATCGAACGACCAGTCTCCCGGTCATGCCTTGCGACTCGTGTGGGATACAGAAATAGCGATAGGTACCGGGTTCTTCGAGGGTGATCGTGAATTCTTGTCTCGGAGCGATCAACGCTTCCGCGATGTGGTCGCGGGCCTGCAGCTCTGTCTCGAATTCCCCGCTCGAAAAATAGTCCCCGCCCTCGGGGATCGAATCCTGATACGCGGTGACGGTGTGAGCCGCGTCGCCCAAGTTCGAGAAGACGATCTGTTCGTTTGCCGAGACCTCAATCGAGTCCGGCTCAAAGCGGTTGGCGTCGGTCATTTCGACTTGCGCTTGCTCCTCCGAGCAGGACGTAAGGAGAACGGCGACGGCGGCGCCGACCAGGATTTCGCGCATGGAGGGAACTTAAGCAGTAAGAAGGCCCGTCGCGTACATGAAGATCAGCCCGGAGACGAATCCCAGCCCGTTGAGGTCCGCAAGGACCGCTCCGGATTTGGCCATCCCCTTGCCGATCTGCCAGATGACCTGGGAGATGGCTCCGGCGGCCACCCCGAAGGCTAGGGCCGACCAGGCGGCGGTATAGGCGAACCCGCCCAACCACGCCCCTCCGATCGTGGGGACGCCGGCGAGGGCTCCGAGTGCGACGAAGTGCCACAGCGAGGGCCGGTCTCGCTCGGACCCGAGAGGCGCCACTATCGCCAGACCCTCGGTCGTGTTGTGGATCGCAAACCCCACCACCAAAAAGGTGCCGAGCGCGATTTCGCCGACGGCGAGGGCCGCCCCCACCGCGAGGCCCTCACCCAGGTTGTGCAAACCGATCCCTGCGGCGATCAGATAGGCAAGGATGAGTCCGGCTCGGTGGGCGGCTTGCTCTCTATTCTCGAGCCGGCTCTGAAGGGAGACCAGACCGACGACGGCCCCCAGCGCGCCGATGGCGAACAGGCCGATCCCGTCCAGAGCCTCGGGCGCCGCCGCCGAGAGGTCCAGTCCCTCAGCCACGGTGTCGACGAGCAAGAACGCGAGCAAACCGGCAGTGAAGGCGAGAAAGAACCCGACCCATCGTCTCGAGGCCCGACGTAGGGCGGAGAACCAAAGAAGCCCGACCGTTACCGGGATCACCCCGATATACAGCCCGAGGAGCGCGTAGACGCCGAGCGTGCCCGCGTCGAAGTCGGGAGTAAGAGCGGCGGCCTCTATCTCGTGCTCGATGGTCAGCCCCGTGGAGGTGACGATCGCGATGTGGAGAGGAAGCCCCTCCTCCCATGGATATGGGATCTCAAGATCGGTGGCCTCCAATCGTCCGAGAGTCCGGTCGAAGATCGTGAAGTTCCAGTACGCGTCGTTGACCAGCACCTGCGCGATCGTGACCGGATCAGGACCGTCGTTACGGATCGACAATCGAACCTGATCCTTGTCCAGAACGGTCTTCTCCACTGCCAAGGCCTCGGCCGGGGGCACCTCCCGAAACGTCCCAATCGGATCCAGGGCGAGGAACAACGCGATCAGCACGGCGATCACGACGATCGGGACGAGAGCCGAGACCACAGAAGACAACTTGGGAGCGCGGGTCCGAGCAGCGGCCGAGTCCATCACTTCACATCGAAGAAGCTCATCCAACCGAGGTCGACAAACTCGGTTTGGTGCGCATGAAACATGAACCGACCCGGATCCCTGTATGTGAACTCGATCATGTGCCGTTCGGCTTGACCCATTGAGATCGTGTCGGTGAACTCGTGGGGCTCCAACGACGTCCCCGTCCGGAATAGGTTAAAGAAGTTCGCGTGCAAATGAATCGAGTTCAGAGGATCGAACTCGGTGACATTAATAACGTGAGCTCGCTGCAATTCCCCCACGCCTATCTGGATCGGCTCGTTCACGTAAGCAAACGCCACCGTATTGACCGCGTAGACCTCGTTTTCGTTGTCAAAGTTCGTGTCGAAGCCATTCATCACCAGGACCATTTCGTGAGCGTCCGGCCTACCCTTCTTGGGATCGACGATGAACGCGCCGTACAGCCCTCGGTGTATGTGTTGAGCTAGGGGGTTCGAGTGGCAGTGATAAAGATGCGTGCCGAAGGGCTCGGCTATGAAGTCGTAGATAAAGGTTTCGCCCGGCGCGGCCTCTCCCGCCCCGGGCACACCGTCAACCGATGCGGGATGGAATCCGTGGAAGTGAATCGTGTGCGGCGCCGACGAAGTGTTGACGAACTCGATCCTTACGCGGTCGCCTTCGGTTGCGCGTATCGCCGGTCCCGGTACTCGCCCGTTGTACGTCCACGCGGGAAAGAAAACGCCGGGCGCGACTTCGATCTCCTTGTCTATCGCCACGAACCTGTACTCGCGCACCGTCCTGCCGGAACCGTCTTTCGAGATCTCGTCTCCGAAGTTGAAATCGGTGAGCATCGAGCTTGGATCGAAGCCGTTGCGCACGTGGTCGACGGTCCCTACGGCGCCGTGACCGGAGTGGTCCATTCCTGGATGCCCGGGATGAACTTGTCCTAGAGCGAGTCCCGACTTGCCGAGGACCGATGCTCCCCCCGCGGCCCCCGCCACTCCGACACCTTTCAGGAAGCGCCTTCTGTTCACGCCACCCATACCGACTCCGCCAACTCTCGAGAGAGCGCGCGGACCTCGGGATCGCCGCGCATCAATCTCACGAACAACGGGCCGCCCACCGGGCCTCGCCCGACGACCTCGACCCGGGTCCCGGGCGTCAACCCGAGCTCTGCCAGGTAGCGCAGTGCCTCTGCCTCGGAATCGGGAACCGTCGCCACGGAAGCGGACTCGCCCTCGCCGACGTCCCACAACCGGCGCGGACGGGGGGCCCGTTCCGGCAGCGAGCCGTCCTTGGCGGGGATGGGGTGGCCGTGGGGATCGGCCGTCGGGTGACCGAGATGGGCGGAAATCCGGTCCTCGAGTTCCTCGGACAGGGCGTGTTCGAGGATTTCCGCTTCGTCATGAATCTCGTCCCAGGGAACCCCCAGGGCCTCGGAAAGATAGGTCTCGATGAGGCGGTGGTGGCGAACCACCTCGAGGGCAACCTTGCGCCCGGCCTCGGTCAGCGACGCGCCTCGATACGGGACGTAATCGACGAGACCCATGGAGTCGAGCTTTTTGAGCATGTTCGTCCCCGACGCGGCCGAGACCCCCATCCGATGGGAGATGGCGCTCGTGGACACGGTCGCCCGTCGAGGAGGTTCCTGGATCGCCTCCAGGGCATAGATCACCTTGAGATAGTCCTGGGCCGAGGGCGTCAGTTTCAGTGCCATCGCGTTTCAATATTAGCCTCGACTAATTAATGCGTCCAACCAGGGCTTATGGGCAGGAGCGGGCTACGCTTGTGGGGAGCGATGAACACGAAAGGTAGGGCCGCCGAGACCGCCGCCCTGACCGCCGTCGTCGTCACGGTTGCCCTCACCGTCGCGAAGCTTGGCGTCTGGCTGGCCACCTCGAGCCTCGCGATCCTGTCGCAGGCCCTTGATTCGGCCCTCGACATCATCGCCCTCTCGCTCGTCTTCGTCGGCGTCCGGATAGCGAGAAAGCCGGCCGACGCCGAACACCATTACGGCCACGGCAAGGCCGAGAACCTCGTGGCCTTCATCCAGACCCTCTTTCTTGGAGCGATCGTCGTGGGCATAGGGATCGAGGCCGTCTCACGGCTCTGGTCCGAGCCCCCCTCCGTGGAGGTTCCGTGGTTTGCCCTCGCTCTGCTGGCGGCCTCGGCCCTCGTGGACGTCGGACGAGCGGTCGTTCTAGGTCGGGCGGCGCGCCTGGAGAGATCGGATGCCCTGCGATCCGGCGCGCTGAACGTCGCGACGGACGTGGGCACCGCGTCGGTGGCGCTCGTGAGCCTTCTGTTGGTCCGAGCCGGCGCGGAGGATGCGGATGCCGTCGGAGGCCTGATCGTCGGTGCGGCCGTGTGCTTCGCGGCCTTTCGATTGGGGCGTCGTTCCGTCGACGTTCTCATGGACCGAGCCCCGCCGGCACCGGTCGGCGCGATCGAGGGGGCGGCCGCGGGGGTGCCGGGTGTGGCCGAGACGAGACGAGTACGCGTTCGAACCAGCGGCGATCAACTCTTTGCCGACGTCACCGTTGCGGCCGGGCGGACGGCCTCACTGGAGCGAGCTCACGACATCGCGGAGGCCGTGGAACGAGAGATAGACAATCTGATTCCCGGAGCGGACGTCGTCGTTCACGTCGAACCGGTTTCGGAAACGAGCGGTTTGGTGGAGCGAGTTCAGGCTGCGGCCAGCCGAGCGGAAGGTGTGCATGAAGTGCACAACGTAGTGGTACACGCGTTCGACGAGGGGGGCCGCAGGAGGCTCCAGGCGACCCTGCACGCGAAGGTGCGGGCGGGGATGTCGCTTATGGAGGCGCACGATCTCTCCGAGAGAATTGAGGCCGCGGTGGCCGCTGAGATCGGCCCCGGATCGAGAATAGATACGCACATCGAACCACTCGAATCGACTGCCTATGTTCGCGATGTCACCGATTCAAGAGCCGACGTCGTCGAGGCCGTGACCAAAGCGGCCCTTGAAGAGCCGGATGTACTCGACTGTCACGAGGTCATCGTCACGTCGCTGGAGCGCAGGCTCTCGGTGATCGCTCACGTTCGAGGAAGAAGAGATTTGCCTCTGGACCGGATCCACGACGCATCCGAGCGGATCGAGGGCGCATTGTTGAGCGCGCACCGGGAAATCGCCTCGGTGCTGATTCATTTCGAACCCGCCGACTAAAGCTATCCGGCTTCGCAGTTCGTCTTCGTATCGGCTCCGGGACCGCCCTTGCAGACGTCGGATGAGGGACCGCCGTCCAGAGCATCGCCCCCTTTTCCACCTTTGAGCAGATCGCTGCTCTTGTTCCCGAAGATCTCGTCGTGCCCCGCCTTACCGCGAAGCGTGTCGCCGCCTCCAAAACCTCGCATCGTGTCGCCCTGATCACCTCCGACGAAAGTGTCGCCGGAGTTGCCGCCGCACAACCTGTCCGCGCCCTCTCCGCCGTTCGCCGTCCACCGAATGAGTGAGGGGGTTCCCGTCCCCGAGCCACCGTGGGCACAGACCCTGTCGGCTCCGGCGTCGGGAAGGGCGATGCCGATATCCGGGAACGCCTTGAAGCCGATCTCGGCGTCGTCGTCGTTCTGGAGGTTGCCATCCCGTAGACCGAAGGTCCAATTGTCGTTGCCGCTGGTTCCCAAAACGAGAAACGCGTCAAAGGGCCCACTTCCGAGGTCGACGGTTATTGGTATCTCGTCGCCACCATCGGCGAACGGGCCGCCCGAGAGATCGAGGGTTATGCCCGTGCTGCCGTTTTCGGTGGTGTCCTCGATCAAGATCGAGTCGGTGTTGAGGACCGTGGCGGACCCGCAATTGCTCGCGTTGAACGTGATCACTCCGGCCGCGACGCGAAGGAGCCCGTCGGACCCGTTCTGCTCGAGGGTGACGTGCACCTCTCCCCCCGAGTAAGTGCACGAGGCACTGCCGCCGGCTCGCGCCGCTAATTGAGGCACACACGAACCAACCAGCGCGACGACCGCCGCGGCCCGAAATATTCTTGAAAGGCGTTTCACCGGCACACTCCCTATCACGGTCGCGTTTTCGACCCCTCGACACAAACGTAGATGGTGACCTCAGTCTGGGTCAACGGGGTTCGGGTTAAGTGACCTCAACGGTTATTGAATGGAGCCCGGAGGCTCCCGCGGGGTGCGGGGGCGTCTCCCGCTCGTTCTGGAGCCGTCCCTCCCCATCGGTAGCCCTGCATATCACGGTGATCTCGCCCATGTTCTGGGGCGTCCACCGGTAGGCCCATTGGTTCCAGGAGTGCCGGGCCACCGGCTCTCTCGTGATGGCTTCTTGCCAGGTTCGGCCTCCGTCCACCGAGACCTCTACCTTGTCGACTCCCCTCTCTCCGGCCCAGGCGATACCGGCTATCCAGTTTTCTTCGCCCGCCGACAACGAGCTGCCGTCAACCGGCACGTCGATTCTCGATTGGGTTTTCACCTCGGCTACGTCGGACCAGCCGCGCCTTTGCCAGTAGCCGCGGTAGTCCTGATCCACGACCTCGATCGACTCCAGCCACTTGACGTTCTTCATCCCGTAGATGGACGGGACCCTGACGCGGCAAGGAAATCCATGATCCTGCTGAAGAGGATGCCCGTTGTGGGACACGGCGAGCAGGTTTGCGGGCTTGAGCGCCACATCCAGGGGAATCGAGTCGGAGTAACCGTCGGCGGCTCGAAACACGACGTCCGCGGCGCCGGCCTTGACTCCTGCCTCGTTCAGCACGTCGGCGAGCCGCACCCCGCCCCACCGGGAGTGACCGATGAGGTCCCCGCCCACCTCGTTCGACACGCAGACGAGAACGGAGTATTCCTCCACCACCTCGAAATCCGCTTGCAGATCCGTGAAGGAGAGTTCGAGCGGTCGGTCCACCGATCCGGCCACCGAGAGGGTCCAACCGTCCGCCTCTACGGAGGGAGCGAAGAGATCGATGTCGACCACGTAGTGATCGTCGACGCTTGTGATCTCGGGGGTGAGCCCCTCGATTTCGGGAAAGTCTGATCGCTCGGGCACCGCCGCCGCCGTTTCGGGAGCCACCAGCCGAACGTCGGTGTTGGGCCCGCCCAAACGACGGGCCAGCCATCCGACGATTCCTCCGCCCAGAGTCACGGCGGCCGCGGTTACGAGCCCCCACCTCAACACTTTCCTTCGGGATCGATCCGCGTCCTCGGAGATGGAAAAAGCGCTCGAGAAGCGGGACACCACCAATCCGTAGGCCGCGGCTCCGGCAAGCGCGGCCGCAGCCGAAGCCGAGCGCGACGCTCCCGAAACCGGCCCGAGAAGAGCCGCGGTCGTCCCGGCCGCGCCGAGAATCGCGGCGGCGATCCACGCCGCGCTCTTCCTTCGAACGCGCGCCGGGAGCTCTGCCCCGGCCAGTACCGTGCCAAGAAGAACCGCACCGATCAGAAGACGCATGGACCAGAGCTTCAGCGTGTCGATGAAGAAGGTGGCGAGATCTCCCGGGGCCGCTCGCACGAGGACATCCCCGACGATCGCCGGAGTAAAGACGACATCGTCGAAAATCCGTGACGCAAACCATATGAAAGACAGCGCCACAACCATTGCGGTTCCGCCGGCGATCCGAAACTCTCCTCGGGTCGGAACTCGCTTGTATTCGTGTCGCCCGGGGTCGCGCCGTCGAATCTCCGGCATCCACATCGACATCGACCACATCAATCCATTGTGGCCGAACGCCCGGCTTATATCTGCCCACCACCTGCCTCCGATTCCAGGGCATGCCGTACGGAGAATCGGGAACTACCAAGATCATGAGCGGAGCATCCACCAGACCTGTCATTCCTCTCGTTAGGTGCCACGGGTGTCGACCCCATTAGAGGACTACGCCCTCATCGGCGACACTCACTCGGCAGGACTGGTGTCTCGCGAAGGCTCCATCGATTGGCTCTGCCTCCCGCGCTTCGACTCGCCTTCGCTGTTCGGTGCTCTTCTCGATCCCGACAAGGGAGGACACTGGCGCATCCATCCAGTCGGCGAAGTCGTCGCCACCACTCGGCGGTATATCCGGGAGACAGTTGTACTGGAGACGACCTTTGAAACCGATACCGGGACGGCTACGCTCACCGACTGTCTCGCATTCGAGGAGGGCTCCAGTCCGGAGACGCCGGAAAGCGTCTATACGAAGGATGTCGTGGCCCGCGTCGTGTCGGGCATAAGCGGTTCGGTTCGGATGGAGGTCGAGTACGCGCCTCGGTTCGATTACGGCAACATCGCCCCATGGCTGCGCCGGCGGGGGGATGTTCTCGAGGCGGTGGGGGGACCCGACGCTCTTGACCTCCACGCGGAGGCTCCGCTTGAACTCCAGGGAACTACAGCGACCGGGGAGTTCGATGTCGAGGCAGGGCGGTCGGTTTCGTTTTTGGCCGCCTATCATCCGTCGCATCTCCACCGAGAGGTCGCTCTGTCGCCCACGGAATGCCACCGGCTGATCCAAGAGACGATCGCTTTCTGGCGCCGGTGGGCCCGTCGCTGTACCTATGACGGTCGCTGGCGGGATCAAGTGACGCGCAGCCTCTTGACACTCAAAGCTCTCACCTACTCGCCTACCGGGGGCATCGTCGCCGCTGCGACGACATCTCTTCCGGAGAGCATCGGCGGAGTAAGGAACTGGGACTACCGCTACTGCTGGTTGCGGGATGCGACCTTCAGCCTGGACGTGTTACTCGATACCGGATACACCGCCGAGGCGAAGGCCTGGCGGGACTGGTTACTCCGTGCTGTTGCAGGCGAGCCACAGGATCTTCGCATCATGTATGGGATTCTCGGTGAACGACGACTCCCCGAGTACGAAGCGGGGTGGTTGTCCGGATACGAGGGGTCGAGGCCCGTGCGGATCGGTAATGCCGCGGCCGAGCAGTTCCAACTGGACGTCTACGGCGAGATCATGGACTCGTTCCATTCGGCGGCCCGGGCCGGAGTCGAGCCCATGCCTGAAGCGTGGGAACTCCAGCAACAAATCGTCGAATTTGTTTGCAATCACTGGCAGGAGCCGGACGAGGGGATCTGGGAGGTGCGATCGGGTCCCCGACATTTCGTCCATTCCAAGGTCATGGCCTGGGTCGCGCTCGATAGAGCGATCAAGGCGATAGATGTGCGCCGAAAAAAGGGCCCTCGCGAACGATGGACGACTACTCGCGACGCGATCCGTGACGAGGTCATGCGACGGGGCTTCGACGCGGACAAAGGGTCTTTCATCCGTGCTTACGACGAGCCAGAGCTGGACGCGAGCCTCCTGACGCTGCCCCTTGTCGGCTTCATCGACGCACAGGATCCCCGCATGGTCTCGACCATCGACGCGATAGCTTCTGAGCTCACCGATGATGGACTTGTTCTCAGGTATCGGACCCACCAGGCGGAAGATGGCCTTCCGCCCGGCGAAGGTGCCTTCCTTCTGTGCACGTTTTGGCTGGCGGATTGCTATGCGCTGCTCGGCCGGATCAATGAAGCAGAGAGGATATTCGAGAGAGTTACGGGGTTTGCGAACGACCTCGGACTTCTCTCGGAGCAGTACGACAGGACGCAGAAACGCCTGGTGGGAAACTTTCCCCAAGCCTTCTCCCATGTCGCCTTGGTGACGACCGCGATGGCGCTCGACCAAGGGATGCGAGCGACGCGTGTTTCTCGCGGGGATTGAACCGGATCCCAAACACGACCGAAGTTCTCCGACGTCTCAGTCCGTAACGTAGATGAGGCCTTGTCCGCCGTGACGGGCGAAGACGGTCAATTGCCGCCCCTCGATAGTGGCGGTAAAACCGTCTCCTAATACCCCGACCACATGATCGTCCTGGTCTTTCATGAACTGTGAGCAGTGACCGCGGGCGGAGAACCTCGTAAGGATGATCTCGTCGCCGTTCTCGGTCCACTCACCCGTCAATCGGCGACACCCCGTCGAACCTTTGAGTGTTCCGTTGCCCGAAAGCCTGAGCGTGGCGCGAGTTGCTGAAGTCGCGAACCCCTCAGGGCCTCTTCCCTGAAGGAGAGTTTCCAGCCTCCAAGTCGTATCGACTAATGAAGCAGTTGGGGGTGGAGGAACGTAGCCGAATATCAGTTCCGCGTTCGGTCCGATGAGAGTCAGTGTCCCACCACGGCGCGAAATCGACTCCACGTTCACCAAGGCCGCGAGATACGTATCCTGAGAGTGTTGCACCCTCCCCGAACACCCCATCTCGGTAACGGCTAAGTTAGATGTTTCAAAAGATGACTCGGTGATCCTGGCGGGGCCTCCGTAGGAGTTGCAGGCCGCGACGCCTCGAATCTTCCCCTCTCTGATCTCCAGAGTGATGGCCCAACCCTTCAGCAGTGTCACCCTCCCCTCCGGTCCCCGACCAGAGGTCAGTTTCCATTTGCCCACGTAAGGGCGGGACGGTTGACCTGCACCCCCCGGGGGTCCTCGATCCGGCTGGCCGCAGGCTCCGGCGAACAGGGCCAACGTGACGAATGCGGACGCCACAAGCAGCCTTTTCATCTCTCATTAGATGGTCCCACGACGATGCCAAGTTCCCCCGGGCTCCCATCCGGGTCGCATACCCTGAGCGACGCGCCGCCGTGGCGTGTCGGCGGCGGGGTGGGTGGGCCGAAGAGACAGTCTGTTCTTTGTGGATTGAGCGCCCTTCGTGGGCTCCGAACCAACAAAGAACCTCAGGCGGGAAGGTTGGTTCGCGCGAATCCGAGGGACCGCGGCCATCACTGTCGAACATCTTCCCGGGGAATGTCAGACACCGGGTCGGGACAAACCAGCTGTCATCGCCCTCACCATCCCCGGTCGATCCATTCCTGGAGTTGAGGCCTCTCCTTTCCGATCGTCGTGTCGGCGCCGTGGCCCGGATACACGACGGTTTCATCGGGAAGGACGAAAAGCTTGTCGCGGACCGATCCGATGATCGTTTCGAAAAGGTCGGAATCCCCCTGCGTGTTGCCGGGGCCGCCAGGAAAGAGCGTGTCACCTGAGATCAGGTGTTTTCCGATTAGAAAGCATGAACCGCCGGGAGTGTGACCGGGCGTGTGGATGACCTTCGCCTTCTTGTTCCCGAAGGGGATTTCATCACCGTCGCGCAACTCCCGGTCGATCTCGACTGGATAGGTGTCGCCGGGATGGGCCATGACGGGAACGCCGAGTTCTTTTTTGAGCTCGGGCAAAGCCTGGACGTGATCCATGTGGCCGTGGGTCTGAAGAATCCCCACGACGTTCGTTCCATCGGCCCCCTCAACGATCTTGTCGGCCTCGAAGCACCCATCGACGATCAGCGACTCATGCGTCTCGGGACACTCCAGAACGTAGGTGTTGTTCTCCATCGAACCGACCTCGAGCTTCCTGACGATGAGGTCGTCCCCCTCGTAGTGGTGACCCACCGCGACACTCCTTTCTCAGGCGACGATCGTCGCCGCGGCACGACCGGCTCGAACCTTCGTTCCCGGCTCGGCGGTGTATTTGAGCATCGCCAAGGCGGTCCCGTCGGCGGCGCTCGTCACCAACCCGATCCTGTTCTCACCCGCGAATACCTCCTCGCCGGGAGTTACGTCTCCGGCGACCTGGAGTCGGCGGAGACGGCGGTTGACCTTTCCCCTGAAGTGGATCTTCGCCATGGCTTCTTGACCGAGATAACACCCTTTTTCGTAGTGCACCGCCCATGCATCTACTCCCGCTTCTTGGGGAAAAGTCTTCTCGTCCATGTCGCGTCCCCAGCGGGGGACGCCGTTGGCTATCCGAAGACGCTCAAGCTCGTCCTCTGAGGCCCGGGTGCCGCCCTTCTCGCTCATTTTGGAGAGAACGGAAGGAACCTCGGATGAGTCGACCCAGACGTAGACCGCCTCGGTTCCGAGACATGTTGTCGGATGCAGCGCGAGCACGTGCGAAAGGTCACGTGTGTGGGCGGCGACCTCTTTTCCGGCAACAAGAATGAGACCCATCTCGTCGGTGACGTCGTCGATGGTGACCCGGGTTGCAAAGACGTAGCGGCGCAGCGTCTCGGGAAGACTCTCACGCAGCTCCGGTTCGAAGTGACACAGGATGAACTCCGAGGTCGCCGTCGCCTCGAGATACGCCTGCATCCGACCGTGGACCGTCAGCAGCGCCGAGTCCCTTGTCTCGCCCGGACGCATGTCCTCGAACGACTGGGTGAGGATCTGGTCCAAAAACCAGGCCCGCTGCTGGTCACCGAAGCGGAGCTTTCCGCGCTGCGACCGATCGGTATAGATGAGGCGGTTCGGATCGGAGGCGTCCACATCCCTAGCGTACGGACTCGGGAAGTCTTCCGACACACCGCTGCGTGCCCACGGCCGAAAAAGGTATAGAAAAGAGCCCGCCGTGGATTTCTCTCTGACCACCGACCAGAAACTCGTGCGCGACTCGGCCCGTCGATTCGTCGACAACGAGGTGGTTCCCTACGTCAAGGATTGGGACCGGGCGGAGCAAATGGATCGGCAGATCCTCGAAAAGCTCGGCAAGGTCGGCTTCCTCGGAGCCGTCATTCCCGAGGAGCACGGGGGGATGGGACTCGACAATCTCTCCTATTGCTTGATCGTCGAGGAGCTGGGCCGGGCCGACTCGTCGGTTCGCGGAATCGTGTCGGTCAACGTCGGGCTGGTCGGGAAAACGATCCTGAAGTGGGGGACGGAGGAACAAAAGCAGCAGTGGTTGCCTCCTCTGTGCTCCGGCGAGATCGTCGGCTGTTACGGGCTCACCGAGCCGGGGTCCGGCTCCGACGCGGCCAGCCTCCGCACCAGGGCCGTCCGCAAGGGATCCGACTGGGTCATAAACGGTTCCAAGATCTTCATCACCAACGGAACGTGGGCCGGTCTTGCCCTCATCTTCGCGCGCAGCGGCGAAGAGGAAGGTCCGAAAGGAGTGAGCTGTTTCATCGTGCCGACCGACGTGGAGGGCTTCTCCTCCGGCGAGGTCAAGGGGAAGCTCGGGCTCAGGGCACAGGACACCGCCGAACTCGTTTTCGAAGACGTCCGGGTCCCCGACTCCAACCGTCTCGGCGATGTGGGGCGGGGATTCAAGGTCGCGATGTCGGCACTCGACAATGGGCGGATGTCTCTGGCCGCCGGATGCGTGGGGATCGCGCAGGGATCGCTCGAGGTAAGCATCGGCTACGCGTCGGAGAGGAAACAGTTCGGTCGTCCCATCGCGCGCTTCCAGTTGATCCAGGAGCTGATAGCCGACATGGCCGTCGAAACGGACGCGGCGCGGCTCATGACCTGGCGAGTGGCCGCGCTGGCCGACGAGGGCCGACCTCACACGGTCGAGTCCTCCATGGCGAAGTACTACGCGAGCGAGGTCGCGGTACGCGCCGCCAATTCAGCGGTTCAGATTCACGGCGGGTACGGATACATCGACGAGTTTCCGGTCGGCAAGTACCTGCGCGACGCCCGTGTGGCGACGCTTTACGAGGGCACGAGTCAGATACAGAAGTTGATAATCGGCCGGGCCTTGACGGG
>JALZEK010000017.1 GCA_030862065.1 Actinomycetota bacterium | reverse complement strand
GCCGCGCTCATCAGAAACCCTCCATACGCCCGATGACCTCGCGCATGATCTCGTCGGTACCGCCGCCGATTCGAATAAGACGCGCGTCTCGCCAGGCGCGCTGGATGGGGAACTCCATTGCGTAGCCGTAGCCCCCGAAGATCTGCAGCGCTTTGTCCATGACCTTCCACGAGACCTCTCCCGTGATCAGCTTGGCCATGGAGATCTCGCGAACGGGATATTCGCCCCGGTTGATCTTCCAGGCCGCGATGTAGACGAGTTGCTGCGCGGCCTCGATCTCGGTCGCCATGTCGGCCAGTGCGTGACGGATCACCTGATGCTTGCCGATCGGCTTACCGAAGGACTGTCTCTGCTTCGCGTAGTTGAGCGCGGCCTCGAAAGCCAACTTCGCTCCGGCGATGGCACCGGCTGCTCCGATGAGACGTTCGCCTTGGAGTTCCCAGGAGATGTTGTAAAAGCCCTCGCCCTCTTTCCCAAGGAGAGCCCTCTCCGGCAGGAACATGTCGGTGAACGTGATCTCTGCGGTATCGGAGGTATGCATCCCTACCTTGTCGAGGGTCCGGGCGACCTCAAATCCGTCGGTATCCGTGTCCACTAGGAAAAGCGAGATGCCCTTGTGACTCATGTCTCGATCCGTCTTCGCCACCATGACCATGACGTCGGCCCGCCGCCCGTTCGTTATGAAGATCTTGCGGCCGTTGACCACCCACCCGCCGTCGACCTTCGTCGCGTTCGTCTCGATCCCCTCGACGTCGGACCCCGCGTTCGGCTCCGATATGCCCAGACAGAAGATCTTCTCGCCCTTGATGGCGGGCACCAGGTAGCGTTGTTTTTGCTCCTCGGTTCCGAACTTGAAGACGGGAGGGACGGCCATGTCGGTCTGCACCGCAGCCGCCATCGCCACTCCCCCCGAACCGCACCGGCTCATCTCCTCCGCAAGTACTACGTTGCAGAGGTAGTCGCCCCCCGATCCGCCGTACTCCTCGGGATAGGAGAGACCCAGAAGGCCGAGGTCCCCCATCCGCTTGAAGACCCAGTCGGGGAAGTCCTTGGCCTCTTCCCACTCCTGCGCGTGGGGGGCCAGTTCAGACTCAACGAACGAGCGAATCGAGGCTCGCAACTCGTCGTGCTCTTCGGAAAAGGGCCACTCGCTCACGGTTCGTAGCGTAAAGGGAGCTGGGCCGAGCGTGTCGTCTTCACGCCAAGACCCGAACTCTGATCACTTTTCCCTTAGCCGTAGATCGTCCGTTAGGGACAGGTATTCCGGTAGAAGATCTCGTTCTCGTCGTAGACGCGGAAGCACTTCGTGATGCTGCCTTGATCATCCCGGACTGGGCCGCCGACGAGCCTCGTAATCTTAATGACGTTTTCCTGAGTGGAGTCAGACGAGTAGTCGGCTCCGCTCCATATCGAGTTCGTGGATCCTGAGATCGTGGAGTGATCGACGCGCAGCGTTCCCGAAGCCCCTAAATCAGAGTAGGCCCTTATTCCGATATTCACCGGTGCTCCCTCGGCTTCGATACTGGAATCGGAGATGCGGATCTCGGAGTGGAGGGGAGACAGCCCAATTTCACGGGTTCCATCGCGATCAATAGCGGAAACGTGGACTCGATCGAGCTCACCTCTAACGTCTTCGAAGGAAAGGTTTGGTCCGTGAAGGTTGACGTCCCGCAGGATCGCCTCGCCGCCGAGGAATCCAACGCTTGCTTCGGGACCTGATCGCTCCACGACCGATACGTCCACCATGATCCTCTTGTCAGAGTAGCCATCGTCGTGTAGCCCTCCTACAACGATGACGTCCACCAACCTTCCGGGAATCGCCCAATCGAATGGCCTTCCTCCTGTTTGGCTGACGACCCGCAGAAAACGAAAGCGATAATCGTCGGTTGGAGGTACGAGTACAAACACTTCCTCTTCTGAGACGATGGTGGTGTCACGGCGCCCAGCGCCGTCAATGTCGACAAACTCAGGAAGATCGATTGGTTCATTGAGCCTGAAACGCCCCTCACCGATTTCGACCAGTACCTGCCTGCACGGCCCGTCCTCATCGATCGCCTCAATGGCATCGGCAAGCAACCGACCGCTGGTCCGAGGGTTGTCCGCGGCTTTTACACGAACCCGACATTCGCGAGGTGGTCTGGCCTGCCCTTCGGCAGCTGGGACGATCGCCAATACTGCCAAGACGATAACGATCGCCGGCCACAGCATCGAGCCCTTTTGGCTCTGGTCGAGTGGATTCCTCCTCGTCCCCCCTTGCACCATCCCGATATACTCACGAGCGTCGGCCGAGCCCGCAATACGTACTTTCCGCAAGTGATCTAGGAGCCCATAATCCGCCGAACTGCTCGGCACTTTGGAAGACCCACAGGCCGAATTCACGGAGCGCGTCCCAACACCCGGCGATCCAAACGTCCCGCAACGTCTCGGTCGTGAGCCCTCGGAGCGACGACCTCCGCGGCGTAGTCCTTCCACCGACTTGTAAAAGGCGAGCTGCTCCTCGCTGAATTTGAAGTCCACGATCAGAACCTTAAGTCTTGGAGCGGGCGTCGCCGTGGGTCAGTCGAGCTCCGAAACGAGCTGGATCTGGAGCGCCACCGCGCCGAGTTCGGACGACAGCAAGAGCAACCTTCTCAGCCCGGGGAGGTCCCGCCACACCGAGAGCGTGCCGATCGCGTCTCCGAGGTCGGCGGCAGCTCCGCCCTCGAGCCAGCCCCGGACCTGTCCGTCGTTCTCCAGAGCCGCGAGGAGACCGATTCCGAGCGCGATGTCGCGCGCCGCCATGCCTCGAAGAACCATGTTGGTCGGATAGGGCTTAGCCTCTTGTCCGATCCACATCTTCATCGTCGTCTTCGGAAGAACAAAACTCACCACGCCCAGGCCGAGCCGGACGAGACCCAGAATCCGTGCGGTCTCCCTACCGTTCATGATCTTCTCCTTGCTCTAAAGCCAGCCTCACCAACCTCTTGTCGTGCTCCCATGCGAAGTCGAGTTCGTCGAGCTCGGATTTGGCCGCCCACCTGATCTCCGCCACGTCGTCGCTCGCAGATGGGTTTCCCCCCACCAGGCGAGCTCTAAAACCGAGTGACAGCACGAAATCTCCGCCCTCGCCGTACTCGTGTGGAACCATAGAGAGGCAATCGGTCACGTCGACATCGATGTCCACGCCCAGCTCCTCCTTGACCTCTCGTTTCAAGCCTGCGATGGGATCCTCCCCGACGTGTAGAAATCCTCCCGGCACATCGAATCGCCCCTTTTCCGGATCTCGCGCCCTCACCGTCAACAGAACTCGTCCGTCCCTCACGATCGCCGCACCGGCAGTCGGAGCGGAGTTCCGGTACCACGTTCTGCCGCACTCCGGGCAGCGCGCCCCGCCATCTTTATCTCGTTGATCGAGTCTGCTGGCACAGGACGGGCAAAAGATAAAAGGCTTCACCGCTCTCGAGAAGGAGGCGCTCTGCGACCGTGCTCTGTTTCCTCGTAACGAGCGAGGACGAAAAGGAGGTCGGAAACCCGGTTCAAGTAACGCAGGATCTCTGAGTCGGGCACCAGACCCGATCTGTTCATCGCCACCGCGTGTCTTTCTGCCCGCCTGATGATTGAACGAGCCAGGTCGAGCCCGGCGGCAGCCTGTTCCTCTCCCGGAAGGATGAACTCCTCCGGGAGGGGATGCTCGGCGACGAGGGAATCGATATCCTTCTCCGCTTGCTCGGTCATGTCGGGAGTCACCTTGGATATGCCCTCTTTCAACTTCACCTGATGTTTTTCCGAGGTCGCCAGCTGTGCCCCCACGATGAACATCTCCCTTTGAAGACGAAGAACGATCTCGTTTACCCGGTCGACCAATCCCGCCGCTCTGGCGATCCCGAGCGCGGCCACAACCTCGTCGAGCGTGCCGTAGATCTCCGCGCGAATGTCGTCCTTTGCAACGCGGCCCCCATAAAGGAGCGCCGTTGTACCGTCGTCTCCCTTTTTCGTGTAGATGCGCATCGCCCGACACTATCCGGGGTGAGCCCCGGACCGTGGGCCGGGGGTAGGACATCATCTTCGGGGTGAGCGCTTCGGTGGCCGACATCACGGGTGCGTCGAGGTTCTCGGCCGCCGTCATGCTCGGCTCCGGACTCGGCACCATCGCTTCTTCGCTCGCCGGCCCCGATTCCGTTTCTTATGAATCCGTCAACGCTCTCGTCCCTCCCACCGTCGCGGGTCATGAGGGCAGGCTGTACTGGGGCGACGCCCTCGGAGTGCCCGTAATCGTTTTCTCCGGACGATCACATCTTTACGAGGGACGCGACGTCGGTCAGGTGGTTGCGAACGTCGATGTCGCCGTTGGCGTGGGGTGCACGACGATCGTTCTCACAAACGCGGCGGGGGGAATCAACCCCTCTTTGCAGCCCGGCGACCTCTGCCTCATCTCGGATCACATCAATCTCACCGGACGAACGCCCATCCAACCGGACGACTCGGGCCGGTCGCCCTTTGTGGACCTAACCGACCTCTACGACCCGATCCTGCGCGACGCGGCTCGGCGCGTCGACGACGATTTGAAGGAGGGCGTTTACGCCGGCGTGACCGGCCCCTCCTACGAGACCCCGGCCGAGATCCGAATGCTCCAGAAGTTAGACGCGGACATGGTCGGTATGTCCACGGTGCTCGAAGCGATCAGGGCACGCTATCTCGGCGCGCGCGTGGTGGGAATCTCCGTCGTGACAAACAGGGCCGCCGGACTCATCGGCCGTCGCCTCGATCACTCCGAGGTGACCGAGGTCGGAGCCCGATCAGCACCGCGCCTGAGCCGACTGTTGTCCGGACTCCTCCGAGACCTCTGAGCGTTACGGGGCCCCGCGCGTCTACTCAGATCGAAGTTGGCCCACCAGGTCGTCGAGAAGATCCGAGGCTCCGATTCGAAATCTGTCCGGGTGTAGCCACTCCGGACCGAGGATCTCCTCGACCGCGAGCATGAAGGTCACCGCGGTCCCGGCCTTCTTAATGCCGCCGGCCACCTTCAGCCCGGCGGCGGTCCCGGTCGACTCGAAATGGCGGAGGATCGCCCGGCCCAGCACGAGGGCGGCCTCCACGGTGGCGCCCGTACGAGCCCGGCCCGTCGAGGTCTTCAGCATGTCGGCTCCTCCGCGCAGGGCGGCCGCGGCCAGATTCGACATCGTCGAGTAATCCCGAAGCTCCCCCGTTTCGAGGATGACCTTGAGAAGAGCGGGGCCCGCGGCCTTCCTGAACGAGCGGACCTCGTTCTCGACGGCCGAGAAATCACCCGAACTGAGTGGGGTTCTGTCGACGACGACGTCGATCTCGTCGGCTCCGGCGTCCACCGCTTCGTTGATCTCCGCAAGCTTCGTGCTCAGCGGGATACGGCCGCCGGGAAACCCGCCGGTGGCCGCCGCGACCCGCACTTCCGAGCCGGACAGGGCCGCCGCAGCGGCCCTCACCTGCGGGGCGAGCACGCAAATGGCGGCCGCTGTGAGATCGCGGTGCTCGGCCGGTTTCAAGGCCCGTGCTGCGAGGATCGCGACGTCGGGTTCTGTGGCCGCCGGATCGAGGGACGTCAGGTCACAACAGCGGATGGCCGTCTCGATCCGGCTCTCGTCGAGCGTCGGGGAGTGGGCGCGCAGACGCCGAGCAGACGCCTCGACCGACAAGCCGAGGTCGTCAGTGGGAGTGGTCGTGTGCGTGCCCCGCGGCCCCGGCCGGCGTCATCGGGATCAACGGAAGAGATATGCGCTTGGTGGGCTTTTCTTTGGGCGGGACGAGGTTTACGAGCTCCTTTGCAACAAGGTCGAGCGATTGTGCGACGTCGCTGTCGGGAGATTGAAGGACGATGGGGGCCCCCTGGTCGGCAAACTCGCGCAGCTGCGGGTCGATGGGCACGCGACCGAGAAGTGGAACCTGAAGCTTCTCGGCCAGCGCTGCTCCCCCGCCCTCCCCGAAGATGTTGTAGCGCTTGCCGTCGTCTCCCACGAAGTAGCTCATGTTCTCGATGACACCAACGGTTTGAATTCCCGTCTTTTGGGCCATGAAGCCCGCCCGTTGAGCAACCTTCTCGGCGGCGGCCTGAGGAGTGGTGACTATTGCCATCGAGGCTCCTGGAAGGAACTGAGCGATGGACATAGCCACGTCGCCGGTTCCGGGCGGCAGATCAATCAACAGGTATTCCGGCTCATCCCAGTGAACGTCCGTGAGGAACTGCTGGAGGGCCTTGTGAAGCATTGGACCTCTCCACACCACCGGCGTGTCCTCGTTGGTGAAAAGCCCGATGGAAACGACCTTGACCCCAAAAATCTCGGGCGGCATGATCATGTCCTCTACGACCGTCGGCCGTTCGTGAACCCCGAGCATCCTGGGGATGGAGAAACCCCAGACGTCTGCGTCCAAAAGACCGACGGAGTGCCCGAATTTGGCCAGCGACGCGGCGAGGTTGACGGTGGTCGTGGATTTCCCGACGCCCCCCTTGCCGGACCCCACCGCTATGACCTGGGTGGGGGAATCGCTGCGCGCGAAGGGAGCCGGGGTCTCCTTGCGCAGGCCCCCGACCAGTGCCTGTCTCTCGTCTTCGGTCATCGACGTCAACTCCACTCCGACGTCGGTGATCTCCGGGAAGTTTTCCTTCAACTTCGCGGGGATCACGTTGTAGAAGTAGTCCTTCAACGGGCAGCCCGGGATCGTCAGCGCGATCAACACGGTCACCCGCGAGCCTTCTAGGGAGATGTTCCGCACCATGTTCAGCTCGTTGAGGCCGCGGTGCAGTTCGGGGTCCTGGATCTCTCCCAGGATCTCCGAGATCTGTTCGGTGCTGGGCATCGTCATACGGTGCATCACTCCTTGCGCTCTCGCCCAGGGTAAGCGATCGGTAGCGGCTTAAACCACGAGATCGAGGGCCTCCGGCCGCAATCGGATCCCGGCCTCCCGCCATTCCCCCAGGTAGTCACCGTCGACCTGCACCGGCAGGTCCCGGTCGGCACTCAGCTCGACCTCGGTGATGTCGTGGCGGTAGTAAGACGAGCGCCAGCGGATGTGCGAGCGGCTGACGAACAGCGCCCACGCCAACCGGGGAACCTTCCAGGCGCTGAGCTTCTTGAGACCGAATACATCCAGTCCTTCGTCGAGAGTCGCCTGGGGACAAACGTCCAACGGGAAGCGTTTGTAGTACGTGAAGGGGCGGGCGTTGCAGCAGACCGCGGTCATCACCTTGATATGGTCATCGCCGACCCCAAGATCGATGCACGGATCCATGCCTCGATAGCCGAGCAAGCCGGCGCGCAGCGCATTGGAGACAAATAGCCATTCCGTTTTCTCGCGCCTGATCACGGCGTCCCGCTCGACTCGCTTGACCACCTCGGCGTCGAGACCCATCCCCGCAGAAAAAAGAAACACGCGATCGTTGATGACACCGACATTGATACGGCGCCGCGTGTCTGACCTCAACCGAGCGCCGACGAAGGCCGTGGCTTCCACCGGGTCCGCGGGGACTCCGAGAGACCTCGCCATAACGTTCGTGCTTCCTCCGGGCAAGACGCCCAGGGCCGTCTCCGTGCCGACGAGCCCCTGCGCGGTTTCGTTGATTGTTCCGTCGCCGCCGAAAGCCAGAACCGCGTCGAACCCCCTGTCGACTGCGTCGGTCGCCAGGTTGCTCGCATGATCGCGGCTCGCCGTTTCGACCGCCTCGAGCTTGAAGTCGGCCTGCAACGCCTTGACGATGACGTCTTGTGTTCTGCGGGAAACAGATCCCGCGTAAAGGTTCGAGATGAGCATCACCTTGTGCATGGCCCGCCCGATGTTAATGCCCGGATTGCTCGTTCCGGGTGTAGAACCAGGGCATGTCGTGGTCGATCGTCGTAGCTCTGGTTCTGGCCGCAGTGCTGGCGCGCTTCCGGGGCGGATCCTTTCAACTCCTGGCCGACACGAGGTTGCGGTGGACGATCCTGCTCTTCGAGGGATTGCTCATCCAGGTCCTCTTTGACATCTGGGACCCGCCGGGACTGACGCGGTCCGGTGCCCTCGCCGTGCTAATCGTCTCGAACGTCGCGGTTGCCGCTTTCATCGCGCTGAATGCCCGGATGCCGGGGCTTTTGCTCGCCGGTCTCGGCCTTTTGTTGAACGTCGTCGTTATCACGGCAAATCAGGCGATGCCGGTATCGGACAGCGCGGCCAAGACCGCCGGAGTCGCTCCGCCGCCGGAGTCGTCCACCGAGCTCAAGCACGAACGGCTCGACACCGACACGAAACTGCCCTGGTTGGCCGACGTCATTCCCGTCCCGGGACTGGGTGAGATCTTGAGCGCCGGAGACATCTTTCTGGCGCTAGGAATCGGTCGCCTGGTCTACGCGCAGATGTCCCCCAAGTCGAGGGGGTCGCGGCGTGAAGCGGTTACGAGAGACGCAGCTTCCGGTTGATCGCCTGGAGTATCGCCCGGACGGCGGCCGTCGCCACGTCGTCGTAGACGAGTGCCGAACCGACGAGAGGCGTTACCGAACCTCGCTCGTAGAAGACCGCACGCACGAGCACGCTGTCGCTCGAACCCACGCGGTGGATGAGGAGGTGATCAACGTCGACCTTCGCCTGCTTGGCTTCGAGGATCGGGCCGAGGGCCTGCAGCAGAGCGGTCGAGGCGCCTCTCGCCCGAGCGTCCCGAGTCGAGCCGGCCGAGCCGGCCCCTTCGGTCGTGCGCCCGTCCGGCCACCTGAGCGCGACCTTGACCCAGCCGGAATCACCCTTACTGGCGAGGACCACTCGCTCGAGGACGAGCCGGTGGCCGTTGGTCCTGGGGCCCTGAAGGGCGTCCGTGAGGTCCACCTGCCGCTCGGGGGGCGGAGGCGGCGCCGGAGGCTCGTCCAACTGGACGACCGAGACGATCCGGTGGTCGATGGGCATGCCAAAACCGGCCGCGGCGAGCGACTGCACGTCGCGTACGACCTGCTTGGGTGACCGCTTGGAGGTCGTCACGATGTGGATCTCCGACGGCACGTCGCCGCCGACCACCCGTGCGCTCCGGACTCCGGGCACCCTGAGCAGCTCTTCTTCGAGCTTGGAGAGGTTCGTCCCTGCCATGGTCAGACCCTACGCCGCCGCTGGAAAAAAATGGATACGAAATTCTACTTATCTTTGCCCACCCGCCAGAGCGCGCTGAAGCAAGGTGTCACGGTATGTGGTCGCCGTCAAGCGGCGCCCCGGGCCCCAGGGCTAGACCCGGTCGGGTCCCGGCCCCCGCCCACTCAACCCGCGAGGGTGATGAATTCGTCCACGATCTCGGGGTCATAGCGGCGGCCGGACTCGGCGGTGATCGCGTCGAGAGCTTCTTCCATCGGCATGGCGCGGCGGTAGGGACGGTCCGAGGTCATGGCGTCGTAAGCATCGGCAACCGAAAAAACCCGGGCGGTCAGGGGGATCTCCGTGTTCTTGAGCCCCTTCGGATAACCGCCCCCGTCGAAGTGTTCGTGGTGATGCAAGATCACGTCCGTCGCGGCGGAGGAGAAACCAATCGGCGCCACGATCCGAAGCCCAATCTCGGGGTGCTCTCGCATCGTCGACCACTCGCCCTGGTCCAGCGGTCCCGGCTTGTTGAGGACCGCGTCGGGAATCCCGACCTTGCCGACGTCGTGGAGCATGAACCCGTAGGAAACCTCCTCGTTGTTCGCGAGCCCTGGATCGATCCTTTTCATGCACGAGGTGGCGAGCTCGGTCACCCTTCTCAGGTGCCGGCCCGTTCCCGTATCGCGCGCCTCGACCGCGGCCGCCAGCGCCTCGATGGTGGCCACATCCCGCTCCCGCTTTTCGGAGAGAGCTTCGACGTAGGAGTTGAGCAACACGCCGGCCGCCTCGTTGGGGACCATCGGCGACGAGGCGGTGGAACTCCTCAGGGCCTGGGCGAGACTCTCGAGCGTCGCCTCCTTGTAGATCGCTCCGACCGCGCCGGAGGCGAGGGCCTTGACCATGCCCTCCGTCTCGTCGCCCTCGCGGTCGGCGAGGATGATGATCCTGGTGTCGGGGCAGGCCCGATGAAGGCTCGAGACGATCGAGCAATCCGGGGAGAGCGACAGGTCCACGACCGCTACGTCGGGGGCGAGGCGGGGGCCGAGGTCCAGGACCGCGTCGGAATCGACGACCGTGGCCGCCACGGTGGCGCCGGAGTTCTCGATGATGCGCGTCAAAGCCTCGGCCATCGTGCGATGGCGTTCCGCTATGAG
>JALZEK010000119.1 GCA_030862065.1 Actinomycetota bacterium | reverse complement strand
GCGATCACCTTCGTGATCTTCTACATGCTTCCGGCCGAGGACCCCGCGATTCGATTCGCGGGAAAGGCTCCCACTCCGGCCCTGGTGGCAGAGGTCAAAAATCAACTCGGCCTCGACGACCCCATTTATGTCCAGTACGGGCGATTCGTGAGAAACGTCTTTCTGGGCGACGAGCACGGCTGGCCCGGCCTGGGGTTCTCGTTTGACACCCGCTCGCCGATCCGAGAGGAGATCTTTGATCGAACGGTCGTTACGCTCCAGCTCGCAATGGGGGCCGCGATCGTCTGGCTTGCCCTGGGGATACCGATCGGGATCGTCTCGGCTCTGAAGCGGCGATCGATCGTGGACAGGGTCGCGATGGGATTCGCCCTCTTCGGCATCTCCGCCCCGGTCTTCTGGCTGGGGTTGATGGCTCTCTATCTGTTCTGGGAGAAGTGGGACATCCTGCCCGGCACGGGTTACGAACCGATCGGTGGAGGGTTCGGCGACTGGTTCAGTCACATGATCCTTCCGTGGTTTGTATTGGCCCTGCTCTTTGCTGCCTTCTACGCGCGCATGGTCCGAGGAAACATGATCGAAACGATGAGCGAGGACTACATCAGAACCGCGCGCGCAAAGGGGCTGAGCGAGCGGAGAGTGGTTTTCAAACACGGACTGCGCGCGAGCCTCACTCCGATCGTGACGATGTTCGGCATAGATCTCGGGACCCTTTTGGGGGGTGCCGTTATCACGGAAAAGGTCTTCAACATCCCCGGATTGGGCGATTACGCGATAAGGGCGGTGGGTAATGTCGACTTACCGGTAATCGTCGCGGTGGTCGTCTTCGCGGCGCTCTTCATTTCGCTGCTCAACCTGATCGTCGACGTCGTGTACGCCTACCTGGACCCGCGCGTCCGGTACTCGTGACCGAGCCCCTTCTTGAGGTCAAGAACCTCAAGGTCCACTTCCCGACCCCCGACGGATTGGTCAAGGCGGTCGACGATGTCTCGTTCACAGTCGAGCGGGGCCAGACGTTAGGAGTTGTGGGGGAATCGGGCTCCGGCAAGAGCGTCACGTTTTTGACCATCATGGGTCTTATCAATCGCAAAGCGGCGCGCGTCGAGGGCGAGGTTCTCTTTCAGGGAAAGAACCTCTTGACCATGTCGCAGGACGACCTGCGTCAGATCCGGGGCGACGCGATGGGCATGGTCTTTCAGGACCCCATGACGTCCCTCCACCCCCTGTTTCGCGTCGGAGATCAGATCGCCGAGGCGATCACGGCGCACCGGGACATCAAGAAGCAGGCGGCGTTGGATCAAGCCGTCGAGATGCTGAAACACGTCGGCATCCCGCGGCCCGAAGAGCGCGTTAGGGGTTATCCACACGAGTACTCGGGCGGGATGCGACAAAGGGCCATGATCGCGATGGCCCTTGCGCTGAACCCCGACCTCTTGATTGCAGACGAGCCCACCACGGCCCTCGATGTGACGGTCCAGGCCCAGATCCTGGAGTTGATCGACAGGCTCAAGGACGAGTTCAACATCGGCGTCGTCCTCATCACTCACGATCTCGGCGTCGTCTCCGACGTGTCGCAGAACGTGATGGTCATGTACGCGGGCAAGGCAGTTGAGAAGGGAGCAAGGAACCAGGTCTTCGAGGAGCCGTTGCATCCCTACACATGGGGGCTCCTTGAGTCCATAGCGACGGTGGACGAGAGACGCGCTCGATTGGTTCCAATCGAGGGATCGCCGCCGTCTTTGATAAACGTGCCGACCGGTTGCTCATTCCACCCCCGGTGCCCCCATAGGTTCGAGCCCTGTGACAAGGAGGTTCCGAATCTGGTCGATCGGGGGGGAGGCCACCCCGACGCCTGTCATTTGAAGGTCGAGGACAAGAAGAGGATCTGGATCGAGAGAGAGCGGACGAGGAAGAAGGCGGTATGAACGTCGAGGCTTCTCCTCGCCCCAGTGGAGATCCGACGAGACCCGAGCGCAACGCGCTCCTGTCGGTCGAGAATCTCACCAAATACTTCCCCGTTACGCAGGGAATCATTTTCCAGAGAGAGGTCGGTCGCGTTCAAGCGGTTGAGAACGTGACCTTCGACCTGCTGCCGGGCGAGACACTTGGCCTCGTCGGCGAGTCCGGGTGCGGAAAGTCGACGACCGCGAGGCTGATAACGAGGTTGCTCAAGCCAACCTCAGGCAAGATCGTGTTCGAAGGCAACGACCTGACCAGGATGCGCCCGCGTGAGCTTCGTCCTCTCAGGCGGGATATGCAGATCATCTTCCAGGACCCCTACGCGTCCTTGAACCCGCGCCAGACCATCGGTCAGATAGTTGGAGCGCCCTTCAGGATTCACAAGACGGAGGGCGACACGAAACGAAAAGTCGAGGACCTGATGGATCGGGTGGGCCTCAACCCCGAGCACTACAACCGCTATCCCCACGAGTTCTCGGGTGGCCAGCGCCAGCGCATCGGCGTCGCTCGCGCCCTCGCGTTGAGGCCGAAGCTCATAATCTGCGACGAACCGGTCTCCGCCCTCGACGTATCGATTCAGGCTCAGATCCTGAACTTGCTCCAGGACCTTCAAAAGGAATTCAAACTCACTTACATCTTCATCTCACACGACCTCGGAGTCGTACGCCACGTCTCCGACCGCATTGCGGTCATGTACCTCGGCCACATCGTCGAAGTCGCCGACGTCGACACGCTCTACGACAACCCGAAGCACCCCTACACGGCAGCTTTGCTCTCGGCCGTTCCCAAAGGTCATCGAACCGTGGACGTCAAGGCCCGTATCGTGCTCGAGGGGGACGTCCCCTCTCCCATCGATCCACCGTCGGGTTGCCCCTTTCACCCGCGTTGTCCCAAGGCGAGGGCCGTCACCGGCAAAAGGGATGAGGTCCCCGAGGACTGCCGGACCCAACTGCCTCCCCTCGGAGAGGTGGATCGGCACCACTTCGCGGCCTGCTGGTATCCGTTGGAGGAGGGAGACAGGCTCCAAAAAGCGGCCCAGGCGTGACCTTCTCCATCGTCGCCTGGGATTCGTCTTCACCGGCCGGCCCCCGTTGGGGAGTCGCGGTCGCCAGCAAGTTCTTGGCCGTCGGGGCGATCGTGCCGTGGGCGCGCTCCCGGGCCGGGGCCGTGGCGACTCAGTCCTTTGCCAATTTGAGTTACGGGATCGACGGTCTCAATAGCCTTGCGTTCGGAGAGGATGCGGATTTGGTCGTGCGAACCCTGACGGAGGCCGACGAGGATCGAGCGACCCGGCAGCTGGGGATCGTGGATTCGTATGGGCGGGCTGCTTCGTTCACCGGAGAGGAATGCTTCGAGTGGGCCGGGCATCGCGTCGGCGACGGTTTTTGCTGCCAGGGCAACATCCTGACCGGTCCCGAAGTCGTCGATGCGATGGTGGCCTCGTTTGGGGTCGGCGGCGGAAGCTTGGCCGAGCGGCTCGTGAAGGCGCTCGCGGCGGGGGACGAAAAGGGAGGAGATCGGCGCGGTAAGCAATCGGCGGCGGTTCTTGTGGTCGGCGAGGGAGCAGGCTACGGGGGCAAGAGCGACACGGCGGTCGACCTACGGGTGGACGATCATCGAGAGCCGGTGCGCGAACTCGGCCGGCTTCTGGATCTGCATGCACTCATCTTTCCCGATTCGAGCGACCTTGAGTTCATCGACGTCGATCCGACGCTTGCGGGAGAGATCAGAGAACTCCTGCAGCGATTGGCCTACGACCCCGGCCCGGGAACTGGGTACGACGCCAAGCTCAGGCAGACACTGTTCCGGTTCGTGGGAACCGAGAACCTCGAGGAACGCTGGACCGACGAAGAGCGGGTGGAAAAAGGCGTTTTCGAGTTTCTGAGACGCAAAGCGTCGGAACCCTAGGAACTACATCTAGATCTTGTCGAGCGGCGAGGCCTCGTGAAGAGCCCGGCGGTAGACCTCCTTTAGCGGCAGACCCGTTCTCTCGGCAACGGCCAGAGCGTCGTCGTGTTCGGGGGCCAGGTTGACCACCTCGCCGTTTCTCCGGCCGACCTTGACCCGCACCGGTAGGCCCTCGACCGTGGTAAGGACCCAATCGCGCGCCAGCGCCCTCTTGGTGACGGCCGTTCGCCTTATGCCCAGAGTGGTGGTCTCGCGAAAGAAAACGGCGGTGAGCTCCTCTTCGTCCACCGAGTCGCCGAGGGCGGAAAGAGTGAACCCCGGCCGTCCCTTCTTCATCACGATGGGGGTGATCCAGGCGTCCCGGGCGCCCGCTTCGAGGAGCTCGTCCACTGCATGGGCAAGCAGTTCCGGCGTCATGTCGTCGATATTGGTCTCGAGAACGATCGATGGTATTTGGTCTTCCGTTTCGCCGTCTACTTCCCCCACGAACACCCTGACGATGTTCGCCCACTTGAGCTCGCTATCGCCGGCCCCATGTCCCCAGCGTTTCAGCCTCATCGGGGGCGGGTCTCCGAAGTCGTCGGTCACCGTTGCGAGGATCGCGGCCCCCGTTGGGGTTACGAGCTCGCGCGCGCCCCGAAAAAAGAGAGGTGCGCCGCGCGCAGCAAGGATGGCTGCGACTGCCGGTGCCGGCAAAGGCAATTCACCGTGCTCCGCTCTCACGGATCCACTCCCCGTGGCGATGGGCGACGAGGTGATGTGATCGATCTTCAGCGAGTCGAGAGCGGCGCAGCACCCGACGATGTCGACGATCGCGTCGACTGCGCCCGTTTCGTGCAGTTGGACCTGATCTAGAGCGATGCCGTGGACGGCTGCCTCGGCTTCCGCAAGCGCCAGCAGCACGGCGCGGGCGCGCTTCCGAATGCTCGCTTGTAACGCCGCGTTGGTCAGGATGGCGTCGACCTCGGCATAGGAACGCGCCTTACCGGAATCTTCGACCTGCACCCGAACGTCGGTGGCCGCGAGACCGGCTCGGTGGGTGGTCGTGATCTCCAAGTTCCATCCGGGGAGGTTGAGGTTTGCAAGCGTGGCTTCGACATATCTCCGGTCCGCGCCGGCGTCGAGGAGCGCGCCGAAGATCATGTCTCCCGCGGCACCGGAGGAACAATCGAAGTGCGCGTGAATCATCTCGACCGCGACCTTATGAGCCTGAGGGCGAAAACTGCGGCACCGAACCCGTTGTCAATGTTCGTGACGGCCACGCCCGCGGCACACGAATTGAGCATCGCGAGGAGCGCGGCAAGGCCGTCGAAGGACGCTCCGTATCCCACACTCGTGGGGACCGCAATCACGGGGGCCGGCGTGATTCCTCCGACCAGGCTGGCGAGGGCGCCCTCCATTCCGGCCACCACGATGACGATATCGGCCGCCAACAGAAGCTCCTGGGAGTTCAGGATTCGGTGAAGTCCCGCCACCCCTACATCGTCCAAGGACGTCGTCGTCAGACCGAGCGCATCCGTCGTAACGCCGGCTTCTCTGGCCACCGGGATATCCGACGTACCGGCGGAGATCACGGCCACGGACCCGGCGAGGCGCGCCTTCTCACGCCGGACGACGACGATGCGAGAAATCGGGTCGTATGTGGCCTCGGAGAAGTTTGACTTGAGTACCGAAGCGGTTGCGTCCGATGCTCGCGTCGCCAGCACCGGAGCGGTGGTGGATTCGACCAACCTTTGGGCTATCGTCACGACCTGCTGTGGAGACTTCCCCTCCGCATAAATGGCCTCGGGTAAACCCTGTCTCAGTTCTCGATGCGTATCGAGACGTGCGAAGCCGAGATCGTCGATCGGAAGCCGGCGTAACTGAGCGAGCGCTTCATCGGGTGATTTCTCGCCCTTACGGACGTCATCGAGTAAGTCTTTGACCTCTTCCGGGCGCATACCCCATAGTAAGATGGCCCACCGTGCCCGATCTTACGAACGACCAGTTGACGCTTGCGCTCGCCATAGTGGCGGGCGTTGCCCTTTTGGGTCTTCTCATAGTCCTTATCCTGGCAATGCGCCTTCGGAAATTGCGGCGCGAGTACGCGCTGCTACGAGGCGAAGATGGAAACGAGAGGGACATCTTTGCCGCGGTCGGCCGTTCTCTTCGACGACTGGAGGCTACGGACAAGCGCATCGACGACTTGCTTAAGGCACTCGGGACCGAGGCGGACAAGGGACGTCTCGCCGTTCAACGATTCGGCATGGTGCGTTACAACGCGTTTGAGGAGATGGGCGGAAACCTCTCGTTCTCGGTGGCTTTGCTCGACGACAACGGTGACGGGCTGGTCCTCACCTCCATCAACGGTCGAACGGAAGCTCGCACCTATGCCAAGCCGATCAAGTCCTACGACTCTTCACATAACCTCTCCGAGGAGGAGCGCGAGGCGATCGCTGCCGCGGCTTCCGGCTACGAACGAACCGAGTCGGCCGCCGCGACCTCTCGTCGTTGATGATCGACCTCCGGCTTCTCCGAGAAGACCCTGAGTCGGTTCGGAAGGCTTACGCCCGACGGGGCGGGGTCGACGGCCTCGACAAGGTGATCGAACTCGACGAGCGCCACCGGCACCTCCTTGCGGAGGTCGAGCAGTTGCGGGCCGAGCACAACCGATCGTCCAAAGCCATTGGCCAGGCCGCGCCCGAGGATCGTCCGGAGGCGATAGCCCGCGCCAAGGAACTTGCGGACAGGCTCAAGGCGATGGAGCCGCAGCTCGAGGAGATCTCCGGCGAGCTTCAGCGAGCGGCCGCGTATTTGCCCAACCTTCCTCACGAGTCCGTACCCGAGGGCCTGACGGAAGAGGACAACGTCGTGGAGCGGGAGGTCGGCGACAAAACGACGTTTGATTTCGAGCCTGAGGAACACGTCGCCATCGGCGAACGACTGAAACTATTCGATTCGGATCGAGGAGCGCGGACCTCTGGAAGCCGCTTCGTTTACCTCACGGGGCGGGGGGTCATCCTCGAGCTGGCGCTGGTTCGGTTCGCGATCGATTACTTGTTGGAACGGGGCTTCGAGCCCGTTGTGCCCCCCGTTTTGGCTCGCGAGCAAGCGATGTACGGAACTGGTTTTTTGCCGGCCGATGAGTTCGAGTTTTACCGAGTCGAGCGCGACGACCTCTATTTGACCGGGACGTCGGAGGTTGCGCTGGCCGCGATGCACGCCGAAGAGATCCTGGATGAGAAGGATCTGCCGATTCGATACGCGGGTTTCTCATCGTGTTTCCGACGGGAGGCCGGGACCTACGGAAAGGAGACGAAGGGTCTCGTGCGCGTGCATCAGTTCGACAAGGTCGAACAGTTTTCTTTCGCTCATCCGGACGACTCCTGGGACGAATACCAGTCGATCCGGGCGAACCAGGAGAGGATCCTGCAGAGCCTCGAGATTCCCTATCGGGTCCTGGTCATGTGCGCCGGGGATCTGGGGGCCGCCGCGGCCAAGAAGGTCGATCACGAGGCCTGGCTTCCGGGGGCCGGGCGCTACATGGAGGTCACGTCGGCCACCAACGCGACCGACTACCAGGCTCGTCGGCTCCAGGTCAGGTTCAGGGGGGCCGAGAGAACCCAGCTCGTGCACATGCTGAACGGGACGGCCTGTGCCGTCGGCCGGACCCTGGTGGCCCTGTTCGAAAACCACCAGCAGGCCGATGGTGGCGTCAATATCCCGCCGGCCCTGCGGCCCTATACGGGCTTCGACCGGATCGAGCCGCCCTAGCCGGCGAGGCCAGGCCCGGAAGGGGATCAACCCTGCCGGGGCGAACCTAGAGTCGACAACCGTCTTCTGAGAGGCAACGGGTGCGCGGACGAAATCGTTCAACGCGGGCGGGGCTCTGCCTGGTGCTGGCCCTGATGATCGCCCCGCTTCTTCCCTCTCCGGCCCCCCGGGCGGCCCCCGCCGGGGGCTTTTTTGTGGTCCATTTCAACGCCGCGATCACGGACGAAATGAGGGCGTCGGTCGCCTCCCGCGTCGACGAGATCATCGATTACGAACCCCACGACTCCTACATCGTGTGGGCGGACTCCGCTCAGGTCACCGCGACGAGATCGGTTCCGTCCGTGGACTCGGTTGCCCCTCTTTCTCGCACCCGAAGGCTCGACCAGGATCTGGCCGGACTAAGCGGTTCCGGGGCGTTCGTAGCCGCGACCGTTTACGGTCCGCGGCTCGGGTCCTCTCTCGACTTCTTCTCGGGTCTCGGAAATATCGCCGCGATCTATCCGACGCGCGCCGATGGTTTGCTCCAGACGGTGACTCTCGCCGTCGATTCGGCCGCGGTCGACGACCTCGTCGACCATCCCGCAATTCTCTACGTCAACCGTGCCTCTCTCAGTCCCCACCTTGAAGACGAGAAGACGAGCCAGATAGTCGCCGGCAACATCCTCGGTACCGAAAACGGAGGGGAGGTCCAGCCGGGCTACGCGAAGTGGCTTAGAAAAGTGAAGCTCAGCGGTAAGGGAATAAGAGTTGCGATCGTCGACACGGGCATCTCGCCCTTCCACCAGGATGTCGCCGACCGCGTCGTCGAGTCCTACGATTACTCGCGCGTCGGAGAGCCGGTGGACACGGACGGCCATGGTACGCACGTCTCCGGCATCGTCGGCGGCGATCCGTTCGGGCCCGGGTTTACCGACCCCGACGGGTTCCTGTACGGGCAGGGAATCGCCCCGAAGGTCTCGTTCATCCGACAGAACGCGATCTCTACGACCACCTCTATTCCAGACCGGCCGGTCGGTAACTTCCCGCCCGACGGCGGTTTCGATGTGTTGTCGACCGACGCGTGGAAGGCCGGAGCGCGCATGTGGAACGCCTCGTGGACTTCCGGCGAGGGAGCCCGGGCCGGATACGTAGCCACCGCCAAGACGATGGACGAGATCGCCCGCAATGCGATCTTCAAGGGCGACGAGCGCGAGGATTTCCTGCTCGTGTTCTCAGCTGGGAATTCCGGTGCGGGAGGTCCGACCGCTCCCAAAGAAGCGAAAAACCTGATCACCGTGGGCGCGACGAGATCGGGTCGCGGACTGCACTGGCCCTTGACCTCCGACATCAGCGAAGTGGCCTCGTTCTCGTCGCGCGGTCCCACCGAGGACGGAAGAATCTTTCCCACCATCTCCGCTCCTGGCGACAACGTCATCTCGGCGCATGCTCCGGAGGGCTCGATCTCACCGGTCCTCGGTGGTTGCACAGCTCCGCTGGATGCGATCGCGTTCTACTGCGTTCTAAGCGGTACCTCGATGGCCGCGCCCCACGTCACGGGCGCCTCGGCCCTCGTTCATGAATGGTGGAAGGGGCGGGTCGGCGGTTTGCCCTCACCGGCGATGGTGAAGGCGCTGCTCGTAAACAGCGCGACAGACATCGGCGATGCCGACATCCCGAACATCAACGAGGGATGGGGACGCATGAACCTGGGCTCTCTGTTCGCGCCGGCGCCCCGGCGCTTTATCGACCAGTCGGTCACCTTCGGGGGGCCTCGTCAGAAAAGGAGCTACGACTTCAAGGTCACGAACGACAAGGCAGACCTCAAGGTCACTCTGGCCTGGGCCGACGCTCCGGCCGCGGTCGGAGCCAATCCGGTTCTGGTGAACGACCTCGATCTGGTGGTGGAGAAGCTCAAGGGGGGCCGGGTTGCCGAGCGTTATGTCGGGAACCTCTTCGGCAAGGGCTGGAGTGCCAAGGGGGGCAAGGCCGACCGGCTCAACAATCTGGAGAACGTCTTCTTGCGTCGCCCCGGCAAGGGGACCTATCGGGTGACGGTAAGGACGGTCAACCTCCCCGGAGACGGCATACCCGAGAACCGGGACAAGACCGATCAGGACTTTGCCCTTGTGATGAGGGCACCGACGGTGATGACCAAGGGCGACTTGCTGGAATAAAGAGCCGGCCGGCTTCGCTAACCTCCTGATTGGAGGGCTACGGTAATTGGCAACCGGACGGTCTTGAAAACCGTTGTCCGAAAGGACTTGTGGGTTCGAGTCCCACGCCCTCCGCTACCACGCCCTCCGCTACTTCTGACCTGCACATTTGCGAATGCTCCACGACAGCTACTCGTCGGTTGTCAGCCTCGTTGACATTCCCTCGTTACGATCGGGATGTCCTCTGTTTCCTGCGCGGCTCGAGGCGCTCTAGCTCTCCCGGCCGATTCGTTGCCCGGTTTGCTCGACGTCTGCGGCCCCGAGGGCATCATCGTCGGCCTGGTGGAGCAGATCGGGTGACCAGAGTGACGCCCTAGGGCATGTTCAAGAAAACGACGAGGGAGGGAAAGCGTGCAACCGAAAGAAATCAACGAGGTTCTGAACCGACCGATCAGCCAGGAACTGTTGGCCCGAGACCTGATCCGCTTGGCATACATCGCCAAGGACGGCACACCTCGCAATGTCCCAATCGGATTCACCTGGAACGGGACGGAGATCGTGATGTGCACTGCGACGAACGCCCCGAAGCTCCCGGCCCTGCGCCGCGATCCGGCGGTTGCCCTGACGATCGACACCGAGGTGCACCCGCCTAAAACCTTGCTCATTCGCGGTCGAGCCGAGCTGGATGTCGTGGAAGGCATACCGGACGAATACCTCCAGATGAATGGGTCTTACGCGATGACACCCGAGCAGCGGATTGAGTGGGAAGCCTCGGTCCGCTCGCTCTACGACGGCATGGTCCGGATCGTCGTGACCCCGACGTGGGCGAAGCTGATCGACTTCGAGACGACCCTTCCGAGCGCGGTCGAGGAGCTGATCCGGCAGCGGGACGAACGCCAGCGCGCCTGAGCAACCGTGATGATGTTCCGAGCACCTTTGGCAGGGGCCAAAAGGAGTACCCGCATGGCCAAGGCACAGGACCTGAAGCGCGGCTCATCCGGAGGTGAGCGGATTGAGGCGCTCCAGACATCAATGAACGAGCATGGAGTGGACCTTGTGATTGTGGGGCCCACCACCAGCATGCGTTACCTCACCGGTTATGGCGCGATGGCTGTGGAGCGGATCACGGTCCTCCTCGTAACCCGCGATCGCGTTGCGATGGTCATGCCGTACTTCGACGCCGACGAATTTAGGGACGCGACGGGTCTCGATGGGGTCTTCGAATGGACGGACAAGCAAGGACCGGATGGAGCGATTGATCAGGCATTCCGTGAACTTTCGCTCTCGAGTACAAAGGCGACGGCCGCGGTCGATGACGAGTTGCGCTTCGATTTCCTTACGCGCTTGCGCGATCGGATCGCCGATCATCCGCGCCGCGCCAGTGAGCTGCTCGGCCCCCTGCGGTTATCGAAGACCGCAGCTGAGCAGGAGCGCATCCGACGCGCGGGTGAGATGGTCTCTCTCGGGATCGATGCCGCACTGGAGCTGGCGAGGCCCGGTATGACGGAACTCGAACTGAAGCGGGAGATCGAGAACGTCTTGTGGGCCAACGGTGCCGAGTCGGTCGACTTCGTGCTTGTCCAGGCAGGTGCCAACTCTGCTATCGGACACCACCGTGCGGGCGAGACGGAGTTTCGCAAGGGGGAGCCCGTGTTGATCGATATCGCCGCTCGGCTCGACGGCTATTTCGCGGATATCACCCAACAGGTCTTCCTGGGCAGCCCTTCGACCGAGTACACGGAGACCTACGAGCTGGTCGCTGTGGCGCAGGAGGAGGGCGTGCGCGCAGCACTATCGGGCGCGACTGCTGGCGACGTCGACCGCGCCACTATGCGCGTGATCGAGGCGGCAGGCTTCGCCGAGTTGACAGGTCCCCGAACTGGGCATGGGATCGGGTTGGACGTTCACGAACCCCCGTCAGTGATCGATGGCGACGAGACTCAGCTCGTCCCGGGTGCCGTGATCACGGTCGAGCCGACCATCAATATGGCGGGGAAGTTCGGTATCCGGATCGAAGACACTGTAATCGTGACCGACGGCGAGCCGCAGCGCGTCACGCGCGGTGCACGGCAGCTGTTTTCGAAGTAGCGAATCGCACGGTGCTGACCGGTGTTTGGCTCTGGAAGTTGACTCTCGAGTGGCCCGGCCGCAACGGGCCCGACCTATGAAGCGGGTCCCGGAGAACTAGGTCGCTCCAGCTACCCTCGGACCGACCGCCTGAGGAAGGAGCGAGGATGGCCTGCAGATTCACCGAACTGATCATCGACGCGCGCGATTCTGAAGCTCAGGCGCGCTTCTGGGCTGATGTCTTGGGATGGCAGGCGACCGAGCGCGAAGGACTGCACTTCCTCATGCCCCCTAATTCCGCCATCCCAGTGGTCGCGTTTGTGACGGTGCCCGAAGAGAAATCGGTCAAGAATCGCCTTCACATCGACGTAAGTCCCACGGACCGCACTCGTGACGAGGAAGTCGAACGCCTACTGGCGCTCGGCGCGACGCGTGCAGACATCGGACAGGGTGACGTTGATTGGGTGGTACTGCGCGATCCGGAGGGCAACGAGTTCTGCGTGCTTGGCTCTCAGGTGGAGGGTGACGTCACGAAATGGCCGTGGCCGGGGATGGGCTAGTCACCCGTCGACATTGGAAACCCGGCGAAGGGCGACCGCGTAACAAGCGGTCATGGACACAAGACGGCGCCCTGAAGGACGTTAGATCGGTTTAGCTGAGGATCGGTTTAGCTCACTACCGGATCCATTCACGATCCGGAGCGGGGCCGCAGGATGGCTTGTTCTGGAGCGCCGACGAGGTCGAGTGGTATGGCTACCTTCTCGGCTCATACCGCATCGCCACCGCCCCCGAGCCGAACTCCAGCTGGCTCACGAGCTTCAAGTCGACATGCTTCGATAGCCCTGCGAACAACGTCGGCCCATGGCCCGCCAGCCTGGGGTGCACCACGAACTCGTACTCATCGATCAATCCCAGCTCCGCCAACGCCAGCGGGAGCTTCACGCCTGCCACGAACAGTCCCCTACCCGACTCCCGCTTGAGCTGCTGAACGGCCTTCCCCAGATCACCGCGCACGAGCTCCGCGTTCCAATCGACCCGATCCAGGGTGCTCGACACGACGTACTTCTTTGCCGCGTCGATCGTCCGGGCGAAGGGTTCCATCCAATCAGGCCT
>JALZEK010000085.1 GCA_030862065.1 Actinomycetota bacterium | reverse complement strand
AAAACCGAGCGAACCGCCGGCCCCGCCCGAGGAGATGGAGGATGAGGAAATGGGTGGCCGGGCCGGGGCTCCGCATCCTTCCCCGGGCAAACCCATCCCGGTGACCGCCCTCGTCGCCGCGTCCGGATTCGCTCTGGCAATCGGGGTGACGGCTCGCCTGCGCCCCCGCGCACGCTGACGTGCATCTCGATCCCCTGCCGACCGCACTGATGGCAGTCGTGCAGGGTGTTGTATTCGCGTCGCACAGTCTGCTGTTCGGACTTCCTCTGATCATGCTCCTCGTCGGGCGACCCACCTTCGGATCACAGGACGCGTCGATCGCGGAGAGCCGCTTCCGGGTGTCGCGCCGGCTCAGAAACGTGCTCTACGCCGCGCTCGTCCTGGGTCTCGCGGCGACCGCCGTCGCGGTCTACAACCAGATCCTGGTGCTCGCCGAGGCGGGCGGAGTAGAACCGTCGCGCGCGGAAATGGATGCCATGTTTGCCTCGAGCTTCGGCCAATGGCACCTCCTGCGCGTCCCCCTGAGCGTGGCCATCGCCATGGCGCTCTGGGGCCGAGTTCGCCTGTGGGGATTGGCCGGCGTGGGAGACGCCGCTCCGCGACCGCCCCTTCGGTGGTGGATGGGCTGGGCCCTTCTCGCCCTCGCGCTTCTGGCGACGATCTCCATGTCCGGTCACGCTACGGGGCAGGATCAACCCTGGTATTCCGTTACCAATGACGTCGTTCATTTGGCCGCGGGCGCAACCTGGATGTCGGGGATCATCCTTCTGACGTTCGTGCTGCCGTCGGCGTGGCGCGGCGCTAACCCCGAACAGAAACTCTCTCTGCTGGCCCCCGCGGTTAATCGATTCGCACCGGTCGCGCTGGTTTCAATCCTGATCGTTGCCGCGACCGGAGTGCTCAACTCCTTCCTGCGCTTGGAGGCCCCCGGTGACCTCGTTCACTCGGACTACGGGCGCGTGCTCGGGTTGAAGTTATGCGGCTTCGTGTGCATCGTCGCGCTCGGGACGATCAATCACTTCGTGCTACGCGCCCGCCTCCTGGCGGCGCGCCGTCGCCGACAACCGACGCGTGCCCAGAACGTATTGCGCCGGTCGGTTGCCCTGGAGGCCGCGCTGGCCGTCGTCATCCTCGGACTGACGAGCGTTCTCGTGGCCCTTCCTCCGACGCGCGGGGCTTAGCGGCCGGCGGTTAGCGGGCGGCGGGTCTGGATGTTTCCGAATCGGAAGCGCGACCCGAGCAGGCGATGGTGAGATCGCCCAGACTGGGGATTTGACCCAGCCCCAGACCTCGGCTTATGCTCGAATTACTAGTTTTTGGAAGCTGGGCGGTAGCGATAGTCGGACGAACGTAGGAATCTCGGCGGGCATTCGGCGTCTCCAGGTTGGTAGGGCCGACCCGTCCCCGAGGGGGTGGTCGTTAGGGCGAGTGCATCGTTATGAACGCCTTTCGAAAATGCCTTTCGAAAGTCTTGACCTGTCAACCTCATCCTGGAGGTACTTATCGATGAAACGATGGCGTTTCTTGCTCGCTGCGACGGCGGCCCTAGCCCTTCTGACGTCGCCACTTCCCGCGGGGGCGGATCACAACGCGGACGAACATAAGAAGATGGACATCGTCTCCACCTCGCCGAAGCCGGCCATCCACTCGGACTTGGCGTTCTGGGGCGACTATGCCTTCCTCGGCTTCTACCGCAACGACGCCCCGGTCGGAGGAGTCCGGATCTTCGACATCTCGAATCCGGCCAGTCCGCAGCTGGTGAGGGAATTCCAGTGCGACGGTCTTCAGAACGACCCGATCCTGTGGGACCGGAACGGCAACGGCATCCCCGATCTGCTGTTTCTGGCGGTGGACAGGACGATGGAATCGTCGGAGTGCGGCGCGCCGCGCTCGGCGGCACACGACGATCCCGACGGCTGGGAGGGCGTGCGGGTCTTCGAGATGAGCGACGACCCCGCCAACCCCTTCGAGACCATCGAGCAGGTGGCGGCGGTCTACACCGACTGCGGCGCCCACACGATCACGCTGTGGCCGGGTGAGGTCGAGGACACCGGCAATCTCCTCATTTATGTCTCCTCGTACCCGCTGCGGCCCGGGCCGACGTGTGGCCAGGTCAGGGGACCCGCGGCCGGCCGCGACCCGTTGCACGGAGTGATCCAGGTGCTCGAGGCGCCGCTGGCCAATCCCGCGGCGACCCACGAGATCGCCGAGCCCGAGATCAACTACCCCGGTGATCCAGACAACCAGATCGACTGGTGCGAGCGTGGTCTGTGCGCGCCCGGAGTTCTGGAGCCGGCGGCGCGGGCGTGTCACGACATCGTGGTGCACGTGGCCGACCGTATGGCCGGAGGAGCGTGTGCCGAGCAGGGCCAGGTGTGGGAGATCGACGAGAACGGGATTCCCGACACAGAGAATCCTGTGATGATCGGCGACGACGAAGTGAGCTCCGGCGGAACCGGAGATATTCCGGGGGCCGTGGACTTCTTCCACTCGGTCATGTTCAGCAACGACATGGAGGTCGTGAACTGGGTCGACGAGTCGTTCGGGGACGGCTGTCCGCCGTTCACGACGTGGCAGCCGCGAGAGTGGAATCCGGCAGGAGGTACGCACAAGACCGGAAGGATGTTCTTCTCCGACATGGACACCGGGAACTTCCTCAGCGAGTTCCAGGTCGGCGACGTTCGTCCCGAGCCCGACGCGTACTGCTCGGCCCACATGGGCATGACGGTCACCGGAACAAATCGGGACCTCCTCGTCAACGCGTGGTACATGGGCGGGGTCGACGTGATCGACTTCAGCAAGCCCAGACGGCTGAAGGAGGTCGCGTACTACGACATAGCGCCACCCGGACCGGCCGGGTCCGACAACTGGTCCGCCTACCCGTACACCGGTCCCCTGTTCAAGAGGGGACGAGGCATCCCGGTCTACGCATCGGACGGGGTGCACAATCCCGATCTGGCGGCGAGGGGCTTGGTCGTGTTCCGCACGCTCGTGGGCAAGCCCGGCAGCCACCGAATCGATCACCTGAACCCGCAGACGATGGACTTCTAGCGGCTCGACGGCGATCTTGTTTTTCGGTCGGGGCCTCCCTTCGGGGA
>JALZEK010000074.1 GCA_030862065.1 Actinomycetota bacterium | reverse complement strand
GCCGTGGCCCCGCCCACGACGGGCGGCGGACCACCGCCGACCGGAGGCCCCCCGGCGACGAATCCCAGAGCACAGATCGCGGTCGACGCCGCCCTCTCACAAGTCGGAAAGCCGTACCAGTGGGGCGCGGCGGGTCCGAACTCGTACGACTGCTCGGGGCTGACGATGTGGGCCTGGGCCCAGGCCGGTGTGTCCCTACCCCACAACTCGGGGATGCAGTACTCGGCTACGGCCCGAGTAGCTCAATCCGACTGGCAACCCGGCGATCTCCTCTTCTACGGAAGCCCCATTCACCACGTGGCGATGTACATAGGAGGGGGCCGGATGGTTGAGGCTCCCTATTCCGGGCAGAGCGTGCGGGTGGTGTCGGCCTATCGATCGGATTACGTGGGAGCCGGCCGACCGTAGCACCCGACGTCCCGTGACGTTCGTTGGTACGCACAGTTGAATAATCAGGCTTCCGATTCAAAAAACGTCACGTTCCGGCGGTGGCCCCTCGGTGCTTTGAGCGGACGGCGGAGTTACAGAAGTGGCGCTCCATCTTCGATTTAGAGCCCGCTAGTCGCTGGCCGGCGACGGCACCGGCGTCTCGTGCGAGGGCGGAGCCGCAGCGGGTTCTCCCCGGTCTGCAATCTCCGCGCGTCCCGCCGCTTCATGGCGCACGATGAAAGCCACTGCCGCAACGATGATGGCAGCCCCCGCCACGATGGGGACGGTTATCTCCTCGGCCAGGATCAGCCAGCCGAGGAAGACGGCAACAACGGGGTTGACGTACGCATAAGTCGAAACCTTGGAAATCGGAGCATTCTTGAGAAGCCAGGTGTACGCGGTGAAGGCGGCAAGCGATCCTGCTACCACCAGATAGGCAACCGCCAGCACGGACGCGAGCGAGAAGGATTCGAAGTTCAGGCCCGTGAACTCGCCCGTAAGAAGCGAAGCCACGCCCAGAACCAGGCCGCCTCCCAGCATCTGAACCGCCGTTGATACGAAGGGGTCACCCGGCAAAGGCAGCCGAGAGGAACAGAACGATCCCGTCGCCCATGCGACGGAAGCGAGAACCAGGAGCAGAATCCCAGCGGTTTGGGCTCCGGCGGCCCCCCCACCCGACAGCACCAGAATCCCTACCCCTGCGAACCCGACGACCACGCCCAGAAGAGTCCCGCCGGAGACCCGGTCGCCGAAAATGGCCCGTAACACGACGACCCACAACGGGACCGAAGCGATGATGAGCGCGGCGAGACCGGAGGGGACCTCCTGTTCGGCGATGGCGACCAAGCCGTTTCCACCCAGAAGCAGGGATGTCCCGACGATGACCGAAGCTCCGAGCTGGCTCGGGGAGACGCGAACTCGGGCCCAGCCCCCCTTTAGGAGGAGAAAGAGATACATCACGAGACCCGCGAGCAGAAAGCGGACGCTCGCGTGCAGCAACGGGGGAAGAGTTTCAACCGCGACCCGAATGGCCAGATAGGTGGACCCCCACACAATGTAGACAGTCCACAGGGCCATCCACACCATCCAGTTTGGAGGCGCGGCTGTACGCGTTGTGGTCTGCATATAGATGGCAACGCGAGCCGCCGCATTTGAATTTCCGCGTGAGCCGTATACCGAAGGATCGAAAGTGAGGAGGCCGGGAATCACCTCTGGGCCGGCCGGCCGAACAATCCAAGCCAGACTCCGCCCAAAAATCGAAAGCGCGGGCCGCCCCCGGGCAAAGAAGAGAGACCGGGAGCCCCGCCAAGTCATTCGCGGGAGGACGAATCCCGGCGTTGGACGCGCCCAGTGGTGCCTCGGCGACGAATAGCGCAACTCACGCACCACTCACCACTCCAAGTCATTCGCGGGAGGTTGAATCTGCCGTTGACGCGCCGAGTGGTGCCTTAGCGGCGTATAGCGCAACTCACGCACCACTCACCGCCCCAGGCGAGGCCATAGGGTCGGGCGCATGATCCACGAGCGCTCAAGCTTCAGAAGGCTCATGGGGTGTTGAGTTCTCGCCGCGCCTACACGGACGCGATCGCCTGGATCAAATCGGCCCGGCCGCGCCGACTCGACAAATGGCGGTTCTCGGAACGTGCCTTCGGGGCAGCCCTGCTGGCCGCGGCCCCCCTGCTCGGCGGCATCGCTCTGGTATCGCCCGACAGCTTCGGCGCCCCCGGGAGCAACACCCTCCAAACCGGGTGGCCCCTTTACGTTCTCCTGGGGCTGGTCGGCCTCTCCCTCGCCCTGGTCTTGGCACGAGCCTCGACTGTGCGGTGGCTGATGGTTCGGGTCCGGGAGCCCTTCATCCGCCCCTTCGAAGGAGACGCTCGGTTCGAGGGGGCCGCGGACGCGCTCGCTCGGTGCCCTGCTCCCCTTAGGTCAAGGTTTGCGGTCTCGTGGATCTGGGGGCCTGTGGCCCTCGCCGGTCTGGGCACGATCTGTGCCTTCTCAACCGCCTACTTCCTCGTCGATGCGATCCTCGTCCGGTTCGAGGTTGGGTTGGAGCAACCCATCTACGCCGCGGCCTTCGCGGCCGCAAGCCTGGGCTTCTTTCGTCTCGCCGCGACGCGCCTCGCGACGTGGCGCCTGGCGGTAAACGTCCATCGGGCGGTGACGCAGGGGTTCTAGCGGCCGTCTTTAGGTCGCTACCGCTAGCGTCGGGGGGCCAGCACCTCCTCGACCGCCGCCCACAACTTGTCGGAGTCGCCGGCTAGAGGATCGCCGGCGGGCAGACCCGTTTCGTTCTCGATGTTGGCAAGCGCGGACTTCGCCGAGGACTCGTCAAGCCCCTGGCAGTTGAGGGCGATACAAGCCACCTTCGAGAGGCGTAGGTAGGACGCCAAGCGCTCGTAGCCGTCGATCATCTCCGTAAGAGACGGCAGCTTCGTATGGGGTGGCTCCTCAATGGCGACACGCCCGGCCTGATGGCAGAGCACGAGCGCGTGAGGACAGCAACCGTGGATCAACCCGAGGGTCACCGCGGAATACGCGGGATGCCACAGGCTCCCCTGGCCTTCGACCACGGCCACGTCAGTCGCCGGATGCGTCTCGCATACGAGCTTCTCAGCCGCGCCCGGAAGAAAATCCGATATGACCCGATCGACCGCTATGCCTTGCCCCGCGATCAGGATCCCGGTCTGTCCCGTCGCCACAAACTCGGTCGAGAAACCCGATTTTCGTCCCGCGCGCGTCAGTTCGATGGCAGCCGTCTTCTTTCCGACGGCGCAATCACTGCCGACGGTCAGGACAACCTTCTTGGGAATCTTCAGAACCCGGCCGGAGAAGAGCGGAATGTCACGAGGGGGGTCGCGTACGTCCCAGAGCGCGACGGAATTTTGCTCGGCCAGCCGCACGAGCTCGGGATCGTCTCTCAAGAAGCTGTGGAGCCCGTTAACTATCTCAAGCCCGTAACCGATCGCCTCGATGATCCACTCCCGCCAGTGCTCGGGCATCCATCCACCGGGCGTGGCGACACCGAGTAACAGCGATGTAGGTGAATAAGCGAGCGCTTCCTCAACGGACGCGACGATCGGCGCGTCGCGCCCGAGCTCCGGCATGGCATCTACCAGAGTCTTGCCGGCATGCTCGCGATCGATGATGCAGGCGATGTCGTCATGGGCATAACGAACGACTCCGTGGGCCGTCTTGGCGTTGCGCTCGGTTAGATAGCCGTCGGTGAGGATGGCCCAGGACCTCACAGGAAGACCCTCTTCGGTTCGGTCACAGCGGGACCTTCTTGATGCCGAGGCCCGGGCCCGGAGGCAACGTCACCGTCCCCCTTCTGTACGTGACGCCGGGAAAAGGATCGTCGGCGAGAAGCAGGGGCCCGTCGAGGTCCATGTAGTCGACGAGTCCGGCAACGTGCGCGCCTGCCGTTGCGCCAATCCCGGATTCGAGATCACAGCCGAGCATGACCTTCATCCCATGCGCCCTCGCCACGGCGATCGCCTTCACGGTCTCTCTTATGCCCCCTGCTTTACGGAGCTTCAGGTTCACTCCGTCCACGAGACCGGCCAACCGGGCGACATCGCGAGCCGTCCCGACGTCCTCGTCGGCAAAGACGGGGATCGAGCTGCAGGCGCTCACAAAGCGGAGGTCTTCATAGTTGTCCGAAGGGATCGGTTGCTCGCACAACTCAATGTTGAGCGGCTCGAGTTGCCTCAATCTCGAAACGGCCTCGTCCACGGTCCACCCCTCGTTTGCATCGATCCGAATGGCTCCCGTAAAAACCTTCCGGACAGCCCGAACCGCCTCGACATCACCGTCGAATCCGACCTTCATCTTCAGCGTCGGATGATCCGAGTAGCGCATTGCCCTTTGCACCATTGAGCGGACCGGAGCGATCGGGATCGTTATCGAGGTGGAGGGTCTGTTGTCTTCAATCCCCAGGAGCTGAGCTACAGAGACCCCCGCCAATTTTGCGGCGAGGTCGTGCATGGCGATGTCCACGGCGCACCGAGCGGACCCGGGAGGCATCAGAAAAGAGAGCATCTCGAGTTCGAAAGGAGAGGACATGAGTTTGAGATCGAGGGTCTTGATTTGCAGCCGAACCGACTCCACCGACTCCTCCCAGCGAGCCGAGGGGCTGCATTCTCCAACACCGACCTCTCCGTTGTAGCGAACGACCACGAAGACGTTCTCTGCGATCGTCCAAGACTCGCGGGCGATGACGAACCGCTCCGCCAGGGGTATGTCTTTGACCTTAGCTTCGACTTCCCATTTAGGGTCCGGCATGGCTCCATAATGGTCCTATGAACAAAAACACGTTCAAGACATCCATCCTCCTGGCGGCTCTGGGGGGAATGCTCGTGCTCATCGGAGGCGTGTTGTTCCGGGGAGCCGGGGCTCTCATTGGGCTGGCAGTAGGGCTCCTTTTCGTGGGGGCGTCGTACTGGTTCAGCGACAAAATCGCCATCAAGGCCGCGAGGGCACAGCCCGTCTCTGAGCAGGAGGCTCCCGATCTGTACCGGATGGTGCGGGAGCTGACGACGGCCGCCAACATGCCCATGCCCCGTCTCTACGTCACCCCGGATCCCCAACCGAATGCTTTCGCCACCGGAAGGGACGACCGCCACGCCGCGGTTGCGGTCACGCAGGGCATCACCGAATTACTCAGCCCGGACGAGCTCAGAGGAGTACTCGCTCACGAGTTGTCGCACGTCAAGCACCGCGACATTCTGATCGGGTCGGTGGCGGCTGCAATTGCTATGGGAATCACGTTCATAGCTCGAATGCTCATGTGGGGAGCAATGTTCGGAGGCGACGATGACGACGGTGGAAACCCATTGGGGCTCCTCGCTCTCGCCATCCTGGCCCCTATGGCGGCGGCGCTTTTGCAGATGGCCGTCTCGCGCTCAAGGGAGTTCGAGGCGGATCGCGGAGCGGCGGGACTAATCGGCTCCGGAGAACCTCTGGCCGGGGCGTTGGAGAAGCTCCAAGCCGCGGCACACCGGGTCCCCATGGACGTCAACCCGGCCCAGGCCAGCATGTACATCGTGAATCCGCTGTCCGGCAGAAGCGCCAACTTCGCAAGGCTTTTTTCGACTCATCCTCCGGCCGAGGAGCGGATCTCCCGTCTCCGCAACTGGAGGCCGTGAGCCCCAGCTAGATAAGAGAAAGCTGGTGGACCGGTTCGGCGGGAGATTCGTTTTTTGGGGGAACTCGCCTGCCGGGGTTAATTCGGACAACAACGGGGGCCGGGGGAGATGAGGAGACGATCCCCTTGACGGTGTCCGACAGTGTGGCCTTTGCCGCGCTCGACGCGTACGCCCCTCGCCCGTACATGGCCTCGTAGCTATCGACCAGTTCCGGATAGGTCGTCGCCAGCCACTCCATGTAAACCTCCTTCACCTTCGGTCGAAGGTGCAGAAGAATCGGCGAGACATGAGTTGCTCCGGCCGCCACCGCGGCCTCGACAACGGCCTTGAGTTTGTCGAGATCATCGGTGATACCCGGAAGTACCGGCGCCACCATCACTCCGCAGGGAATCCCGGCCTCGTTCAGCCGGCGTACGGCCTCGATTCTCTTCTTTGGGTGGGGCGTTCCGGGCTCGCTTTTTCTCCACGCGTCCTCGTCGAGAGTCCCGACCGAAAGGGCGGTCGAGACCTCCGTCAGGCCGGCAGCTTCGGAGAGGAGGTCAAGATCACGAAGGATCAACGTCCCCTTGGTGAGGATCGAAAAGGGGTTACGGAACTCAACAAGGGTTTCGACGATGCCTCGCATCAACTTGTAGCGACCCTCCGCCCGCTGGTACGGATCGGTGGCCGTTCCCATGGCGATAGGGTCGCCCTTCCAGCGGCGCGATCGGAGCTCCTTTTTCAACAGCTGGGGCGCGTTTACCTTGACGACGATCTTGGTTTCGAAATCGCGGCCGGCATTCATGTCCAGATACGTGTGAGTCGCGCGGGCGAAGCAGTTGTGACTCACGACGCCGTTGGCGATGAAGTCCCCTGTGCCGGTGGTGATATCGAACATGGGAAGACTTAGACCCAGCGGCTCTACGGAAGCAACCGCCAATCGGGCATCGCTCTTGATGGCCGTTCCCTTGACCCACTTCCTCAAAAGCCGCGTCGGCTGATCAATGATCCCCGCGATCGGTTGAACCTGATCTCGAGGGCTGCTGCGAATCGCGCTGATCTTCTTTGAACCGCCGACGGCTTCCGCGAACGAAAATTCACGCGTCCGAATCCCGAGTTCCATCAGAAAATCGCGGCCCCGCCGAACAGCTTCGAAATCCACGGGGGCCGAAAGGAATCGTGCACGCGCGAACCTCCCCGTGCCAATCAATTTGTCGTTGACGGTGAGATGAGGACGCCGGAGACGGCCCCGTTCGGACCCGGTAACGTGCTTCCAACCTCGATCGGTTAGAAATCGATGATCTCCGCTGGCAACGAGCTCGGTTCCGTCTTCAAGGCTCACTCGGTAGGCCGGCTTCACGGTGGACCAGTGAGCAAGAACCTTCGTGAGGACGTAGCGCCGATAAGATCCGCTCCGAACAGTCCCGTAGACGTCATCGCCAACGCGCACATCTTCTAAGGGTTTGGTTCGCCCGTCGCCCATCAAGATCGCTGTGTCGCCCGATAGGCAATAAACACAGGCATGGGAACAGCCCCTGTAAGGATTGATGGTCCAATCGAACGGCAGGTAATTCCCCGGCACGCGATTCAGAATTGACTTCGCCTCGACCTCGATGAACTCGATCCCCGCGAAATGTGGGGTGTCGAACTTGGTTCGGCGAAGTTCGAAGAGCTGCTCGCCCATCGAGCGAGTATAGAACGTATGTTCGATAGGGACTAGCCCTCGGGAAGGGGCCGCGGGGCCCGCAGATAGGGAACGACCTCGACCGCCACGATCGCCGCCAGGATGAGCCCGGCCCCCAGCCACCCTGCCGCCGACAGCGTTTCGCCCAACAGGAGATATGCGAACAGCCCCGCGAAGGCCGGCTCGCTCGCCAGGATGAGAGCCGTCCGCGCGGGTGGAGCGTGCCGCTGGGCGTACGTCTGAACGAAAAAACCAACGGCCGTGGCCAGCACCGAGGTAACGGCCAACGCCCACCAGACCGACTCGTCCCGGGGGACGGAGAGATCTCCCACCGAAGCCGCGACGATCAGAGTGGACCCCCCGCAGACCGCGAGCTGCACTGCGAGAAGGGCCATCACGTCATACGACCTCACTGCCCTGTCGGTGGCGATGATGTGAAGCGCGAAGGAACATGCGCACAGAAAGACGAGGGCGTCGCCCTCGAGGTCTCCCGTACCGCCCGTACGAGAGAGAAGGAAAAGCCCTACGGCCGAAGCGAGGGCCGCGAGCCACGCCGTTCCCCCAGCCCTGTGCCCAAAGAACATCGCGCCAAACAGTGGCGTCAGAACTACGAACAGCCCGGTAATGAACCCGGCATTGGAGGCGGAGGTTCTGTCGAGGCCGAATGTCTGAAACACGTACCCGCCGGTCAGGAACAAACCCATCAGTAGTCCGGCCTTGATCCCCGACCGGTCCAGCGATCGACTCTGTCGTTTCGTTAAGAGAGTTGCCGCAGTGACGAACGCGAATGCGGAAAGAAACCGGTACGCAAGAAAGGTCATCACCGGAAAGCTGGCCACCGCGTCCTTGACCATGGGGAACGTCAAACCCCAAATCGCAGCGACTCCAACCAATGCCGCTTCGGCCAGGGGCAGTCTTCGAAGCGCATGCTCGGTCGAACCGATTACGTTGCTCCTTTAGATTGACTACGCTCCCTGGCATCGAACCACAGGAGCACTCATGACGACGGTTGAGTCGATCGCGCGGTGGGCGACGCACGTGACCTTCGACGACATCCCGGATGACGTCCGGGCTCTTCTGCGCGCTCAACGGTTGTCTGTGCTGGGCGGGATGGCGGCGTCCAATGGGAATGAAGTCGTGACCAGGGTTTTGAGTGGTCTGGCGATCGAGGGATGGCCGCTCGGGAGGTCCCTTGAATCCGACCTCGGCGCGGCAACAGTCATGTCGATGGCCCTCGATTTCGACGACTACGTCTGCTTCGGTCACACGGGACATTCCGCCGTGACCGTTCCGCTGCTCCTTTCCCTTGAGACGGGCGCATCGGCCAACGATCAACTCGTCGCACAAACGATCGCCGACGAGGTCGGGGCGCGCCTTGGCGGCATGTGCCTCATCGGCCCCCTTAATGGACAGCTGTGGTCGTTCATCCACGCGGCCGAGGCCGCGCTGTCCGCTGGACGAATAATGGGATTAGACGAGGAAGCCATGGCTAACGCTCTGGCGATTTCGCTCTACCAACCCCCCCGGCCCGCAACGGTCGGATTCATCGATGCAGACACAAAGCTGCTCACGGCAACCGATCCCACACTGATGGGCGTCCGCGCCGCCCGGCTAGCGGCCGCGGGAGTCGCAGGGCCGCTAGAGGTGCTGGACCATCGCGGAGGCTTTCCGAACGCGTTCTCCTACGCTCCAATAACGGGGATGCTGTCCGGCTTGGGACGAGGGTGGGCCACCCGGACATTGAGCGTCAAGCCGTACCCCGGATGCGCGTATCTGGATTCGATCGTCGACTGCCTGACAGAAATGGGGCCACCTACGGCCGACGAGGTGAGCGCGATAAGGGTGCAAGGTGGGCTGCTCACCTGCGGGATGGATGCCCTTTCTCGAAGTTCGACCCGAGGCGAATCGCTTACCTCTGTGAGGGTCAACTTCTCCGTGGGAGCCACGGTGGCGATCCTGTTGATCGCCGGGGAATTGACCACCGATCAGATGCGTACATCCTGGCTAGGAGAGCATGCGGGTCAGATAGCGAGCGCCATGAGGAAGGTCGATTTGCGCCACGACTGGCAACTGACGCGCGCCGGCTCGGCGACTATGGCTCACCTCGTACCGCCTCGAGCCGTACTGCGCGATGTGGGAAGAAGACGGTTAATCGGAGGGGTGGCCCGGATGCGCAAGGACCACAGGTCCATTCGGCTTTCTGCGAAAGACACAATGGGCGTCATTCGATTGGGTCGCGAGCAACGGGCCGACGGCCCGAAACAATTCTGGGACGAGGATGCGCTCGCCCACTTCCGCATGTCGCTTCCGGCCGCAGTGGAGGTCACGACCAAATCGGGTCGGATTCTGGAAGCGGAGACGCACGTCCCAAAAGGCGCGGCCGGGCACCCCGCACACGGACCGATCCGCATCGCCAGGGAAAAGTTCGTGCGCCACGGTCCTCGGCTGTGGGGACCCGAAAGAACCCAAAAGATCCTCGACGCGGTCGAAGGTGACGCCGACGACCTGCCGGGTCTGGTAACCGATCAAACCTAGGACGGAAACCAAGATCTGCTCCGTCTGTCTGTAACTGGATTTGGAACCGCGACTAAATAAAGAGAGAGCGGCGCTTGCGCGCCGCTCTCGTACAATCTCCTCGGCCAACTACTTCTTGGGTTGGTCGACCTCGCCTCGCCAGGCCCCGGTCTCCTGCCCTCGGCTCTCGATAAATTTCTTGAACCGCGCGAGGTCGCCCTTGGTTCTGGCCTTGACGATGCCCAGGGCATCTCCGACCTTGTCTATGAAACCCTCGGGCTGGAACTCCATTTGGAACATGATCCTGGTTGTGTTGTCGTCGATCCGATGGAATGTCACGACGCCTGCATGGAACTCCCCGCCGACGCTGGTCCATGCCACTCGCTCATCGGGACTCTGCTCCGTGATCTTCGCTTCCCACTCGCGGCGTTGGCCGGCGATCTCTGCGGCCCACTCAAGACGAGTATCGTCAAGCTGACGGACGTATTCCACGCCCTCCATGAACTTGGGAAACTCCTCAAACTGCGTCCACTGGTTATAGGCAGTGCTGACCGGGACGTTGACATCTATGGACTGCTCAATCGTGGACATACGACCTCCCCTTGTAAAAAAGTTGTGCTCGTGTACCTTACCTACCCAGTTGATTCCGGATCAATCGAGATCGGACCGGCCGTCCCCGGGGTTTGCGTCGCGCAGTGCCCTCTCGAATTCCCTCAGTTCCTTGGGTCTCAGCCACCTCGATACCGAGTCAACGATTGCATCCACGGAGATCGGCTTTCCCGTTGCTCTCAGAGAAAGAACCGTTTTGTGTACGAAGCCCCTGTAATCGGCGGGCACCTTGACTCCTGCCACGGCCCCCGACCGATTCCACTCCGACTCGAGTTGCGCCATCGCGGGGTCGTCCCACCACGGTCCGGACTGGGGGCCGAAAACGCCCTCGGGTCGCAGAGGCACCACGTTCACCGGACGCGACCCCTCCCGACGCCAGTCCGGCGCGTCTTGGAAATCTGGCTCGTAAAGCAAACGCTTCTCCGAGAGGCGAGCGAGGTCCGCGGGATCCTCTACCCATAGCACCAGTCTCAAGGAGCGGTCCAAATCATCCGGCAAGTTGCCCTCGTTGCGGAAACCAAGGGCTTGTTCTACCGAAAGACTCCGAGCGTTCGAGCGCGGAGTGCCGGCGTCCCCTCGCCACCGTCTCAACTCGAGTTCCAGATCGCGTGTGGACATCAACCACCACCCCTCCTCCAGGGGGAAGGGGGAAGTAGTCATCGGACGTCGGGACTAAATCTGTTCAGTCTTCTTTGCGCCGCCGCCGGTAAGCCCGCGCCTTCATCACGTTGCCGCACACCGCCATCGTGCACCACGTGCCCGAACGATTTTTGGAGTGATCGTAGAAAAGCCAGAGGCACTCGTCGTTCCGACACGCTTTCAGCCGGGCCCACGTCCCGGCGTGCATGGAGTCGTAGACGATTCCCACCAGGGTGGCCAGGGCTCCCTTTACCCCCCGGTCCGGGGGAACAAGTCGGAGCTCGTCATCGGAGAGCTTGACCCTGAGAGTGAGATCGCCCGAGGCCTGGTCGAGACGGTCGAGTGTCTTTCTGTCTGGGGCCACCCCGTTGTTCGCGAGAGCCAGGGCCCTGAGCCCCTCCCGCAGAGCGAGGGTCGTGTGGCGCTCCTCGACAGTGACCGGGACGTCCGGATCCAGCAATCCTCTGTCGGTCAACCAGGTCCGGAGTCCCTCCGGCGTGGCGAGCTCATCGGTCCCTTGCTCGACATCCCGCGTGTTCAAGAACGACCGCACCAGCTCGAGGTCGCCCGGAGCGGCCTGCCGCGCCGCGGTGCCCACCGTCTGCGCCGCAGTAGTTGCCATGGCTCCAGGATACCTCGTCGTAACCGGCTATTCAACTTGACAGGTGATGCAATAACCACCACACTGATTTAGGAGGTTACGGAACCAAGAAGGAGGCGCTATGTACCCCGTCTTGACCGGCGAGATGGCCCGGGCCGTCCTGGACGAGCGTTTCGAGCGAGCGGCGAAGGCTCGTCTCTACAAGCGATGGCGCGCCCGGACGCGGACCGAAGGCCAGCGGATCGAGCGAGTCCGCTCGCGACCGATAGGCGATCGAGAGCTCAGGCCGCTGCCCCGCTAGGGTCGGGCGGTGTCCACCGCCCCGCCCAATCGCACACCACCGGTCGGCGATCCGGCCGCCTCCACGGTGGTCATCGGACTCATCGCCGGGCTGACCAGCGGGTTGTTCGGAGTGGGGGGCGGGGTAGTGATGGTGCCCGTGCTCGTTGCCCTTCACCGCTTCGATCAGCACGCCGCTCACGCCACCTCCCTCGCTGCGATCGTGCCGATTGCCGCGGCCGGAGCGGCCGTTTTCGCCCTGAGTTCCGAGGTGGACGTCGGGAGCGCGATCTGGTTGAGCCTGGGCAGCATCCTCGGAGCTCAACTCGGAGCGCGCCTTATGGCCCGGGCCGGCGGGATCTTCCTGAGGGGCGCCTACGGGTTCCTGCTGCTGACGACGGCGACGGTAATGGTTGTCCGGTGAGCGTCGTCGAAGCGCTTGCCACCGTCGCGGCAGGGGTGGGGGTCGGCGCGCTTTCTGCATATTTCGGCATCGGGGGCGGGGTCGTCATAGTTCCCTTCCTCGTGATCTCTCTCGACCTCTCCCAACGGGCAGCGGAGGGCACCTCGCTCGTGGTCATCATGGTGGCGGGGGCGGCCGGGACCTGGGCCCATTTTCGGTCCGGATTCGTGGCGCTGCGATCGGCGGCAATGCTCGGGGTCGGAGGAATCATCGGGGCCATCGTCGGAGCGGTGGTCGCCGTCCAGTTGTCAAATCCGGCGCTTCGGGTCGCGTTCGCCACCTACCTCGCCGCCACAGGAATCGTCCTCCTGATAACGGCGACGCGGGCCTCGATACGCACTAAGGGGGAGAAAGCTTGACAACACGGTCACCGAGTTGTGTAATCGTGGCGTGGTTACACAGGGGAGAGGTCACGTAATCACCGGGCCGCGGGCCGCGGAGCTCGCCGGCATCACCTATCGGCAGCTCGACTACTGGGCGCGCCAGGGCTGGCTCGAGCCGTCCGTCGTTCGGGGCCGGGGCCGCTCCGCCCGGCGCGAATACAGCCCGGACGACGTCGTCAGGCTTGCCGCTCTCGCCCATCTCGGACGCACCAAGGCCGACGTCTCCACCTTGGGCCCAAGTCTGGGCCGCCTCGAAATCCCCCCATATGACTTTCTGATCGTCGTCGGAGCGGACCTCGACGTCCGCACCGTTCCGGCCGACACCGTCCGGGCCGCGGTTGCATCGGGCGAGCCGGTTCGTGTTTTCGATCCCCTTGCGTTGCGAGAGCGACTGGGTCGGCAGCAGGAGGCGGCCGAGGAGAGCGTCGCGAGGAGGACCGCATGAGCGCGGAGAACGTTCGGCTGTTCGCTGTTGAGCCCCATCCCAAGGAGCCTTACGAGGAACTCCCGAGCGTGCACTCACCCTTCCAGGCGCGAGCCGCTGCAGAGGGCGCCGATTTCGACCACGAGGCCATGGGGTTCATCGAGGCCGCCGGAGGCACGATCGAGCAGGTTGGTGGAGAGGCGGATGGAATCCCGATCGACGGCATCGTTAGGGGGGCAAACGGATCGAGCTTCCTTGTTATGGCCCACGGAACCTTCAGCGATACGCAAAAGGCTGGACTGAGGCGCGTCGACACGGTTCATAAGGTCGGTCATCGAGCGTCAATGTTGGCCCCCGGTCACCTGCCCCTTCTGGTGATCACCTCTCATCTCCCCCGATTGGGGAGCAAGGCCGCCTTTTACCTCGCGAGGTCGCGCGCCAACATTTTCGATGTGATCGCGACAACTGGGGACTTCCAGGGCTTCACCCGTTTGAGGAGATATTTGGTGAACGAACCACCACCGAAGAACCCGATCCCCGCTCCGTGGCGAATAGAGATGCGCCAGCCCACGCTCGACGAAACGGAACGGTCTTAAGTGCGCGCCCGGCGGCCCGACGACTGGAGGGTAGATCTTGGCCGGCGTCATCTCCTGGAGGCCCGGGTTGCTCGCGGGCTAGACCGTCACGAGGGCCTCACCTTGCTGCGGAATTCCACAAGTTCCACCGACCGACTCGACTTTCAGGTACTGGGTCCCGGCGACCGCCTCCTGGAGATCGAGTTCAAGACAAAACGTCAGTCCTATGTCGGATGGGACCGGTACAGATCCGACCTTTCCGAACGCGACCTTTTCATCCTCGACGAACTCGCCCTCCGACGAATCGTGGACGCGGGACGGTATGCCTTTCTGCTCGTCTTCGACATGACGACACCACGGTGGTGCGTATGGACTACTCCCGACCTCGTCCTGACGTCCAAGGCGCGGGTTGGAAGGAAGCTGGCCACCGGACGCGACCAGGTCAAGGGGAAGATCCTGGTGAGCCTGACGGAGACGGCGACCGCGACGCGGTCGCTTGAGGAAGCAGTCGAGACTATTGCCTCTAAAGCGATGTCCATGGACAGGCGCTGGAACGACATCGCTCCGTGGCCCGACGGCGTGAGGGCCTGAGTGAACGCGCCGGAGTTCCTTATGACTATCGACGAGGCCAGAAGCGCTTTTTCATCGTCGGCGCTGGAGCTGGCGCGCTCTCTCGACTGCGATAACGCAAGGGTCATGCGCTTGCTCGAGGGCAGGGGAAACGGCGCCGGTCTCGGGCGGAAATCACGGGTTCTCTTGTCGTCGCACCGTCGACTGCTCCGGGCTCTGCGGATGAACGGCCTTGACTGGCTCGTCGCCGAGGAGATGGAAGGGATTCGCTCCTACCTCAACCTCACGGACTACCCGGAGGCCGCCGAAGCCGTTTAGGAGTCCGAGAAGATGGGGGCCATTCTTATCTCAAAGGACGCCTGCTCTAGGTCCAGTGCATCTTGTGTCCAGATCTCGACGTCGTCGTAGACATCGATGGCATCGCCTCCGTGCTCGATCCACAGGGCGAGTGCGTCACCCCACCGCTCCTCGAGAAGGGCGGCTCGAATCTGATCGAGCACATCGGCGTCGTCGATTGCAGAGGAAGGGGTGTGCGCAACCACCTGAAGCGCCAGAACTCGTGAAAGGACATCTACGTCATCCGCGACCCAGCCCTCGGACGGATCGCTGCGAAGAATAGCGATAGCGACCCTCCGCTTGTTCAATCTCGCCTCGCGGCCTCCTCGGCCTTGATTCGTTTCAACGCGATTTCTACGTACCTCGGTTCCAATTCGTAGCCCAGATAGTGACGGTTCGTCCTCAAGGCTGCCACGGCGGTCGTGCCGGACCCCATGAAGGGATCCAGCACCAGATCGTTCTTGTATGTGTAGAGCCGGATGCAACGTTCGGGAAGCTCAACCGGGAACGGAGCAGGATGTCCGACTCGAGTGGCGCTCTCGGGTCGGATCGACCAGACGTCCAGTGTTGCCTGCGTGAACTCGTCGGCCTCGATGTCATCCTCAAAGGGAAGTCCGGCGTCGCGCCGTCTTCGCTTTCGCCGCTCCGACAGAGCCCTGTCGAACCGACCCTTGCACGCAACGATGATCCGTTCGGTGACGTCGCGAAGCACCGGGTTCGACGCGCTCCGGTAAGACCCCCACGCGCACGATCCCGACGCCCCACTGGCCTTCATCCAGATGACCTCCCCCCGCAGGAGAAAACCGAGCTCGTCCTGAAGGATCCGAATCACGTCCGCCGACAGGCTTCGGTAGGGCTTGCGCCCGAGGTTGGCGACGTTTACGCACAGCCGGCCTCCGGGCTCGAGCACTCGATAACACTCCGCAAAAACATCTCTGATCAGATCGAGATACTCGAAGTAGGAGCCCGGTACCTCGCCGATGCCGAGCGCCTGTTCGTACTCTTTGCCGGCGAAATAGGGCGGTGAGGTGACGACGAGGGCCACGCAGTTATCGGCCACGGCGGACATGTCCCGAGCGTCCCCCGCGATTATTCGATCCAGTTCGGTCGTCCCGATGACCTCGTCATCGGAGAGTTTCGGCGAGGTGAACCGGGTATAGAAGCCCGCGGCGTCGTGACTCTCCCTTCGACCGACGCCAAAAGCCGACGTCGAGGTCGGCCGCCTTTTTCGATTGGATTCGCTGCCTTCGATCGCCAACCGGGCCTCCTTTGGTGGTCACCCTACGCGGAATCTGAGACAAAAATCGGTTGCCATCAGGGGCAGGCGGCCACACCGTTCACTCCATGGCATCTCCTCGCCGCCTCGAGGACCCCTATCAAGGGATCGAGCCGGGGCCGATTTGACTCGGGAGTCCCCGGCGCCAACAAGTTGTCGACCTCGAAGGGATCGGCCCTCAAGTCGTAGTACTCCTCGAAGATCACCCGGTTCCTCCGGTAATAGCGGACGTAACGCAACCGGTCGTTGGAGAGCGCCGCCCACGAGGGCAACTCGTAGCCGGGGTCCTTGAAGTACTCGGAAAAAAGAAACTTCCTGTCCCACCGGTCGAGCAGCGAACGTCCGTCCACCTCGTGTGCCGGGTCGATGCCCAGCGCGTCCAGGACGGTCGGCAAAAGGTCGAGGTTGGCCGCGAGACGCCGATCGACACCCCCCTTTTGGAAATGACCGGGCCAGCGCACAAACAGGGGCACTCGAACCGAAGGCGAGTACGGCGACCTCTTGTCGGTCAATCCATGCTCCCCCCAGAAGAATCCATTGTCCGAGATAAAGATCGCCAGCGTGGAATCGATTTCGTCGAGTTCGCCGAGCGTTTCGAAGACGGCACCCACGAGTTCATCAACCGACATCAGAGTCCGAAGCTGATCCGATCGAATCTTCTCGAAGTCGAGAGCGATGTCTGCATTCGAAACTGCCGGAGGCTTGTCGGAAAGGTCACGTTCTTCGGTCGCCGGATCGGACTCGAATGCTCGTACGTCCGCGTCGGCGAATCTCGGCTCCGGCAGAAACGGCCGGTGAGGAGCATTCACGGCCACGTAGGCAAACCACGGCTGGCCGTCGTTCTCCTCCGTCTCGCGCAAGAAGTCGATGGCCTGCCGTTCGATGAAGTTGGTGGAGTAGTCCGCAACCTCCCTTAGGTCACCCTGAACGTTGAAATCGACATCTCGGTACCCAAACCGCATCAGCGACCACCGATCGAAAAAGGGCGGGGCATCCTCGACGGGTTCGGACGTGAGGTACTTCCCGAACAACCCGGTGACGTAGTCGACTTCCTGCAGATACCTCTGAATCGTTGTGGCGTGATCGAAATCGGACGCTGCTCCCAATTCATTAGTCAGAGCTTGGTGGTTATGCGTGTACCGGCCGGTGAGGATCGAGGCCCGAGCTGGGCAACAAAGAGGCGTCGTGGTGTGGGCGTTCACGAAGTGAGTACCTTCCCGCTGGAACCACTTCGTGGTTTCCGGCATCACCCCGAGCGTGCCGTCTGCGCGCTGATCATCCGTGACGATGAAGATTACGTTGGGACGGCCCGCAGAGGTGGCCGCGATTTCGGGATCGCGGGTTGCACCAAAGGCGACAACAATTCCGACCAGGACGGCGAGGCCGCCGGCAAGCAGCGCAACTAGGCGTCCGCGCCCGGCCACGCTTATTCGGAGAGGTCGGCGACCCACACCGCCGCGTCGGCATCGCCGCCGGCGCGGTCCTCGCCCACGGCAACCACCACCCCTCCCGAGGCAGCGGCGTCCTTCATTTCCTGCTCACCTGCTCCGCCGAAGACTTCGTTCAGGTTGGCGAGACGAATCCAGGACTTGCCGTCACGAGAGGTCCACACCGCCGCGTCGAGATCCTGTTGGGTTTGGTCCTCGCCGGGCTGAGGTGCCCCGTCGACTCCAACCGCGACGATCAAGGTAGCCGTGGCGGCCACTCCGCTCATCGCCTGGTCTTCCGGCCCTCCCAGGACCCGCCCGGGATCCTCCGTTCGCTGCCACACCTCGCCGTCGGCACTCGTCCACACCGCCGCGTCACGGTCGTCAGAGGCATCGAGACCGACACCCACGACGCCGGGTCCACCCTCGGCCACGGCGATCATCTCCTGATCACCGTCCCCGCCAAACGACTCCTCGGCCGGATCGGCGCGCGTCACCGTCTCTTTCGAGCCCAGCCACGCCGCTGCGTCGAAATCCCCTCCAGAAGCATCTCGACCGACTCCGACGAATCCCGCCTCGAATGGGACCAGACCCTTCATGAACTGCTCGCCTCGACCCGTCAACGAATCGGGCTCGACCGGCTTCAACCGTGACCAGACCTTCCCGTTCTCCGAGGCCCAGGCGGCGGCGTTTTTTTCGCCGCCGACGCTTTCGAACCCCACCGCCACGAGCGAATCGTCTACCTGCGCAACACGAGTCATCACCTGGTTGCCCGGCCCCCCCAGCGAGGGCTCATCCGGATTCGTCCGGCGAACCTTCGATCCGTCCGAGGTCCACACCGCGGCATCGAGGTCGGGTCCGGCCGAGTCGTATCCCACCATCACGAAACCGGGCCCTCCCCCACTAACCCCATAGATCTGTTGTTCGGCCTCGCCGCCCAACACACCGCGGTCATCCTCAAGGCGCGACCACGTCTTTCCGTCCGCCGAGATCCACACGGCGGCATCGAAATCGCCGTCGGGACCGTCGTGTCCGACGGCCACCAGGCCCTGGGGCGTCGCGACGATCCTGTTCATGACCTGGTCCGCGGCCCCGCCGAAGATCACCTCGTTCGGTTGAATCCGCACAAACTCGAGTTCACCGCCCCCAACCTGGGTCTGATCGTCCTGCGCGAAGTAAAAGACTCCGGCCGCACCTACCGCCACTGCCACCAGCGCGAGGAGTGTGATGACGGGCCCCCGCCTTTTTTTCGGCTCCCTCTTACTCGGAACAGGCTTGACGGGCGCGGGGTAGGGAAGGTGCTCGACGGATGGGGCATCCCTCGGTGGTGCGACACGACCAATAGGCGGAAGGCTCGGAGAACCGGGGGTCGAGGCCGCGTCTGCGGAAGGAGGTGCCGCCACGGCCGTGCCCGAGTGTTTCGAATCCGGCGCGGCCGCTTCTCTTGCCGCGGCGATGAGATCGCCGCAGCTTGCATAGCGGTCCTCCCGGTGCTTTGCCATCGCCAGAGCGACGACCGCATCCATCTCCGAGGGAATCTTTGCGGCGTCGGTGATCTTTGGCGGTGGATCCTGCAGGTGAGCCGTGATCGTTGCCGCGTCGCTCGGACGATCGAAGGGAACGACCCCGGTAAGGCACTGGTAGAGCACACACCCCAGTGAGTACACATCCGCGCGCGGATCGAGATCCTCCGCTCGCAGTGCCTCGGGGGACATAAAGTCGAGCGTGCCCGCGATCTGGCCGGCGGTGGTCAAGGTCTTGGAATCGCGGCGCTTGGTTAGCCCGAAGTCGGTCAGATACGCGGACTCCAATCCCCTCGTTCCGAGCCCCGCCACAAGAATGTTTTGCGGCTTCACGTCCCGGTGGAGCAGATTCCGGGCATGTGCCTCGTCGAGGGCGTCCGCGACCTGTCCCAGGAGGCGAATCGACCGCTGCGCCTCGAGGGGACCCTCCCCCTGGATGACGGCGTCGAGGTCGGAGCCGCGTATGTACCTCATCGCTATATAGAGGATTCCGTCTACCTCTCCCGCGCCGTACACCGGAACGATATGAGGGTGCTCCAGGGACGCGGCCGTGCGGGACTCGCGATCAAATCGTCGTTGGAACTCCTCGTCGGCGGCGAGCTCAGGAGGCAGCAACTTGAGGGCAACCTTCCGACCCAGACGTACGTCCTCGGCGAGGTAGACCACGCCCATGCCCCCGTGCCCGAGGATCGCCTCAATCCGATGACCCGCGAACTCCTCACCAATAGCGGGTGCCTTGGCCTGGGCCACGGGCCACTCCCCATCTCGACGGCTTCATCGAGCAGGCTACATAAGACCGGGAATTAGTCCCGACGATTTGGAGCCCGCCCGCTTGTAGGGCGCCTTCCGCCCGTGAGGATACGCTTGCCTTGCATGGCTGCTTCGGGTCGTCCACTCAGCCGGCGCCGGCTGCTCCAGGCCGCCGCCGCGGGAGGCGCGCTTACCGTCCTCCCTACCCCAACGCTGTCGTTACCGACCGCGAGGTGGAGCGACCCCAGGTCGTGGGGCGGGAAAATCCCGGGCCGCCGTGACATCGCGGTCCTGACTCGACCAATACTTCTCGACATCGACGCCCACGTTGCCGGCGTCGTCATCAAGGCCGGAACGCAACTGGTTTTCGATCCCCAGGGCTCGCGCAGCCTCAAGAGCAGCGGCAACGTAGTTGTGAACGGCAAGCTCGTTATGCGCCCGGCCCGGCCTTCTTTCAAGCACAGCCTGACGTTTATCAACGTCGACGAGGAGGCTTTCGTCGGCGGAGGACACGAGGTCTTGAAGAGCGACGTAGGGGTATGGGTTATGCACCATGGTTCGGTCGACATCGCCGGCAGCCCCAAGACGGAGTGGGGGCGAGCAACGGGGTCGATTGCATCGGGGTCGACCTCCGTGGAGCTCGGCGCGGACCCGCTCGGCTGGCGACCCGGAGATGAAATCGTGCTCTGCCCGACGGCGGCTCCAACGGTCGCCGATCACCATTCTGGCTTCCACAGAGCGCGCGTCGACAGCGTGAGCGGTCGGGTGGTCGCGTTCGACGTTCCGACCCCTCGTGCGTACCCGGAGGTTGGGGTTTCCCCCGGAAGATCGCTCACCTCCGAAGTGCTGAACCTAACGCGCAATGTTCGCATTCAGGGGACGGCGGGAGGGCGCAGTCATTTTTTTGTGCACTCGGCTCACCCTCAGTCGATCCGATACGCGGCCTTTCGCCACGTCGGACCAAGACGGGCAAGCCGCTCCCATACCACCTCGGTGCTGGGTCGCTATGGGGTTCACTTCCATCACTCCTACGACGGAAGCCGGGGAAGCATCGTAAAGGGGGTCGTGGTTCGGGAATGTGGAAATCATTCGTTCGTACCTCACACGAGTCACGGGGTCACGTTCAAGAGATGCATCGCTTACGACGTGCTCGAAAGTCCTTATTGGTGGGACGAGGGTGACCCGACCAACAACACGACGTGGACCGACTGCGTCGCGGCACTGGTCCGTTTCGACAATCCCGTCTCGGCTCTGGACCTGACCGGATTCTTCCTCGGTCGCGGAGAGGGCAACGCCGTTCGTCGATCCGTCGCCACGGGGGTGCACGGGCAGGGCACGGCGAGTGGGTTCGAATGGCCTCCAGCACCGGCCGACGGGTTGTGGGTCTTCGAAGATTGCGTCGCGCACAATAATCAGGTCGACGGCATCTTCGTATGGCAGGTCAACCCCCGAATCAATGTGGTGTCCAACTTCGTTGGATACCACAACGGAAAAGCCGGGATCGAGCACGGGTCCTTTCTCAATTCGTTCCGCTATCTCGGAACGACGTTGTTCGGCAACGCCACGACCGGGTTGGCCCTGCACGCAAACTCTCAGGGTGCAACCGACGGCGAGGGCCTCGCCTTCGACAACCTCCGTGTCGATGGGGCCGGGATCTCTCCCACGGCCATCACGATCTCCAGACACCTCGAGGACCCTCAGATGCCGACCCGGGTTAACGGAGGCAACCTTCGGGGTTACGCGAGCCATGCGATCCGAATTGCCGAGGGGGGAGGCCCTTCCCCCGGCTTGGAGGATTTTGTCGGGCTATCAATTGGGGACGAAAGAAGAGATCTGGAGCCCGAAGACTTCGACATCTATTACATGGTGGGCGGGGGCCGGGTCAGGGTGCAGAACCAGACTGGAGACAGCGCGTATCAGATCGACTCATCGAAGTCGGTTACCCCGATCGAGCCGTTCGCGTAGCCGACGAGTCGATTACGTCTAGGGCTCGGGGCGGTCCTCCGGCGGGTTCGACGAGTTGTCGTAGGACACGTCCTGGTTCACATTTCGGGTTCGCAAGTCGTCGATGTACCAGACGACATCCTTGAACTGAGATGCCTGGATCCCGTAGTCGTGCCTGGCCACGAGATTGTCGTACAGATACAGCGCTCCTAGCTCGATCCGCCAGAGTTTGATCCCCGCGGGGGAAACGCCGTAGAAGAGATCAGGGTCCGGGAGGCCGTCGCCTGATGTTTTCGCGGTGATCTCGTTACCGACGACCCGAAGTTTGATATCCCGCGCCTGCGAGACCTCGACCCCGGCGAATTTGTAGTCGAACAAGTCGGTCGACGAGACCGGCGTGATAGTTATCCGATTACGGAGAATTTCGACCAATCCCCGGCTCGTCGCGGTGTGGCGGGAATCGTTGGCGTTGAATACGTCGACGAAGAGGCCAGCTCCGATGAGCTTGTTGCGGCTGAGATGCACGCGGGTGTGATGGACATGAGACTCGTTCAGGTCGGGCTCGGTCTCCGAGGCCGCCGTGCGATCGTTGGCGGCGTGCACTTGGTCGGTGTACGAGAGCGCGTAGGGACCGTCGGAGTAAATGACGTTGTTTGTAATCCACACTTCGTGATACCGCTTCGAATGGTCCACATCTCCAGAGGAGCCGGAGTGGTGATGACTGTGCTCCCCGAACCCAGAGCTGTGGTGATGGCCGTGAAGCTGGGCCCGGAGAGCGCCGTAGATCGTGTTGTTTTGGAAACGCGCTCCGTTGAACCCGTCGAAGTTCACCGCGGGTCCCTGTCGCACGAACGGGATCACATCCCAGTCAAAAAATTGAGCTCCCGGCTTGACGACATTGTGCTCGAAAACCCCATCGAAGTGCCGGATCTGACCAACGAAGCCGAACGTGTTGTGGGCGAAATGACCGCTCGTCGGTGCACCGGTGCGCTTGACGTTTTGATTGACGCGCAGGTCGCCCACCTTGTTGTCCATTACATGGACTCCGTGGCCGATCCAGTTGAGCCGCATCGTCGAACGAACGATGTTGTCGTGGATTACGACGTGGGCGCTCGTGTCGTGGATCTCCAGACGGTCGACGTCCCAACCCGAGATCACGTAGGGATTGGAAGCCGTGCCCTTCCCGGAGCGGACCCCGTGGTCCGCGTCGAATTGGGAGTTGTGGGAGATGACGATCGACGACCGGCGCTCGGGGCCGTCGTCCGCGGGAGCGGGTGGCCCCGCAATCGTCAGGAGCAGGACCGTGCCGGCCACCACCCCCACCCGGAAGAACAGACCCATCGACTTCGGCCGCCGCATGTCCCACCCCCTATGTCAAGACGTCAAGCAAGGCTACCTCTTTTACTCAGACCCGGGCAAAGTGTGATTACTTTCGCAAACCGGACTCGGCCGGCGGCTACGAATCAGGTGTCGGAGATCCGGTCGTGGATCTCTCGGCCCTTTCGACCGCTGACGTCGGTGGCGTTACGGGACTGCTTCAGGCCCTTTTGAGTCAGGTCGCCGAATCGACCGGCGCTCCGGTCCCCCTTGACCTCACCCTTGCGGGCGACCCGATCGACGCCCCGTTGCATCTTGCGCGACCGCCTGGGGGAGAGGACGCCGACGGCGAAGAGAACCGCACAGACGAGAAGGAGTATGAGGATTAGGAGCAGGGCCTTCACGCCCGGCTTCTACCCATTCCTCACGGGTGTACGCAATCGACGACCCCAATCTACTTATCGGGCGCCTCGAAACCCCCATTGCCCAGAGTCGGACGACGGCGCGTTGAAGCCGTCGACCGCAAGACGCCGGCGTCCGTTCCGCTAGGTGAAGTGCCCGCCCCGAAGCAACGCCGACGGTAGGTTGTTCGAGATATCCCCCCCGACGCAGCTCCGGTCGTCGCTGAAGAGACTCCAGTCGCGGCACCCCTCGGCCAGTTCGTCCCAGTCGCCCACCCACTCGTCCACGTTTCCGATCATGTCCCTGGCGCCCCAAGCCGACAGGCAGTTCTCCCGGGCCCCGGTCATCTCGGGTCCCGAGGATTCGGTTCGGCACTACGGCAGTCACTCGCAACTTAGACCCTTCCGTTCTCCGCATGAATTCCTCCCTTCTCGTCGTACTGCAGCGAGCTTAGAGATGCGTTCCCCCGTCTGCATTGCGCGTTTCAAAGTGACCGCCAACTCAGGGCTGCGAGGTCGCGCCCAACCCGTCCCCGAGGAGCGATCGCGATGGAAATTTGGGTCCGGCGCATCAGGCGCGCTGGACTCCTACAACCTCCGTCCCGAGGAGCGGAGCCAAAGGCGAGCACCCCAAGGGGCCATGCACCGCAAGGGGCGGGGCGGGTGAGATGGCATCGGGCATCGCGAGTCCGCCGAAGCGAAGTAAACATGGGAACGGCGCAATGGGCGCGCCGTTCACCTAAGGGCGGCGCAGCCGCCCGCAGCCCGTCCCCGAGGAGCGAGCGCAGTGAGCACCGCAGGGGCGGAGGCAGCGCGGCCGGGTAATCCTTGGGTGATGAGAGCGCAGTGTGACGTCCAGGGCTGAAAGGAGACGAACAGATGCGCGTTCTCGTGACCGGCGGGACCGGAAAACTCGGACGGCAGTTATTGCCCAAGCTTCAACGAGCGGGATACGAGGTAGTCGCCTTGAGCAGACGACCTCTCCCGGCAGACATGCCTGCTCGTTATGCGCCGGGCGATCTCTCTACGGGGGAGGGAATCGAGGATGCCATTCGAGGCTGCGATGTCCTTCTACACGCGGCAACGGCCGGTTTCGGCGATCGATATACCTTTCGCTGGGCGGTGTTTCATCGGGCCGGCGTCGACGTCCGGGGCACGCAGATGCTTCTTGAGGCGGCAGAGCGAATGGGTATCAGTCACTTTCTGTTCACTTCCATAGTCGGAATGGACCGCGTGCCTTACTGGCCGAACATCTATCGTTTCTTCAAGCACAAGTTGGCGGCAGAGCGTCTGGTGCGCGATTCATCGACTCCCTGGACGATTGCGCGCATGACTCAATTTCACCCGTTGCTCGATCAGATATTCAAATGGCAATTTGGCAAGCCCGGTCCCGTGATAGTGCTCGACGCGCGGGGCCAACCGATCGATCCCTCGGACGCAGCAGACGCTGTGATCACCTATCTCGGCCGCGATCCAGCCCGTGATGTGCTCGAAATCGGGGGGCCCGAAGTTCTCCCCGCTCGCGACATCGTGGAGGCGTGGACCGCCCGAAGGGGAGTCCACCGGAAAGCGCACGTCTATCGCGCGCCGGGGAAACTAGGCCGAGCGATGGCCGAAGGGGCCCTCACCTGTCCCGACAAGGCGATCGGAACCATCACGTGGGCAGAGTGGCTCTCTCGTAACTAAGTGGCCCCACCGGAGGCCTCGGTTCACGGAACGAGTAGGCGGAGTCAAGTCTGATCCGTGCCAGAGCCAGACTTTGACTGCTCCAGGTGGTACGGGACGCTCGCAACGACCACACCCGGTTCGAACAACAAGTGGCGCTTAACCAGAAGGGCTGTTTGGCCGTGAAGCAACTGGTGCCTGAACTTGCTAACGACGAACTCAGGGAGGATGACCGTTACTACCCTGTCCTTTCCGTCAGCCTTGAAGCGCTGAATATAGCTGACGAGTGATTGCCCGATATCTCGATACACAGAATCCTCCAGCTCCAACGGGGTCTGGATCTTCGCCTCCATCCAGTCGTCGGCTAGCTTCGTCGTAGCTTCTGCATCAATCCCAAAAGAGACGGCCCTAAGGTCAGTTCCGCCCAGCGTCTCTGCATACTCGATCGCTTGCAACGTTGCGTTGTGAACGCCCGAAACCAAAACCACCACGTTGTTGCGTGCAGGTCCTGAGGTCTCATCTTGCTTCGGGTCGATGTCCTCCCGGAGTATGGGAATGTCGAGGATCTGTACATGGCGTTCCGCCAGGAAGGCGGCCTTGAGGCGGTGCAGTCGTGGATGCGTGATTACTTCCCACAGCCCGCGGCGCCTGAGTAGTTCGGGGGTGACCAGCGTGAAAAAATCTTCGGGTGGAATGCTCTTGCGCTCTTTGCCGAGATAGGACTTGATCGTGTCTGCCGCGCTGGCATTTTTTTCGAGAACCGTGAGAGGGATCTCGGGGGCGAGCCGCTTGAAGGCTGCAACGTTGGCCTCATCGAAGGTTACCGCCGTCACTTGTCGCGGACGCACGGACCGCACATAACCGACAGCGCGGGCAGTCGCGACGTCGACCCGCTCCACCAAGATGACCATCGCGTGATTGCCCGTCCGGCGCTCGACCGGACGACGCTCTTCGTCCGCGAGGTCGCGAGCCACGTCGCGGTAGTGCTTATGGATCGAGTGCATCAGGACCATGACGAGGGGGATAGCGATCATGATGATCCACGCCCCCCCCAGGAACTTCGTTGTTAGAACCACGCAGAGGACGACTCCGGTCACCGCCGCGCCGAAACCGTTGACAGCCATGCTCTTCCTCCACCCGGGAGTCTTGAGCTTCCGCCACCGCAGCACCATGCCGGATTGCGACAACGTGAACGAGATAAAGACGCCAACTAGATAGAGCTGGATCAATCGGTTCAGGTCCGCATTAAAGATGAAGACCAGGGAGCTCGCAATCAGCGCAAGGATCAGGACACCGTTAGAGAACACAAGCCGGTCACCCCGGTTGAGGAACTGCCGCGGCATGAACCTGTCCTGGGCGAGGATCGACGACAGCCGCGGGAAGTCCTGGAACGCGGTGTTCGCGGCAAGGATCAGAATCCCGGCGGTCATCACCTGGACGACATAGAAGAGCGGACCGCCACCGAAAACCGCGTCCGCTACTTGAGCTACGACAGTCCTGGGGTCACCGTGCCGGTAGACGACATTGGTTCCATTGGCCAGTGCCGAGATTCCGAGGAACATCGATGTCGCGAGGATGCCCATGACTAGCAAGGTGGTCGCCGCATTCTTCGATTGTGGGAAACGGAAGGCCTGAACACCGTCGGCGATCGCTTCCACCCCGGTCAGCGCCGTCGTCCCTGCGGCGAACGCTTTGAAGATCAGGAACAACGTGAGGGGCTCGGCCACATGTTGCATGTCGACCCCCGCCGTCTCTGCCTGAGGGCAGCCCCCGAAACATCGGACGAACCCAGTGATGATCATCAGGTAGATCGATAGAACGAAACCGTACGTGGGGATTGCGAACAATGTCCCCGATTCCCGCACGCCGCGGAGGTTCATCATTGTTACGAACACGATGAATCCGATGACCATCTGAACCTTCACGTCGCTGAGATCCGGTGCTATTGCGACGATCGCGTCGACGCCTGCGGTGATCGACACCGCGACCGTCAAGACGTAGTCAAGGAGAAGCGCGGCGGCCGCGAGTAGGCCTGCGTAAAGGCCGATGTTCTCGCGAGCGACGCGATAGGCCCCGCCGCCGCTGGGATAGGCGCGAACGGTCTGACGGTACGAAGTCACGACCGTGGCGAGAAGGAGGGCGACCGCGATCGAGACCGGAACGACCTTCGCGAGCGCGCCGACGCCGGCGGCGCCGAGAACAATCAGAATCTCTTGGGTCGCGTAGGCGTTGGACGAAAGTGGGTCCGACGCGAACACGGGCAATGCGATCGTCTTCGGGAGCAGCGTGTGCTCGAGCTCACCCGAAGCCATCATTCGGCCGAGCAGGATGCGCTTTAGGACCTGCGCCTTGCTCAACTCCCGATCACGCCACCCAAGGCAAGGGCGCGAGCTCGAAGGCCGGATCGAGCATCATCATGTGCTCGTCACCGGAAACAACCAGTCCCTCGACGACGACCACGCGTCCGGGGAGGACAACCAGCTGAGGCGCCGGGCGGCTAATTCCCCACCGCGCGACTACCGACCCCGTCCCATCGCTGATGAAAGCGTCGAGGTTCCCCTCGACCGGATCGATGCTCAACTTCTGGACGAGCCCTGCGACACGTGAGATCTGGTAGCGGGCCAGATCGACGATCCAGCAGGATGCCCCGGCCGAAACTGCCCACAGCTGGAGCTCAATCAGCTGAAGGTCCTGGTCCCACTGCCCCCGGTACAAGAAGTCCCTGAGCAGGTCTCGGTGTCGCCATCGGCCCATCGCCTGAGTGTGACGAGAGGGTCGTTGGGGCAACGTTAGGAAACCCCATTCGGCCGTAAGGATCGCGTCAGGATTTAGTGCCCCCCGGACGTGCCGACGCCTAGGGCGCAAAATGGGCCACGTGAACAAGAACGTCTGGCCCCGCCCCGCGACACGCAGCAAACTCCTAGTCTCCTGCGCGGGACCCGCGGCGGTCACACTCCTAGCCGTACCCGAACACCATCCGGAGACAGCCGTAGTCGCGGTGCTCTACGTACTCGCGGTTGTGATCGCGGCCAGGGTCGCCGGAGCGGTGGCCGGAGTCGCTGCCTCGATCCTGTCGTTTCTTGCTCTCAACTTCTTCTTCACTGAACCAGTTCACACATTCGCGGTGGGCGCTCCGGAAGACCTGGTGTCCCTGTTCGCCTTCCTAGTGGCGTCGGTCATCGTTGGGCTTCTGTTTTCAGCAGCTCTTGACGCGAAAGGGAAATCCGAGCGTCGAGAAGTAGAGGCTCGCTTGCTCAACCGGATGGCGACTCGGCTGCTTGCTGGCGAGCCCACCGAAAAGGTTCTCGACGATCTCGCCGACGGCATACGAG
>JALZEK010000067.1 GCA_030862065.1 Actinomycetota bacterium | reverse complement strand
CGCTTACGCTATGCGACCCCTTCGGTATTCCATCAACATCACACTGGACGGGTGCTGCGATCATCGTGCCGGTGTCCCGGACGAAGAGTTGCATCGTTACTGGGCCGAGAACCTCGCGCAGGCCGATGCCCTCCTCTTTGGCCGGGTGACCTACGAAATGATGGAGGCAGCGTGGAGGCCGCCGGCGCCGACGGGAGCGAGGCCTGATTGGATGGAACCCTTCGCCCGGACGATCGACGCGGCAAAGAAGTACGTCGTGTCGAGCACCCTGGGTCGGGTCGATTGGAACGCGGAGCTCGTGCGCGGTGATCTGGGGAAGGCCGTTCAGCAGCTCAAGCGGGAGTCGGGTAAAGGACTGTTCGTGGGGGGCGTGAAGCTCCCGCTGGCGTTGGCGGAGCTGGGATTGATCGATGAGTACGAGTTCGTGGTGCACCCCAGGCTCGCGGGCCATGGGCCGACGTTGTTCGCAGGGCTATCGAAGCGTATCGACTTGAATCTCGTGAGCCAGCTGGAGTTCGGCTCCGGGGCGGTGGCGATGCGGTATGAGCCGGCAAGGTAATTAAGGGTGCTCTGCTTAGCCTTCGGGCCGAAATCGCCTCATCGAGTTTGGAGTTGAAAGACCTCAACCATCCCCACGCCTTTTAGTTCGCGCGTCCCCTGTGGCTCCCTCACGACCGAGTCAGGCGGCAGTACTTGACTGAACGCGCGCGAAGCAAGGATCGTCGCCGGGTCGGCGATCGAAACCAACCGGGCGGCCACATTTACGGGATGACCGAAATAGTCGCCTTCCATAGGCAGCACCTGTCCGTGGTCCAGGCCTGCCCGAGCTTGCGGCAGCAAGTCGTCAGCCTCGACCGCCTCAACAACGGCGCTCGCCGTGGTCCAGATCGCCTCGGGATTCGGACTCACAAAGAAGGCTGCGTCACCGATCATCTTGGCCAGCCGAATCCCAGCCTGCGCACACTGCTCGACGGCAACGCCCTCGAATCGCGTCACCACTTCCGACAGCTCATTCGCATCGATGCGGGAAGAGAGACCCGAGTAGTCAACCAGATCGACCATGCAGACGGACAGTGCTTCCGTCGTCGATTCTGTGGCACTGACGACCACTTGCCGGATCGCCGTGTCCAGTGCGTGTCTGTGGGCATTCACAATCACCTGTTCCACAAGCGGAAGCATCACCGTAGAGATCGGACGCAGCTGCGCCGCGATCTCTTCGACCCCAACTCCCTCGCGCACCATCGGTTCAATGAACTGACGGTTGTACATGCGCTGCTCTACTTCCGCGAGTCGAGAGAACACTTGGCCGAAGACCCTTGCGATCGCGATGACGTCCTCTTTCGGCACTCCCAGGTCCATCGTCGCTTGTATTCCCCGCATCGACTCGACGTCGGTGGCATCGAAAGCAGACGTGTCCAGGTCGGGCTCGGGCATACCGAAGGCGCGCCACACGGTGAGCCCCAGATCCAGATCCATGCCGGTTTTCTCCGCCAGCTCCCGAGCCGTGAACTCTTGTTCGATTCCGACGATGGAGCGGAACAATTCCGCGAGTCTTTCCTCCAGAGGAGGCCTCTCGGGTTCGTCCATCCTCAGTACCCCTCTCAACTCATAAGAAGTGATGCATGCGACTGCTGATTCACCCACAGGGCGGCGGTAAGCACGATCAGGGCGACCGCCAAGTGAGGCTTTGCCTTCACCTCTAGGTGGGCCCACATGTGGGTAACGCCTCCAACCAACGCCCGCACGAGCAACGCGCCAACCACGATCAACAGTGCAAAGCTCGCCGGATTGAACGCCCACGCGTCATCAAACCGACCGAGAGCAAGCAAGCGGACAGCTCTCGTCATCCCACACAGCGGGTCCATGATGCCCGCGTAGTGCAAAGGTGAATGAACACTGAAAGTGGGCAACCCGACGAAGGCCAGTGTCACCGCTCCCATCACTAGCACCACGGCAGCCGCCGTCAGCCAGGCCCACTCGTCTCGATGGCGCCAGGTTAAAGACATTCGGCCTCCTAATCGAGCTTCGGCAATTGCTTCAAGAACGGCTCGATCTCTTGGCGGGTCGCTACGTTGTCCCAGCGCTGATCGATGACGCCGTCGCGTCCGATCAGACAGACCCACGGTTCCCGAAGGTCGTTATCGCGAAGAAGCCAGTCGGCCGCTCCCTTGTTGACGACGGTTTTCTCAAAATTGCGCCAGATCTCGACATGGATGAACTCGGCGCGATCCCCGTAGTCACGGGCGAGGGCTTGGACCATGTCGGTTATCGGTCCACAGAAACGGCTGACGCAGTAGACGGGGGTCGAGAACACGACGAGCGCGGGTCGGTGGGCGCGGATTGCGTCGGCGATCGTTGTCGTATGCATTTCCGGGTCCGGAAGCGGTTCGCCGTTGCCCCAGCGCGAATCGACTGCCGCCCGGGGTGCGTCCGCCGAGGCGCGCGTGAGGTTGTCCGTCTTCGGCGCGCGCTCCCCTGGAGCCGACGCGGTGCTCTTCGAGCACCTCGAACGCCCCTGTGGCTACGAGTTGCCCACGGCCCTCGACGTCGACGCGCACTGTCACCTCCCAGAAGCCGGGCCGGTCGAAGTTCACCTGCGCCGCGTACACGCCGCGTCCGCGCGACGCTGGTGCCGCGATCGGTCTTTCCGGAGGGTCCGCCGGCGATTCCGTCTCCGGGACCAGCAAGAACTCCCCGGTCGCGCTGGGTCCTGGCTCGGGTGTTGCAGAGGCCTGCCCCTCGCCCAGAAACGCGAACGACATGTCTACCGTCCCGTAGCTGACGAAGAGCTCGTCACCGGTGAACAGCCCGACGAGTAGCCGCGACTTCTCGCCTGCCGCGATGTCGTAGCTGGCGACCTCGGCGTGCAACGCCTCCTCCGGATTCTTCGCGTCAGTGGGCCGCTCGTCGTTGCCCGAGCAGCCGACCGCGATGACAGCGAGGACAAGCAGCAGTGGCGCGATGCGACGCGACGCGGCCATCTAAGACTCCCCTCCGCTCGCGCATGAAGGTGTCTCGAGATCGAGAGCAATCAAGGCATCGCCGCCTGCAGTCGCGAGACGCTGCAGAGCCCGCTGAAGTTCTCTTCCCGCGGAGGCATCCGCTGCTGCTTCCACGGCCTGTTTGGCCTCGAGGACATCGGCGGCCAGCTTGCGATCGACTGAAGCGACCTCGTCGGCAAGGCGATGGATCCCGTCGTGCGCCTCATCCAAGAACAACGACCGGGCCTTTTGGATCGAGCCCGAGGCCTTGTCGGCCGCCGCACAAACGCCTTCGACCGCAGCAACCAACTCGGTCCCCTCGGAATCGGCCGGTGTCGACGCGGGACGCGCCTGCCCGCCGTTGCCGCAGCCGACTAGTGCGACGAAGCATGCCAGTCCCAGATAGAGCTTCACTCGGATGCCGCCCGGCGCACGAGGAGCTCGACGTTGGTCACGAGTTCCTCCTCGGATATGGCTCCGAGCACCACGGTGCCCTGATCTTGTCCCACTTCGTTACCGCGAACGGTGCCGAAGAACGTCCAGTTGTGATCGATGAAAGAACGTCTCGGGAAGCCCCGTTACCCCGAAGGGGCGCGTCAGCTCTTGGTCGAGATCGCGCACGTTTGGATACGTCAGACCGAACTCCTCGACGAAGTCTTCAGCGTCGCTCTCGGCGTCCTTGATGTTGACGCCGAGGAAGATGACACCCTCGTCTTTGTACTGGCGCCACGTTCTCTCCAACAGAGGCGCCTCCTCGCGACAAGGTATGCACCACGACGCCCAGAAATTGACGACTACGGGATGACCGCGAAGATCCTCGCTCGACAGCATCTGCTCTTGTTTGCCTAGAAGCGGCAGCTCGAAATCTGGTGCTTCGTTGCCGACGGTTGCCCGGGACCCAGAGCGGGCCAGACCGAACGTCAGCAGTGCTACGAAGGCGACGGCGGGAACTATTGCGACGAGCACGCGCCACGGCCGTCGCCTCTGACCATGCGGCTCAAGTTCATCCAACGGAACCATCACGATCGGCTCGCACGCTCAAGATCGGGTAGATCGCTGTGCGTCGCGTTGTCATGACTTGGCGACGGCGTCGTCCATTTCCATAGCGATACCGCGAGGGCCACGGCGACCGCGACGCCGGCCACCAACACGACCAGCCGCCCGCTTCCCGACGCGGCGCTGCGCTGCACCCAGGTGGCAAAGCCCGACACTGCGCCCACGAGTGGATCGGACGCGAGCATCGGCCGGCGCCCACAGGACGCGCGCCCAGTAATAGAAAAGGTAGGCCCCCGAGAACGCCAACATCACGCCCGCGATCCGGTGCATGTAGGGAAGCAGACGCTTCAGGCGCCGCGCCAGGCCGTCGCGCAGTAGCGCCGCTCCGAGCGACAGCGCCATGAGCATGGTCGCCATCCCCAAGGCATAGGCGCCGAAGACGGTTGCCGCCTCGAAAGGCCCCGCAGTGGCGAGCGATGCTCCGATCACGGCGAGGAACACCGGGAGCGTGCAACTCATCGAACACACCGCGTAGGCGGCGCCGAAGACCACGATCGTTCTCGCCCGCCGCGTCCGGCCCGCGGTGAACTGCGGCTGTCGCATGAACGGTAGCCGGTGCCCCGCCACCACCGCCACTCCGGCGACCAGCAGCAGTGCACCGAGGGCGAGGCCGCTCCACGGGATCGACTTCGTCAGCTGGGATGCGCCGTAGGAGATCGGAATACCGACCACGAGGAAAACACCGAGGAACCCGGTGGTCACCAGCATCCCGACCGTGAGTCCCTGTGCGACGCGCGATGACGCGCGCGGCAGCGACTCCTCGTCGGCACCGATGTACAGAGACAGAAACGCGGGCAGCAGCGGGAACCCACACGGGTTCACGCCTGCAAGAGCGCCCGCCACGATCGCGATTCCGATCGGCATGTGTCTGGGTCAGCCCTTTCCGACAAGTAGCTCGTCCCTCCGGGCCTTGAACTCCTCGTCGTCGATCTCGCCGCGCGCGAAACGCTCTTCGAGCACAGACATGGCGCTTGCTGATCCAGAATCGCCCCTGGAGCGATCCGACAACGTGCGGAACAAGACGACCCCGCCGATTATGAGCGCGACCAGCACTAGGGCGGGAAACAGCATCCCCCACCACATGCCGCCCCCCATCACGCAGGCACAGGACATCTCACGTCACCTCCCTGGTCGTTGTCACTGCGGCTCCCACTGCCCGCCTCCGTCGCGGCTTATGAACACCCGTGCGTTGGGGTCCTCGAGCACGGCCGCGTACAGGACCTCGCGATCGTGGGGACTGAACTCGACGATCGACGCGCCGTCGGGGATCTCGAACGGCTCCCAGCTCTCTCCCCCGTCGGTGCTCTCGGCGGCAGAGCCTTGCGTGGTCACCACGATGTGGTCGGTGTCGTTCGATTCCCAGGTGACCCACATCGCGCCTTGGACGCCCCCGAGCGCCTTCCACGTCAGGCCCCCGTCGGTGCTCTCCACCGCTCCGGCCTCCATGTCTGGTGCGAGGATGTGGTCGTCGTCGGCGGGATCGACCTGGATGCGCCCCATGAACGCGCCCCCGACCTCCTCGGAGCGCGCCTCCCACGTCATCCCGCCGTCGGTCGACGCGAACGTTCCCACCCCCGCGAGCCCCGCGTAGATGACCTTGTCGCCGGCGCCGAGCGCGTGGACGTCGGTCGAGGGCAGACCCTCGTTTCGTTGCTCGAAGCTGTCGCCGCCGTCGGTCGAGACGCTTAATCCGGGATGACCCCCGACCAGTATGAGTTCGTCGGTGAACGCCCACCCCATCGCGTCGGCGCCGTTAAGGCTCCCGACGACCTCCCACGTATCGCCCCCGTCGGTCGATACCGAGACACCGGAGTGGCTGCCGATGTAGAGCCTGTCGGGATCCTCGGGATCGACCACGAGCGAGTGGAGATCCGCACCCACCACCGGGTTCTCGACCGCCACGCCGGGTGCGGGGCGATCGGGTTGCCCCGCACGCAGGGCAATCACGACTATGGCGAGCACGCCGAGCCCCACGGCCCACGGCAGCCAGCTGTAGCGCTGATACCAGGGCGGGGGTGGCTTCTTCCTCGAGCCCGGTCGCCGCCGGCCCTTGGCCGGTGCCTTGCGCGGTGTCGGCCGCGTTCTCGTCTTAGCCATCGACGGTCTCGCGCTCGTCCTCGAGAGCGCGCTCGGCCTTGAGACGCGCGATCTCCTCACGTAGCTCGCCGATCTCTCGCCGGGCGTCGGAGTCGTCTGATCCTTCATGACCCTTGTGCATGTTTCTCATCATCGGGATGCAGATGAACAGCATCATCGCCCCGCACGCGATAGCGGGCAGATAGGCAAGCAGTGTTTCCAAGATGACCTCCAGTCGCTAGACGATGCACGCCTCGATCTAGGGCGCGCGCGGATACGTCTAGGCGACGCGCGGAGGCCTGAAGAGCCCCGAGAGGGTCGGAGAGTCGCCTGATCGCACTGTTGCAAGGACCAAGCGGCTGCGGGCGAAGCGCACTGAGAACAGGGCGAGGGTGAGTATGGCGAGGCACATGCCGACCGAGAAAGGACGTTCAGTCGCGTTGCATGCGGGGCATGATCCGCCGTCCATGTCCATCGCCATCGCGATCGGCAGCGCCAAGAGCAGAAGCAACACGACCAATAAGATCACCAGAAGGGGCTTCACGGCAGCGATTCTAGTCGCGGGCGAGCCTAAGGGGCCGCGTCGCGGCGCGAGTCCGCGGGCTCCCCATCTCGCTAACCAACCTCGATCTCCCCAGTCATGCCGGAGCATGCGTGTCCCGACACCGCGCAGTAGCGCCTAGAGAGGTTGAGCCAAGCCCAACCGACTTCAGCCGATCCGGCGCTATGCAGGCAAGGTTTTGTGCATCCGGCCCTAAGCGGCGAGGTACCGATCGATTCGTTCCCACGGGCCGCATCCCGTGTAGACATCCCGCCGCAATATCAAGCTCGGGATCGCACCTTTCTCCGGACACCCCGAGAAGCCGGTCGCGCCGGCCACCAAGTGCGAGACCCCAAACCACGTTCCGATGATGCTGAGCGGCCTCGTCGCCTTCACGCGCCAGCTCGCCGCGCTGGCTCCAAGAAAGAGCAACCCCGCAAGGGCGCGCGCGGAGCGCATCGGTGGTGTTAACGACCGGGGCTCTGCGGTTCCTTCTGTTGCACACCCGCCGTGACGCGGATTCAAGCCGAGATCGCAAGGGTTCTCTTCAAGTTTCTCCATGCCCGCTTGCCAGCCCCCGCCTTCTGATCGTATGGACGTCGTTATTGGACAATCCCATAGTGTGCTGCTGTCGGAATCGATACACGCGATACGTCCTCACGGAGCTATACCCACTGCTCTGAGCCAGTATTCCCCCCAGTCCGCCCCCAGACGCGGCTGGCCTGCGAGATCGCCGCGCCCCGTCGCCCACCACAGAACCGACCACCGATCGGGGTCCCTCGGCGCGCTTGGAAAAAGGCGACCAACAACACGTTGACAGAGTTCTTGGGGAACTTCAAAGGACAGCTCCAATCCCGCGGCGATGTCGCCCGTGTGAACGAGCGCCTCTAGACACCCCATGGCGGCCATCGTGTCGCGATCGTGCATGCCGCTGTGGTGGTAACCGCGAGCGTCTTGCGGTGCTGCTTCGATTACCTGGGCCAGCACCTCCGCCATCGCCGGAATAAGGCGAGCCAGGTGCCCATTTGATGCGTCCACATGGGGCACCACGTCGAACTTGAGCCATTGCGTGGACCGAACCGCAAGGTGAGCCGCGTAGAACCCGAGAGCGTCTGAGATGTGACCGGCGGTCGTTCGGCAGTCCCACTCCAGAGAGCCCGCCGCAACACTCCAATCAAGATCGACCGCCGACTCCAGTGCATCGCGAGATATGCGCGCCGCAAGTCGCACATCATCGGCAGCCTTCGCCATTCTTGTCACTCCCCTCCCATCATTCCGTCGTCGCCTGCACCGAAGTTGCGCGGTCCCACCGGCGCCGGTCAGAGTGGCGCAACATCAGTCGCCGTCCGCCGCTCGCTCGAGTTCGGCGCGGACGTTGCGCGTGATCGGTCCGTAGTGGCCCAGCCAGACAGTTGCGGGGTTAAGCGCGGCGATTCGGTGCACGCTTTCCCGTGCGGCGGCGTCGTCTGGTCGGCCCGGCGGCGGGGGAAGCCGGACGGAGCCGGGCAGGTCCAGGAGCGAGAACGGGTCCGACACAAAAACGGCGTCACTGACGATCGCCAACCGATCGGCCTCGCGCCATAGCCCGATCTGGCCCGGGGTGTGTCCGGGTAGGTGCAGTATCTGGAACCCGGCCACCCAGTCGCCGGCTTGGAGCGTCCCGGCTATCTGTAGCGGGCCGCCGTCCATCCATTTGAGCATGAGTGGTGTGATCGCTCGCATCAGCGGGTTGCTGATCTTCGAGTAGTCAAAGCCGTCGTTCGCCCACCCGTCGCCCTCTGCTACGGGGCGCTCCTGTGGATGGCAGACGATCGGCGCGTTCAGGCGCGCGGCGCCGCCGCGATGGTCGGCGTGAGCGTGACTGAGCACGACCTGCCGGATCCCCCCGCGTTCGGCGGCCGCGGTGTGGATCGCGTTCGCGGCAAAGACCGTGCCAGTCTCATAGATGATCACGCGGCCGTCCGCCTCGAGCAGGTAGATGTTGGTCTCCCGCAGAAGTCGGCCTGGCGCCCGCACGCGTAGCACCTCGATTCCCTCGGCGACCCGCTTAACCACGAGCCTAGGCTTACCCAGCACTCTTCTCACGATCCGAGATGGTCCCGCCTCTCTTCGAACTCGTCGCGGTCGATCTCGCCACGCGCGTAGCGCTCCTTGAGGATGTCCAGCGCACGACTTGATGATCCGGGCCCCTGAGGCCCTCGGTCCCACATCCGCCGCACGACGAAAATCGAGCCGACCACAACTGCCGCAAGCACCACAAGGAACAAGACCGACCAGGCGAACCAAGACCACATCCCTCCGCCCATCATGTCGTCCATCATTCCGTCCATATCTCCTCCCATCATTCCGTCATGGCCCGCGCCAAAGTTGCGGGGACCCACCGGCAGCGTGTCGAGGTACGAGATCACGTCGGCGATCTCTTCGTCTGTCAGTTCGCCCTCGAACGGTGGCATAGGCGGGTTCGTGTCGCGCCCGTTTCGGATCGTGACCTCGACCCCCTCTAGAGTCAGGCGCTCCACCGACCCGCGCAGAGAGGGGTGCATGCCCATCATCCCGCCGGCGTCTGAGCCGTGGCACATCGCGCAGTTCGCGTCGAACACGTCACGACCGGCCTCGGGATCGCCGCCTGATTGAGCGTGCGCCGCGCTTGCCGAGCTGAGTGCCGCGATCAGCGCGATGAAAACGAGAACTTTCTTGGCGCTCGGAACACCGCATAGAGAGTTACGGGCTCGGCGAATCCCTTGAGCTCCCGAAGCCCGACCTTCTGGAACCGGAAATCGCTGCTTCCTTGGAACTCGCGGGTCAGAAGCCGATCCCTTCATCAGACGTCACCTTGCATCCAGTTCCTCGAATGCACCGAACCGCCGGAAGAACCGCACCAGAATCCGAGAGAAATAGTCGTCCGGCAAGGCGGCGGGATCTATGAGCTTCTGCAACACGTATCCCTCGGATAGCGCGATGACCGCGCTCGCCAGTTCCTCGGCAGGCGCATCGAGTGTCATCCCTAAGTCACGAGCACCGGCATCGATCATTTGAGCGATGCCACTCCGCCACATCTCGTACTGCTGCGCGAATCGCCGCCTGAGCTTGCGATCTCGAACCGAGGCAGCCCAGAACTCCATGTACAGCCGGCACCACTCGGTTTTGCCGATCGCCATCGCGTCAATGAAGCGGCCTCCGTTTACGAGACGCTCCTCGGCTGTGTCGCCTTTCTGGAAAGCAAGCGCGATCTCCTCCATTTCCTGCGTTCCCCGCTTCTCCAACAGCGTCAGAAAGAGATCGCCCTTGTCCTCGAAATTGGAATAGAACGCGCCGCGTGAGAAGCCAGCCTCCTCGGTGATCTCCTCGACTGTGGCGGCCTGCAACCCGACTCGCGCGAAGACCCTCGCCGCTGAATCAAGCAGCGCCTGGCGCGTCTCCGCCTGCTTTTCGGCTCGTGTCAGCCGCTTGCGAACACTCATCGAGCCTCCATTTGCATACGTTGAAGCATCCAGATACATTAGCGTATCCCAAAGGAGGAGGGAGCAAGTTGGCGGCAACTGACCAAACCGGCGACAGGTTCTTCTGGCCCCTGGTCGGCGGCTTTGGGGCACAGGTGGCGGGGCGCCTGGTCGATCTCCAGTGGCATCTCAGCCACGAGGAGTTCGAAGGGGCCGCAGAGCAATTTCAGGCCCATTGGCTCATATGGCTATCGACTCTCTTCGTCTTGGGAGTCGCCGCATTGGCTGTACGAGACGTCACCCCACCGGGTCAGCGGCGGGGATATCTCATCGTGCTGGTGGCGAACCTCGCCTACGCGATAGTCGCGATCGCCCACTTCTTCCAGCATCTCGATCACCGCGAGGTGGATTGGGCCCATCTGTTGCTCGCCGTCACCAGCATCGCGGCGGCGATCGGTGTCATCTGGGTGATCGCGGCGCGCTTAATGGGGCGGCGGGGACAAAAGGAGGCTGTGGCGTGAAAACGCTCGACAAACATGAGCTCGCGCGCCGGACGGACAAGGTGCGGCGCTCCTGGGCTAAGAAGGCGCCAGGCTACGACAAGCAGATCGGGTTCTTCGAACGACGCGTGTTCGGACGAAGCCATCGTCCGTGGGCATGCTCAAGGGTTTCCGGCGATGTCCTCGAGGTCGCTGTCGGCACAGCTCTCAATCTTCCGCACTTCCCAGCGAACGCACGCGTGACCGGGCTCGATCTCAGCGCCGAGATGCTCCACATCGCTCGTACGCGCGCCAATGACCTCGGACGCGAAGTGCACCTGCGAGAAGGTGATGCGCACGAGCTTCCCTTCGCCAACGAGTCCTTCGATTCGGTCGTCTGCACCTACTCGCTTTGCAACATCCCCGATCCACAACGCGCCGTGATTGAAATGAAGCGTGTGCTGCGTCCCGGCGGGAAGCTGATTTTGGTCGACCACATCCGGAGCGACGTCAAGCCAGTCTACTGGTTCCAGAAGGTTGCAGAGTTCTTCACGCAGCGTCTTGAGGGCGAGAACATGACGCGTCGGCCGGCGGAATATGTCGAAGCCCAAGGATTCGACATTGTCGAGCGCGAACGGCTTGGCCCCGCAGGTATCGTGGAGAGAGTCCTAGCCGTCAAAGCCGGGTGATGCCGTGGCAGTCACGCCGACCGACCCTCTGTTGGCCCGCTATGCGGAGTGCTACGCGGAGCTGGGCTGGAGCGTGATGATCCTCGATGCCGAATGGCGACTCCAGTGGGCATCGGACGAAGTGCGTGAGTTCGTTCGCGTCTCCGAGGGCACGGACGTTGGCTACGGTCGTCACATAGCGGAGGCACTACTTGGCGAGCCTTGGATATCGGCAATCGCCGCGGAGAGTCTGGAGACCCCCCTGTTTGCCGATGTCGCTCCCTACATCGTCCATGATCTGCAACAGCGACGCCGTCGTGTCGCGGATGTCCTCCCAGAGTCGATGCACCAGTACTTTGACGCCGTCGAGCCGAAAGCTCCACCACATGTCTTGCGGGCGCGCTTTCTCGCCGTTGACCCAGCCGACCCGGAGCTTCCTCCCTTTCCTGCGCAGTGCTCGATGAGCCAAATTTACGACTCGGACGGTGACTTCCACGGGTGGCTCGTAATCATGTTCATGGACGTAAGCCCGAACCTCATGTCCTTGCTCTCACGTGGAAACGAGGAGATGTACGAACGGATGGCGCGCCTCGTCGAGCCCCTTCCCCGTCAGGCCGCGATCCTGTTCTGTGACCTGTCCGCGTCGGGAGAACTCTCCAGACAGATGTCGAGCATTAGCTATTTCAGGCTGATCCGAAGCTTGTGGACGGGAATCGACGACGCGGTCGCTGACGAGAAAGGTGTAATCGGAAAGCATGCAGGTGATGGGGCGTCGGCCTACTTCCTCGTAGATGAGCTTGAGTCCCCCTCCGCGGCGGCGTGTGCGGCCATCCGCACCGCGCAGCGAATACACGACCTCTCGAGGGAGATCTTCCGCGACACTCTCGACACCGAGTGCCAGATGCGAGTGGGGTTGCACTGGGGAGGAAGCCTGTACATGGGCCAGCTCGTGCCGCGCGGACGACTAGACGTCTCCGCGCTGGGGAACGAGGTAAACGAAGGGGCACGGATCCAAGAGGCGGCCGGCCCCGACGAAACCTTGGTATCGAAACAGCTGCTTGAGCAACTGCTTCCCGATGATGCCGCAGCGCTCGGGATCGATCTGGAAAAGGTCACCTACCAACCCGTGGCGGAGATCGCCCCTCGCGTCGAAAAGGTCATGCGTGATGTGGGGAATCTGTCCGTCACCACGCTGGGCCAAGTATGAGTCGTTCATTCGTCGTGCCCGTCGGCTATCGAGTACTGCAGAACTCATGATGACCCGGTTAGGAGCGGGTGCGGGAATCGCGGGAGCGGTCGTGACGCTCGTCGCTGGAGCCGTACATCCGAAGGGATCGAGCGACGTCGGCACGGTCGGCGAGTGGATGACGCGCGTCGGAAACAGCGACATCTGGATTCCTATTCATCTCGCGCTTCTGCTCGGTGCGATCCTCCTCATGATCGCCAGTTTCGCAATAGGCCAGTCATTTGCGGAGGCGCACGCACGCACGTGGGCCGATGCAGCGTGGAAAACCAACATTGCCGCCACTGCGGTCGCGACTCTGGCGTTCCTGTCCGTCTGACCTGCGATTTTTCTTCGTGGGGCCGGCTGGACTCGAACCAGCGACCAACGGATTATGAGTCCGCCGCTCTGACCAACTGAGCTACGGCCCCCGACCACTACCATTCATCGCCGGGATTCAATGTTCATCTTGCCACCCCGGTTGGTCCCCCGACTTTGGTCCCCCGAGCTTCCTCTCCGAGGAATCTGCGGGCGTCGTCAGCGGCCCGGCACAGCATGCAGCACAACTCTCGGACGGTTCGGCTCCGGGGGCGGGACTCGAACCCGCAACCCTCCGGTTAACAGCCGGATGCTCTGCCAAATTGAGCTACCCCGGAACGATCAACCTCTGGGTTTAGGGCTTCGTCCCCAGCGGTTACCTCATCCTAATCGGCCACTAGTCCTGCCCTCTTCAGATCCTCCTTCGTTCCGGAGCGAACCAGGCTTCAACCTGCTAAAAATCGGGGAAGACCGAACAAGGATCTAACTCCGCGGGAGGTAATCATGAGAGGTCGGCTGGGATTCCTTATCGGGTTCGGCGCCGGATATGTGCTCGGGACCAAGGCGGGCACCGAGCGTTACGACCAACTGAAGCGGCTTTACGACAACCTCGTTACATCGCAGGGGTTCCGTCAGGCCACGGGCAAGGCCAAAGAGGCCGCCAGCTCCGGAATCGGCACAGCCAAAGACAAGGTCACGGAGGCCGTAAAGGACCGGCGCTCGGACGAGGACACGAGGCCCGGCGGGCTCTCGGTAGCTCCCCCACCCACGTAGATCACCCGGCGCGCTCCAGCCGAGTGGTCATGACCTGAGACATATTCTTAGCCGACCCATTCGGGGCGAAGGGAGGCCGGCTACTCCAAGTAGTCGCGCAGTTTCTGGCTTCGGGATGGATGACGCAACTTCGACAGTGTCTTCGATTCGATTTGGCGAATGCGCTCGCGCGTGACCCCGAACTTCTTGCCCACTTCCTCGAGCGTCCTCGGTTGACCGTCCCTTAGACCGAAACGCATCTCGATGACGTCCTTCTCACGCTGCGACAGAGTATGAAGCACGCTCTCGAGCTGCTCCTGAAGCAAGCGAAACGACGCTCGCTCGAGCGGGACGACCGCCTCGGAATCCTCGATGAAGTCTCCGAGATGCGAATCCTCCTCCTCGCCGATGGGAGTCTCGAGAGAGACCGGCTCCTGCGAGATCTTCTGGATGTCCCGCACCTTCTCGGGAGAGAGCTCCATCTGCACCGCGATTTCCTCGGCTGACGGCTCGCGCCCCAGGTCCTGTAACAACTGCCGCTGAATGCGGGCCAGCTTATTGATCGTCTCGACCATGTGTACGGGGATGCGAATGGTTCGGGCTTGGTCCGCGATGGCCCGGGTTATGGCCTGACGAATCCACCACGTCGCGTAGGTCGAGAACTTGTAGCCCTTGGTGTAATCGAATTTCTCGACGGCGCGGATGAGGCCGAGGTTGCCTTCTTGGATGAGATCGAGAAAGGCCATGCCCCTTCCGACGTAACGCTTGGCAATCGAAACCACCAACCGTAAGTTCGCCTCGACGAGATGTCGTTTTGCACGAGCGCCATCGCGCTGCGTGAACAGGAGCCGACGACGCTCCTCCTCGTCCGCGAGCGTTTCGCTTGCGTCTAGCCGGTCGCCGGCATCGAGACCCGATTCGATTCGCTTGGCAAGGTCGACCTCCTCTTGGGCCGTCAGCAAGGCCACTCGCCCGATCTCCTTCAAATACATCCGCACGGGGTCGTTCGTCGGAGCCTTTAGGGCCTGATCGACCTCACGCCGTGCTCGAGTCCGGTCTTCTTCTGGAGCCGGCGGTTCTACCGCTTCCTCCTCACGCAGGGACTCGTCCTCTACGACCTCTACGCCGAGTTCGACCAACCTCTGATACACCGCGTCTGTTTCGTCCGGAGTCAGGTCCAGAACCGAGAGCTTCTCGGCGAGGTCGGCCGCGGTGATGCTCCCTTCGGCCCGGGCCCCCTGGATGATCGACTCGACTTCGACCTGGGAAGGACTGACCTGCGTGAGGGTGCTACTGGTTTGGCGGTCGCCCGACGCGTCGCCCCTCGTCGGCGGTTGTTCGTTCATGTCCACATTCTCTACGCCGCGCCCTGCAGTCTGCGCAACAAATCCCTGCGTTCGGCTTCCATGCCCACGAGTTCTGTGAACAGCTGGTCGTGTCGCTGTGGGTCCTCGGTCGGGTTGATGTCCTGAAGCACGTCCCTCCTCGACTTGATTGCTCGCTCGAGCCTGAAGACGTCAAGCCTAGTGAAAACTTCAACTGCGTCTGGTCCATCCGTTACGTCGGCGGGCGAATCCGACACCATCAACTCCGTGAGCAGCGACAGGGCGTCGCCCGAAAGATCCTGGGCCATCTCGGCCGGATCCACGCTTTGCTTTCCCGCCGATTGTCGTATCGCCTTGAACAGCTCACGTCGCGTGGGGGAGGTAAAGCAGTCTTCCTCTGTGACCTCGGCCCAGGTCTTCGCTTCGTCAGATCGCGTAAGTAGCAAGCGCAGTGCCTCTCGTTCGACCTTTACGTGTCCCGGCAGACGTCGCTCACGCTCATGCGTGGAGCCGTCCCCCTCAGCGCTCGCCGCACCTTTGCTTTCCCCAAGCGCCCTTTGGATCACATCAGCATCAACACCGACTCGCCTCGAGATTGAGAACGCGTACTGATGACGTGCGATGGGATCGGGGTGCCACCCTAGCACCTTGGCGACCTCCCGAACCGCGCGCGACCGGGCCTCCGGAGTATCCAGTCGCAGTTTGGACACAGTCTGTTCAAGTTTGAATTCCAGAAGTGGTCTCGCTTCATCGAGGATTTTCTTGACCGCATCGGCTCCGTCTTCCTGGGCTACATCGGCCGGATCTCGCCCGGCCGGGAGCGGCGCGACCATCACTTCGAGACCTACTCGATGCTGGACGTCAAAACTTCTCTCGGTGGCGCCGCGGCCCGCCTCGTCGGCATCGAGCATCAAAATCGCACGTGGGCTGAACTTCTTGAGCTGCTCAAAGTGGGTTTCGCCCAGGGCGACGCCATTTGTGGCAACCGCTTGGGGAATTCCGATTTCGTGAAGGGCTATGACGTCCGTGTAGCCCTCGACGACCACCGCCGCACCTTCCTCCCTAGCGAGGGACGACTTGGCGCGGTTGAGACCGAAGAGAACTCTCGATTTCGAGAAGACGGGTGTCTCCGAGCTGTTCAGATACTTGGGTTGCTGATCACCGAGGGCCCGGCCCCCAAAGGCCACCACTCGGCCCTGCAGATCCCAGGTCGGAAAGATGATGCGCTGCCTGAAGGTGTCGTATAGGGACCGGTCTCGCTCGCTCCTGCGCCCGAGGTCCGCCGCCACGATCTCCTGTTCGCTGAATCCTCGTTTGGCGAGATAACTACACAGGGCGTTGCGCCCCGGTGCGTAGCCAAGCGACCACCTGGCGGCGACCTCTTTCCCAAATCCACGGCTCTCGAGATAGCGACGCGCCTCCAGTGCGTCGGCAGTCGAAAGAAGCGTTTCGTGGAAGAACCGGGCCGCCGCCTCGTTGGCCTCGAGAACGCGCTTCTTGATGCCCGCCGTCTGGGACTCCCCGGGGCGCGTCTCCTCGTAGGTGAGGGCGATGCCGGTCTTAGAGGCCAGCCACTCGACGGCCTCGGGAAAAGGAAGGCTCTCGGCCCGCTGGATGAACTGATAGATGTTTCCGCCCTCTCCGCAACCGAAGCAGTGCCACAGCCCCTTTGCGGCATCGACCGTGAAAGAGGGCGTCTTCTCGGAATGAAAGGGACAGAGACCTTTGAAGGTGCGCCCACCTGCTTTCTTGAGGCGCGTGTAAGCCGACACGATCTCGACGACATCTGCCCGCTCACGGAGATCGTCGATATCCTGCTCTCGAATCTTTGCCATGCGACCCCGCAGATCCGCTTATCGAAGTTCAACTGGCGGGGGAAGTCGGATAATCCTAATTGACCCCGGCCCGCCCTTTTCCTACACGCCGATATTGGGCGAGGGAGAGCCCACCACCTCCTCGAATGCCCGGAGGGCGAATCGATCGGTCATCCCAGCCACGTAGTCCACAGCCCGGACGCGCGGATCATCTTCGGACGTTCTGTCTTGCCACTCCGGCGGCGAGTGCTCGCCGTAGTGCTCGAGCAAGGTGCGCAATATCAGCGTTACCGCCTCCCGAGTGCTGGGCGGCACCCGCGACGTATAGACGTTCTCGAACAGGAATTGACGAGTGACCGCCATGGCCTCGAAGACATCGTCGGTCATGGCGATTGAATCCCGACCGTCCGAGGCGGCCACGATGTCGGAGACCATCGTGCGGATTCGGTCGCGATGGGAGGTGCCCAGCACCTTGAGCGAGACCGGAGGGAGTTGGTCCTCATTCAGCACCCCGGCTCGAACTCCGTCGTCGATGTCGTGGCTGATGTAAGCGATGCGGTCGGCGTACCGGGCGATCTGGCCCTCGAGGGTTGCCGGCATCGGCATCGACCAGGTGTGATTGGCGATCCCGTCGCGGACCTCCCAGGTCAGGTTCAGGTCCTCGAGCACCTCCACTATCCGCACCGACTGGAGGTTGTGGCGAAAGCCCGGCAAGAACGAGGCCACGACCTCCTCGCCCAGATGCCCGAAGGGGGTGTGGCCGAGGTCGTGGCCGAGGCAGATCGCCTCGACGAGGTCCTCGTTCAGCTTCAGGGCCCGGGCGATCGTGCGGGCCACCTGGGTGACCTCGAGGGTGTGGGTGAGCCGAACCCGGAAATGGTCGCCCTCGGGAGCGAGAAAGACCTGGGTCTTGTGGCCGAGCCGGCGAAAGGCCTTGGAATGAACTATCCGGTCCCGGTCTCGCTGGAAACAGGTCCTGAGTTCGTCCTCGGCCTCCGGTTGCTCCCGGCCCCGGGACTCCGACGCCCTCTGGGCCCCGGGCAAAAGCCGCAAACCCTCTTCCATTTCCGTTCTCTGTCGGTAGTCTGCTATCACCCTCCCAAAGTAGCGGAGGGCTAGGACAGGAAGAGGGGGCAAGAAGGAGAAAATGTCTGCTATGCGCGCGAACTCCAGATTTGTAGTGATCATGGCTCTAGTAGCAGTAGTGGCCGCAGCGGCCCCCGCGGGGGCGCAGATGAGAGCGGGAGAGAACCCGACCGTGAGGGGTCCCCTCAACCGCCGAGGGGGCGACTGCGACGGCGACCGAGTCGGGCCCGACGGCGTCGTGGCGGTGGCCCTGCGCTCGTGCACGGACTGGTACGCGTTCGACCCCGATCGGGAGAACAACCCCAACAAGGACTTCGACGTGGTTTGGCTGCAAACGACCGTCGACGCCCAAAACGGATACTGCGCCAAAGAGGTTCGGTCGATCGTGCGGGTCCCCCGGGGTAGCCGGATCATCAAGAGAGCGCCTAGGTTTCACCGGATCGACAGCCACGAGCGAATGGTCACCAAGCTCGTGGCGACGGCCGGCGGCGCGGCCGATGACAACGCCGTCGTCAGGAACGGGTACGGGGTCTACCCGCGGTCCATCCGTCCCGAGCTCGACGGCCGCAAGCTGACCCTCACTTGGAAGGGCAACACGGCGAGGCCACTGGCCTTTGCGGTGGGAGTGGAGATCTCCTTCGATGCAGACGACATCCCCGCCGGGGCGCCGTCAGGATTGGTCGACGCCGACCTGGCGGCCTGCTAGGCACGTAACTCTCGGCTGCGGCGCGGCCCTGCTTCGACGCGCCGCAGCTCTTTGTCTCGTCTTCGTCGTTGTGGCCTCTCCGGCCGTGGCACAGACCTCGGCCGACGAGCCCCCGGACGTGTCCGGTCCCATGCACGCCGGCGACGCTCAATGCGGCGGGGGTCCCCTCACGCACGAGGGCCGGCTACTCGCCAGGGTTAGAACCTGCATCTGGTTCATCCCCTTCGATGAGCTCAGCGAGACCGACCTCACTCGGTCCTACGGGGTGCTGTGGGTGCAGAACACGGTCGATCCCGTCGGGGGTTGGTGCGCGACGCGCGTCCCTACCGAGATCAAAATCTCCAAGGACGCCGAACGACACGCCCGAACGCCGTCCTCTCGAGTCAAGACCCGCCGTCCACGCCCGGTGACGACCTCGTTGACCGTCGACGCAGACGGCCACGCCGTCGAAAACGGGCGCGTCAAGCAAAGCTACCGACTTTACAGACGCGGCCTCACGCCGAGCCTCGCCGAAGATGGGCGGATCGTGCGCTCGACCTGGAAGGGGAAAGAGTCGGACAAGCTCTTTTTCGCCGCGGGGGCCGAGGTCTCGTGGGAGCTGTTTTCTTCGGCCAAGTTCAAGGGGGGCCTTGGCAAGCTGAGCTTCGTCAAGTCCAGAGGTTGTTGATCGCTCGCCGGAACGAGTCGACAATCCTCATTTCGAGGTCGAGCGGGCCTCTCCCATAATGGCCTGACCCGCGGCGAGACGCGCCGTCGGGACCCTGAAAGGCGAGCACGACACATAGTCGAGTTGTAGGCGCTCGCAAAAAGTAATGGACTGGGGATCGCCCCCGTGCTCCCCACAGATGCCGAGGTGGAGGTGTCCGTTCGACTTGCGGCCCTCCTCGACGGCAAGCTCCATGAGACGGCCCACCCCGACCTCGTCGATCGAAACAAACGGGTTGTACCCCACGAGCTTGAGCTCCTCGTACATGGCGAGAAACTTCCCGATGTCGTCGCGGGAGAACCCATAGGTGGTCTGCGTGAGGTCGTTCGTTCCGAACGAGAAGAAGTCGGCGTGCGCGGCGATGTCTGCGGCGCTGACCGCGGCCCGGGGAAGCTCGATCATCGTCCCGAAGGGAACGTCGAGTTCGACCTTGGCCTTCTCGATCACTTCCTGTGCGACGGGCTCGAGCAGATAGCGCATCCGATGCAACTCCTCGGCGGTGGCGACCAGAGGAATCATGATCTCGGGCCTGGGATCGAGGCCCCGCTTCTTCAGTCGAACGGCCGCCTCCACGATGGCCCGTACCTGCATCTCGTAGAGCCCGGTCTTCACGATTCCGAGCCGCACACCTCGAAGTCCGAGCATCGGGTTGGCCTCGGACAGCTCGTTGACCTTGGCCAGTAGTCGCTTTCTTTCCTCGAGCTCGGCCTTCTTGAGCTTTCGATCCTTTTTTGTCTTTTCGTCGACGATGGTCCCCGTGGCCACCTCGACTGCCAGTTCGACTCGGTCGGGCAGAAATTCGTGAAGAGGCGGGTCGAGCAGACGGACCGTCACCGGTAGGCCGTCCATCGCTTTGAAGATGCCGACGAAGTCCTTTCTCTGGAGCGGTAGGAGGGCTTTGTAGGCCTCGCGTTCTTCTTCCTCGTTCGCGGCGAAGATCATCTGCCGCACCGAAGCAAGTCGCTCCTCGCCCATGAACATGTGCTCCGTCCGGCAGAGCCCTATTCCCTCCGCTCCCCGCATCCGGGCGTTCTTGGCCTGCTCTGGGGTGTCGGCATTGGCGCGCACCCTTAGACGCCGGTTCTCGTCGGCGAGACGCATGAACCTGAGGTGGGACCTCCACAACGAGGACTTCTGGGCCCGCTTTCTACCCTTCATGGCCTGCTCGAGGGCCGAGGGTTCCGTCTCCAACGCCTGGGCATAGACCGTTCCGTCGGTCCCGTCGATGGTTATCCAATCGCCCTCTTTGACGGTCGTCTCACCGACCATGAATTCCTTTGCGGCGCGGTCGATGCGAATCGAGTCCGCCCCGCACACCGCGGGGATACCTTCGCCGCGCGCGACAACCGCGGCGTGCGAGTTGGTGCCTCCGGCCGAAGTCAGGATTCCCTGCGACGCGACCATTCCGTGGTAGTCGTCGGGAGTTGTCTCGCGCCGCACGAGGATCACCATCTCCTTGGCTTTGCGCCCGTCCTTCTCCCCGGCGATCCACTCTGGGGCGTCGTCGCTCAAGTCCCTCTGCGCCCGCTCGAAGGCGTCGTCGGCCGTGAACACGACCCGTCCCACCGCGGCCCCCGGGGACGCGTTCAGACCTTTGGCGACGGGAACGACGGAGTGCTTGAGGTCGCCGCGGATGCTCGGCTTGAAGAGTTCATCGAGCCGATCCGCGGTGAGCCGGTCTCGAACCGCGGTCTCGTCGTCGATGAGGCCCTCTTCGGCCATGTCCCAGGCGATCTCCCACTCGGCTCGAGCGGTCCGCTTGCCCACTCGGGTCTGGAGCAACCACAGTTTGCCCTCTTCCACGGTGAACTCGATGTCGCACATGTCTTTGAAGTGTCGTTCGAGGGTTCCCATGTGCTCCTGCAGTTCGGCCCAGGCTCTCGGCTGGGCGGATCCCATCTCGTGGAGTTGCAGCGTGTTGCGGATCCCCGCAACCACGTCCTCTCCCTGGGCATTCGGAAGGTAGTCCCCATACGGTTTCTTCTCTCCCGTGGCCGGGTCGCGGGTGAAGGCCACTCCGGTCCCCGAGTCGTCACCCCTGTTTCCGAACACCATTGCCTGCACGTTCACGGCGGTTCCGAGATCGTCGGAGATCTTGTTACGAGTTCTGTAGTCGCGGGCGCGCTTGTTGTCCCATGACTTGAAGACCGCCTCTATCGCGAGGTGCAGCTGCTCGGTCGGATCCTGTGGAAAGTCCCGGTGAGTCTCCTTCTTGATGATCTTCTTGAACGTCTTGACGAGCTTGCGGAGATCCTTCTCGTCGAGATCAATGTCGTTCTTGACGCCTTTTTTCTCCTTCGCGGACTCGAGCTCTTCCTCGAACAGGTCGCCGTCGATGCCGAGAACGGTCTTTCCGAACATCTGGGCGAGCCTCCGATAAGAGTCCCAGGCGAACCTGTCGGAACCGGTCTGGTCCGCCAGACCTTCCACGCTGTCGTCGTTCAACCCGACGTTCAGCACCGTGTCCATCATTCCGGGCATCGAGAAGGGGGCACCCGACCTGACCGAGACCAGCAGCGGGTCCTTGGCGTTGCCTAGCTCTCGCCCCATCTCCTCCTCGAGAACCTTCCGATGCTCTGCAACCTCGTCGAGCAAGCCGTTGGGGAATCCGCCGCCCTTCCTGTAGGCGTTGCATGCCTCGGTTGTGATCGTGAAACCCGGTGGAACCGGGAGCCCCAGGTTGGTCATCTCCGCGAGGTTGGCGCCCTTACCCCCCAGCAGATTCTTTTGGGAGGCATCTCCCTCGCTGAAGTCGAAAACCCACTGGGCCATCAGTGTCCCCCCTCAGGCTCTTCTAGATCGAGATCCAGTCTTTTGTCCTCTCCCTCGGAGAGGCTGACTTCGGCCGTTCCGCTGTGTCCGTGCGCGTCCCACACCCTGACCGCCCACGAAGCGGGAGACAGGTGGTACGTGTACTTGCCTTCGTCGTCCACGGCGACCTGATCGACGATGTCTCCCTGCGAGTTGTGCAGTTCGACCACCGCTCCTTTGGCCGGCTTGCTGCCGTGAACCGTCACCCTTCCGTAAAGCGTCGTCATAGCCTCTTTCCCAAGTGCTCGGTCAATCCATCGATTGCCACACGTTCTTGCTCCATTGTGTCTCGGTCGCGGATCGTTACCTGATCGTCCTCCAGCGTGTCGAAGTCGATCGTGACGCAGTAAGGCGTTCCGATCTCGTCCTGTCTCCGATAACGACGACCGATAGAACCGGTGACATCGAAGTCGGTGATGAAAAGCGGTCGAACCTTGGCCGCGACCTTCTCGGCAACGGGCACGAGGTCGGCGTGTTTGGAAAGCGGCAGCACCGCGACCTTGTGCGGGGCGAGACGCTTGTCGAGTTTCAGCACGGTTCGCTTTTCCATCTTTCCCGTCGCTGTCGGGGCCTCCTCTTCTGTGTACGCGTCTATGAGGAAAGCCAGCACGCAGCGCTCGACTCCGAGCGCCGGCTCGACGACGTAAGGGACGTACCTCTCCTCGGTATCCGGATCGAAGTACGAGAGGTCCTCTCCGGAGTGCCGAGCATGGGCCTTGAGGTCGTAATCCGTTCGGTTCGCGATCCCCTCGAGCTCGGACCACCCCATGCCCGGGAAGTCGTATTCGATGTCGAACGTACGCTTCGCGTAGTGTGAGAGCTCGTCGGGGCCGTGTTCTCTGAGCCGCAGCTTCTCCTCGTTCATCCCGAGGCCGATGTACCAGTCCATCCGTTCCTTGAGCCAGTAGTCGAGCCATTCCTCGTCGGTTCCCGGCTTCACGAAGTACTCCATTTCCATTTGCTCGAACTCTCGAGTTCTGAACACGAAGTTGCCGGGCGTTATCTCGTTGCGAAAGGACTTCCCCTGCTGAGCGATCCCGAACGGAATCCGCTTTCTCGACGCGGCCTGTACCGCCTGGAAGTCGACGAACATGCCCTGGGCGGTCTCGGGACGTAGATAGATGACGTGGGCCGAGTCCTCGACGGGACCCATATGCGTCTTGAACATGAGGTTGAACTGGCGCGGGTCGGTCCAGTCGGGGCCCCGGCCGCACTCGGGACAGGCCCGGTCCAGGTCGACGTGATCGGCGCGGAATCGCTTGTGGCAGTTGGTGCACTCGACCAGCGGGTCGGCAAAGGTCTCGACGTGCCCCGAGGCCTCCCACACCTTGGGGGACATGAGAATCGAGCTCTCCAGACCTACGATGTCGTCGCGCAGGTGGACCATCGTTCGCCACCACTGGTCCTTCACGTTGCGTTTCAATTCGATGCCGAAGGGTCCCCAGTCCCAGGCCGAGCGCAGCCCGCCGTAGATCTCGCTCGACGGCATGACGATCCCCCGCCGCTTGCAGAGGTTGACGATCGTGTCCAGTGTGAGACCGGCCATCTTCAGCATGATAGTCGTCGCCCCCTGCGGGCCCTACTGATTGGCAGTTGCCGACGGACCGATCGTAGAGAGAGATTCCCGGGTTGGGTGAGGCCTCCGCCTATCCTTGAGTCGCATGATGGGAGGATGTGAGACCCCATAGACGTCGCCTTAGGCCTACTCGCCGTACTGCTTCTGATACTCGCTAACGGATTCTTCGTGGCCGGCGAGTTCGGGATAGTCGCCGTAGACAGAGGCCGCATACAGGAACTGGCGGACGGGGGTAGCCGCCGCGCCTCGAGCACCCTGTTGGCGCTCAAGACCCTCTCGTTTCAGTTGTCGGGGGCCCAACTCGGGATCACCCTCAGCTCGCTGATAGTGGGATTCATCGCCGAGCCGACCATCGGTCGGTTGCTGGAGCCCGCGGTGGGCGCGATCGGCCTCCCGGAGGCAACCACTCCGGGCGTGGCGATCGCTCTCGCTCTTGCCATCGCCACGGCCGCCCAGATGGTTGTCGGCGAGCTCGTGCCGAAAAACATAGCGATAGCAAAACCGGTTGAGACCGCTCTGAGAGTCGCAACTCCATTGCGTTTGGTCAACGCGTTCTTCCGACCCCTGATCCTTTTTCTGAACACGGCAGCCAACTTCACCGTGCGATTGCTCGGGATCAAGCCGCAAGAAGAGTTGACGCAGGTTCGTTCACTGGACGAACTGGACTACCTGATTCGCTCGTCTCGTCAGGAGGGCGTCCTCGAGGAAGAAGAGTTCTCGCTTCTCGCTCGATCGATAAGCCTGGAAAACAAGGCCGCGGCGGACGCTTTGACTCCGCGAACGGGCATCGTCGCTCTCTCGAGAGAGGCCACCCTCACGGACCTGCGAGAGGTCGCCCTCGAGAAGGGCTTCTCACGGTTCCCCGTTTACGGAAAAGACCTCGACGACATCATCGGGATCGTCCACGTGAAGGACTGTTATCGGTTCGAGCCTGAACAACGACCCGAAACGAAGGTCACCGACGTCATGCAGGACCCGCTCGTGGTGCCGGAGTCACACAACCTCGCCTCTTTACTGGTCGAGATCAGGCGCACGAGAAAACACCTCGTCGTGGTGATCGACGAATACGGGGGCACGGCCGGGATCATCACGCTGGAAGACATCCTGGAAGAGATCGTCGGGGAGATCGAGGACGAATACGACGCCCGCGAGGCAACGACCACCGCACCGCCCGAGGGGGTGTACGTCGTCTCGGGCATGCTCCACCCGGACGAGGTCAAAGAGGCCGTCGGCCTCGAGATGGCGGAGGGGGACTACGAAACCCTCGCCGGATTCCTCCTGGCCCTTTTCGAACGCATCCCCAGCCCCGGCGAGCACGTCTCCTACGAGGACTGGGAGTTCAAGGTTGTCGAGATGGACGGACGAAGAATCGCCAAGGTCTTGGTCGTGGCTCCGCCCGCGGAACGGAGGCCTGCGTCGTGACGGGCTGGTATTTGACCGCGGCCGTCTTGTTGCTCTTGGGCAACGGGTTCTTCGTGTGGGCCGAGTTTGCGCTTGTGGCCTCCCGGCAGTCGAAGATCGAGCAACTGGCCGAGGAGGGGCAGACGAGGGCCAGGCTCGCTCAGAAGGCGATCAGGGAATTGACGCTCACTCTCGCCGGCGCTCAACTCGGTATCACGATGTGCTCTTTGGGCCTGGGGTTCGTGGCGGAGCCGGCCGTCGCCAACGTTCTCGAATCGGGACTGGAATCCATTGGGGAGATGCCGGAAACGCTTCTCCACACGATCTCTTTCATCGTCGCCCTGATGATCGTGACTTTCTTCCACATGGTCATCGGTGAAATGGCTCCCAAGAACATCGCCATCGCCATCCCCGAGCGCAGCGCCCTCTGGCTGGCGGTTCCCTTCGGGGCATTCGTGACCGTTTTCCGGCCCCTCATCCTCGGCCTCAACGGTCTCGCCAACCTCGGAGTCCGACTGATGGGAATGCAGCCGCAACAAGAGCGGATCGAGGCCCCCTCGATCGAAGAGCTGCGCTCCATGATCAAGGAGGCGGGGCAATTCGGAGAGCTGCGCGAGACCGAGCAGAGGTTGCTGTCGGGAGCGACCTCGTTCGGAGAGCGAGACGCCACGGCCGCCATGGTCCCTCGCACGGAGATCGTGGCGATTCCTTCCACGATGACCGTCGCCGAGATCGAGGACGTCACGGTCGCCAGTGGACATTCCCGCTTTCCCATCTACGGAGAGAATCTCGATCAGATCTTCGGCTTTATCCACGTCAAAGACCTCTTGAAACTGGAGAGCCGAGACCGACCCGTCCCACGCAAACTGATCAGACCGATGCTCATCGTGCCCGAGTCTTTGAACCTCCATCCCCTTCTCGTCGCGATGCGCAGGCAGCGGAAGCACTTCGCGCTGGTCGTCGACGAACACGGGGGCACCGCCGGGGTTGTGACGCTGGAGGACCTCCTCGAGGAACTGGTCGGCGAGATACGCGACGAGCACGACGCCTCCGAGCTCGGCGTCGAACCCCTCGGCGACGACCGTTACCTCGTGCCCGGCACCTTGCGCATCGACGAAGCCGCCGATTATCTCGACGTGCGTCTCCCCAAGGGTGAATACGAGACCGTGGCGGGTTTCCTGATGGACCGCCTGGGGCGCGTCCCGAAAAGGCGCGACGTCATCGAGTACGACGGCTGGCGCCTGTGGGTGCGATCCATGCATCGCCGCCGTGTCGTCCAGGTACTGGTGGAACGGACAGAGGGAGCACAGGCCCGTGAAGAAGCCGAACAACCAAAGCGATCACGAGCGAACGAATGAACCCGGCCGGGAACTCGCGCGCTAACTTCACAGGCATGCAGGCAAACTGGCTCAGGCGGTCCCGAGCGGACTTCATCAAGGCGGGCGTGGCCCTGCTGATCCTCGTGGCCGGTCTCATCGTGGCGGAACAGGGTCAGCTCAGGGGGCCCAACGTCGGATGGGACGAGAGGCTTCCACGCATCTGCGGGGCCGCGGCGGTGCTCATCGCCGGCGTCATAGCGGTGCGAGCGGTGGCCCACGCCGTAGGCCACATCTCGGCCGAGAACATCGGCGACGCCAGGTCGACCGGACTGAGGATTCTCATAACGGTGCTCGGCTATTTGATCGTGTTGATCACCTTCCTCAGTTCACTGGGGGTCAACCCGGCGGGACTGTTGCTGGGCGGGGCGATCACCGGAATCGTCCTCGGTATCGCCGCACAGCAGACCCTGTCGAACTTCTTCGCCGGCATCGTCCTGCTGGTCAACCGGCCTCTGTCCGTTGGCGACTACGTCGTTTTGCGCTCGGGTCCCATCGGGGGCGAGTTCGAGGGTCTCGTCACCGACATGAGCCTGTTCTACGTGAAGCTCGAAACGAAGAACGGCCCCGTTTCGTTGCCGAACGCGGGGGTCCTGGCGTCGGCGGTCGGGCCCGGAGCGAGGGCCCCCCGGGACGAGGACAAAGAAGTAGAAGAGGAGGCCGGGCCACAGGCCGGGGGCGCCCCGTCGGGGGAGCCGTCAAAGGGCGCGACCGGCTAGATAGATCGGGCCGGGACCAGTCGTCTTACGTTCTGTGAAGCATGAGCAGCGATAATCGCAGCTCTAGCTGCAAAGACCCAGCCCGACGGGCGGCGGCGGCGGTTTTGAGTTACGAGTTATCGAACGAGTCGGGCTGACCGGTGACGCCGCCAAAGCGACGATCGCGGCCCGCGTAGTTCTCCAGCGCGTCGAAGAGCGCCTCCCGGTCGAAGTCGGGCCACAAAGTGTCCGTGAAATACAACTCGGCGTAGGCGGATTGCCACAGCAAGAAATTAGAGACCCTCATCTCTCCGGACGTCCGGATGAGCAGATCCACATCCGGTGCATCGGGGACGTAGAGGTTTTGCGGAATCGGTCCCCCACGGGCCGCGTCCTCGAGTTCCGCCCGGCCCCCATAGTTGAAACAAACCAGGAGCTGCATCCTGTCGTTGGTTCGCGTGAGATCCTCGGCCGCGTCGAACTCGTTGAGCACGTCCTGAGGGACTCCCTCGCGACGCCCGACTCGCCGGATGCGGACGACGCGCTCGTGCAGCTCGTCGCGGCGCTGACGAAGCAGAATCCGATTGAAGTTGAGCAGGAACTCCACCTCGTCTTTGGGCCTCGACCAGTTCTCGGTCGAGAACGCGTACACCGACAGGTATTTGATGCCCGCCTCGAGCGCTCCCTCGACGACGTCGAACAGCGCCTTCTCGCCCATCTCGTGACCCTTGGTTCGGGGCAGGCCTCTGTCCTCCGCCCACCGGCCATTCCCGTCCATGATGATGGCGACGTGCGCCGGGATCCTCTCCGGCGGAATGGACCGGACGCTAATTGGACGGGACCTCGAGGCTTCGCAACGGCCTTTCGAGATGGTATTCGGCGTATCTGCGCAGCACTCTGGTCACTCCGATCGCGTCGTCGGGGTCAGCGCGCTCGCCGAAGTCGGCAACGAGCAAGCGCCGAAGCAAATCCAAGTAGTGGGACGGGATCCGGGCCGCGTCCGGATCCTCGTGATAGCAGAGCTCGCACACCGCCCCCCCGACCGCCGCGCTGAACCCGTAAAGATCGCTACTCCCGCACCCCGCGCAAACCGCCAGTTGGGGGTGATAGCCCGAGATCGAGAGCAGCTTCAGGTAAAACGCCGGAAGGATCGAGGCTTCCCGAAGACCGGCGAGGGACTCCAGGCTCCCCAGTAGCAGCGAGTAGACGGAGGTCAACCTCTCCCGCTCGGGCGTGACCTTGTCGACGAGCTCGGCAATCGACGAGGCCGAGGCGAGACTGTGATAGTCGTCGCGCACCTGCTTGAAGGACTGCAGGATGTCTGCGCCGGTGATCGTGTCCAGGCTGCGGCCCCTGTAGACGAGAAGATGGACCCGGGTGAACGGTTCCAGCCGGCCCCCGAAGCGGCTCTTGGTCTTGCGGATCCCCTTGGCGACGGCGCTGACCTTGCCGTTGTGGCGCGTAAAAAGGGTGAGAATCCGGTCGGCCTCACCCAGCTTGATGGCCTTGAGGACTATGGCCTCGTCCTTGTAGAGCCCGGGCATGGAAAAAGCGTAGTTGCTCGGGGTCCGAAACCCGGGCCTTTAGGCGATGCCTATTCGGAGGTCCCGGACCTTGGTCTCGCTCCCCTCCTCGACGAGCTCGAAGGTGACCCTCTGGCCCGGGCGCAAGAAGCGGAACATGCCGGACTCAATCGCCTCGGCATCGATCGGGTACTCGGTGGCACCGTCGTCGGAGACGAGCGACCCCGTCTTGGTGACCGAGTCATATGACTTGACGGTGGCCTGAGGCATCGCTCTCCAGTCGAGTCCGATTTGGGGCCAGGATACCGGGGCCACCGTCGCCCCCTGTGGATCTCGGTCTGGGCCTTTACTCGAAGCCCAGTCTGTCGAGTGCCGGCTCGCGACGTTGCCAGTCCTTTTCCACCTTTACCCGAGAGCGAAGGAAGACCGGGCGGCCGAATAGGGCTTCGATCTCCAGACGCGCCTCGGTCCCGGCCCCCTTGAGGATTTCCCCGCCGCGGCCGATCACGATGCCCTTCTGAGACTCCCGCTCAACCACGACCCGGGCCTCGATCTCCAAAAGTCCGTCGTCGCGTTCGGTGTACTCCTCGACCACGACCGCGATCGAGTGCGGGATCTCGTCGTGGGTTCGCGCCAACAACTTCTCTCTGAGGATCTCGGCAACGAAGATGGGTGGCGGCTGATCGACGCTCGTGCCCTCCGGGTAGTACATCGGTCCCTCCGGCATCCGGTTCACGACGAGCGAGCGCACGACATCGATCTGCTCTCCGGTGCGGGCCGATACCGGGACGAACTCGTCGAAGTCACCGAGCGCCGACGCGGTGGCGAGCGCCGCGGCGACCTTGGACTTCGCCATCACATCGATCTTGTTCAGGATCAACAACACCGGGCGACCGAGCTGGGTCAATTCCGAGGTGATCTTTTGGTCGCCGCGACCGATCCCGGCCGCGCCATCGACGACGAAAAGACATAGGTCGACGTCGGACCAGGCGGCCCGAACGATCTCGTTGAGCCTTTGACCCAAGAGGTTTCTTGGTTTGTGATAACCGGGAGTGTCGACGAAAACGACCTGAACGCCGTCTTCGTTCAGAATCCCCCGCACCGCGGATCGAGTGGTTTGCGGCTTGTCCGAGGTGATCGCGACCTTGGTTCCGACCAGGGCGTTTACGAGCGTGGACTTTCCGGTGTTCGGCCTCCCCACGACCGCAACGAAACCGCTCCGGAACGTCACCGGGCGGCTTGAGCCGGCTTCTCTGGAACCTTTGTAATGACGACCTTTTGTATTCGTCGGCCCGAGACCTTCTCCGTGGTGAACTCAAGCGAGTCGAAGGTGACCTTCTCGCCCGGTGCCGGTACCCGGCCCGTAAGCCCGAAAACGAGACCCCCGACCGTGTCCCACTCCTCGTGCGGCAAATCGACCTCGAGTAGCTCGTTGACCTCGTCTATGGGAAGGCGAGCGCTCACCCGGATGGTGTCGCCCTCAAGAGGTTCCACGAGGGGCTCCTCCTGGTCGTACTCGTCGACGATCTCCCCGACTATCTCCTCGATGAGGTCTTCGATCGTCACCAGGCCGGCCGTGCCTCCGTACTCGTCGACGACGATCGCCATGTGGACGCGTTCGTTCTGCATGTCTCGCAGGAGATCGGAGACACGCTTTTGTTCGGGGACGAACAGCGGAGAGCGCGCGAGATCGAAGACGGTCTTCTCCTCCTTCTCGGTGAGCTCGTGAGCGCGCTTCAATAAATCCTTCGCGTAAAGGACGCCGACGATGTTGTCCGTGTCCCCCTCGTAAATCGGGATCCGGGAGTAGCCGGCCTCGGTAATGGTGTGGAGCGCTTCTCCGAGGGTGCAATCCGACTTGACCGCGACCATGTCGGTTCTCGGAACCATCACCTCTCGTACCAGCGTGTCCCCGAACTCAAAGACGGAGTGAATGAGGTCGCGCTCGTCTTCCTCGATCTCCTCGTGCTCGTCGGGCTCCGGAGGCTGCTCGTTAACTCCCAAGCTCTCTTCGTCTCCATCGGCGGCCGACCGCCTCCTGGAAACGGAGCGCAGAGCGACCAACCCAACTCTGCCGATCGGGGCGAGGGCCCGTCCGACTGCGTAGGTGAAGCCGCACGTCCTGAGCGCAACGGCATCGGGCCTCCCGCGCGCCACCGCCAGAGGCGCGACCTGCGAAGTCAAGAAGATGACCCCGATCATCACGACGGCGGCCACCAGCCCCGCCACGTCGTCCAGCACTTCCTCGGCTAAAGCGACCGCCACGACGGTCGCACCGACCTGTCCCGCGACGGCAACGAACATCAGCGAATGGGAAAACCCCACAGGCCTCTCGACGATCTTCAAGAGGCGTTCGGACCCACTTCGCCCCTGATCCACGAGGTGATGGGCTCTGACCTTGTCGATTGATTCGAGTGCGGCGCGCGCCGAGGTCGCAAGGGCCGCAAGCGCGATCAGTAGCACGATGAAAACTGCTAACAGAGGCTCCGACATCAGACGGCCGACACGATGAACGAATCCAGTATGGAGTCGGTTCGGCGGTCCATTTCGGTCTTGTCCTGCGGCGTCTGATGATCGTATCCGAGCAAATGGAGTGTTCCGTGGACGGTGAGCACGTCCAACTCGCGCTCCAGGGAGTGATTCATAGATGCCGCCTGCCGTTGGGCCACGGGCGGGCACACGACGACGTCTCCAAGCAGGTTCTCCTCGTCGTCGTCGTCTTCCATCATCGGAAACGCGAGCACATCGGTGGAACGATCCTCGTTGGCAAATCGACGGTTCAATTGCTTGATGTGATCTTCGGTAACAAGAAGGATCGACAGTTCGACCGAGTCGTCGATGTCTTCGGATTGCATTACGTGAGTGGCCAGCAAAGCGAGTCTCGACTCATCGACGAAGAGCCGCTGCTCGTTCGCCACAAACACTCCCATCAGCCCGGTTCTTTGCTCTCCGTGTAGACCCGGTAGGCCTCGACAATGTCCTGCACGATCTTGTGTCTCACAACGTCGCGTGCATCCAGTGTGGCGGTGGCCACACCGTCGATTCCCTCCAGAATCTCCTGGACCACTATCAGCCCGGACCTCGATCCCTGGGGGAGGTCGATCTGCGTGATGTCACCGGTAACGACGGCCTTCGAGCCGAAGCCGAGACGGGTCAGAAACATCTTCATTTGTTCCGGCGTCGTGTTCTGAGCCTCGTCGAGAATGATGAACGCGTCGTTCAGGGTCCGGCCTCGCATGAACGCGAGAGGCGCGATCTCGACCGTCCCCCGCTCCGAGTAGCGCTGGAACCGATCGGGCTCGAGCATCTCGTACAACGCGTCGTACAGGGGCCTGAGATAGGGATCGATCTTTGCAGCGATGTCGCCGGGCAAAAACCCGAGTCTCTCCCCCGCCTCGACCGCCGGCCGGGTCAGGACGATGCGGGAGAACTCCTTTTCGGCCAGCGCCCGGATCGCCAGCGCGACTGCGAGATAGGTCTTCCCGCTTCCCGCGGGTCCAATCCCAAAGGTGATCGTGTGATTGCGAATGGCGTCGACATAGTTCTTTTGCCCGACGGTTTTGGGCCGAATTGGTTTACCGGTATGCGTGACGGTGACCGTGTCGGAGAGAACGTCTGAGACGCGCGCTTCCTCGGTCTTGATGATGTCAATCGAGCGGCCGACCGCATCCGACGTGAGAACGTGCCCTTGTTCGAGCAACTCGAGCAGTTCCCCAAACAGACGCGACACTCGCTCGGTCTCCTCGTGGGGGCCGGTCAACACGATCTCGTTGCCCCGCACGAGGATGTCGGTCTCGAAGGCGGCCTCGATCAGCTTGAGGAGTTCGTCCCTCGCCCCAAAGAGGCCCACCATGTCGTGATGCCCGGGAACGAGGATCTTCACCTGAGTGGTTGTGAGCATAGACAGGGGATTGATTTTACTCGCCGAGTGGGGTCACCCCTCGCGTTGCGCCTGCGGCAGTGCTCCGCACTAGCCGGGAGGCCACGAGAATTGTCGCCCTCCGATCAGGTGGAAGTGGAGGTGGTCGACGCTCTGGCCGGCGTCGGTTCCGACGTTTGTCACGATCCGATGCCCCCCTTCGAGATTCGACTCCGACGCCAGTCGCGCCATCGTCTGGAACATCTCCGCCAGCAGGTCTGCGTCCGACGACGATAGATCCTGCGCGGAGGCGATGTGTTTTTTCGGAATCACGAGAACGTGAGTGGGGGCGGCCGGATTTATGTCCTTGAAGGCGACGATTGAATCCGATTCGTGGACGATCTCGGAATCCAATTCTTTGTTTGCGATCCTGCAAAAAAGGCAACCGGCCACTGCTCCCCCCTTACGCTGCCTCGGTTACGACACGTCCCTGAACGCCGTCGGCCCTCACCTTATGACCCTGGACCGAGACCAATGAGCCCAACTCGCAGTCGTCCTCGAACCAGACCCTCACGTAATCGTCGGTCTGCCCCGAACACACGAGGACCCCGTCGACCAGGCGCCGGTCCTCGACCAGTACCTCCAGAGGCGCGTCGAGATGTCTTTGGAGAAAGTGCGCCCTGAAGTGGTTGCCCAGATCGATGAGTCTCTTGGAGCGTTCCTTTTTGACATCGGGATGGATCTGATCACTCATCTCCGCAGCGGGCGTGTCTGGTCTGGCCGAGTATCGAAAAACATGAAGCTTTGAGAACTCGAGCTCGGCGACGACCTTCATCGTGTTGGAGAAGGCCGCCTCCGTCTCGCCCGGGAACCCCACGATCAGATCGGTGGCCAGGGCCAACCCGCTGACGGCCTCTTTGGCCCTGGTGACCGACTGGACGTATTCATTCACCGAATAGGGACGGTGCATCGTGTCGAGGATCCCGTCGTCACCGGACTGCAGGGGCACGTGAAGGTAGCGACAGAGGCGCGGATCTGAGGCCATCAGTTCCAACAAGCCATCGGTGAGGTGGCGGGGGAAGATGGAGGAGAGACGCAGACGCCTCAATCCCTCTATCCCAAGCAGCCTCTGCAAGAGTCCGAGGAGTTGGCGCTCGTCGCCCCCTTGATCGTAGGAGTACTTGCCGAGATGAACGCCCGTTAAAACGATCTCGCGCGCTCCCGCTTCCACTTTGCGGCGCGCTTCGTCGACGAGGGCCTCTTCGTTCATAGATCTGAGCGGCCCCCGGGTCGTTGGAATGATGCAGAACGTGCACCACTCGTCGCATCCGGTCTGCACCTTGAGGTTCGCTCGGACCTGGGGGGGCTTGGTTTGGGCTCGACGGCCGGGCCCACCCATTCCGATCTTTAGCAGCGGAGCGGTCGCTTCACTGGAGGCGAGCGCCGACCTGAAGCTCTCCTTGTCGTTGTTGTTGAGAACGAGGTTCACCCCGTCTATGGCCTCGACCTCTTCCGGATTCGACACCGCATAGCACCCGATAACGACGACGCGCGCATGGGGGTTGTTGCGAACGGCGCGGCGGATCGCTGACCGAGACGCCTTCGTGGCTTCCCTGGTCACGGTGCAGGTATTGACGACGACGACGTCGGGTCGGTCGTCTTTCTCCGCCTCCTCGAATCCGGCCCCCGTCAGTTCCTCGAGCATCGAGTCGGACTCGGCTTGATTGAGGCGGCAACCGAGCGTCGTAAAAGAGACCCTGGGCATGATCGGCGAAATTAACCGATGAGCCCGAAGTGAAACAGCAGCGCGGATACGGCGACCACGGACGCGTTCTCGGTTCGGAATATGCGAGGGCCGAGCGAGACGAGCTGGCCCCCTGCGTCGGCAAGAGCCTCGGCCTCCGCTCGCTCCAGGCCCCCCTCGGGACCGACGACGAGAGCAATCCGATCGGGCTCTCCCACGAACGCTGTTCTCATCGGCAGGGAAGCCTCCTCCCACAACACGACGGAGAACGTCTCCTGGGCGATCCGTCTCAGGAGTTCGGTCCACGACAGAACCCCGCCCACGTCGGTCGTGAACGGACTGCGTGCCACCTTGGCCCCGGACCGGGCCAGCGCCTGCCACCTCTGGACGACGCGCTCCGTCTTGTTTCGATCCCACTCCACGACGCTTCGAGCCGAGCCGAACGCCCAGAACTGTCCGATCCCGAGTTCGGCGAGTCGTTCGAAGGCGTCGTCCAGTTTCTTGCCCTTGGCCGCGCCCTGGTAGACGACCACCTCGGGCCGCAGCCGTCGGTGCTCGACGACCTCGAGGATCTCAGCCACCAGCGTGTCTCCTTCGAGACGCGCCACAGAGCAGCGAGCAACGCGACCATTTCCATCGGCGACCGTGACGACATCGGGAGATGCAACCCGAAGCACGTTTACGGCGTGGTGGGTCTCCTCACGGTCGAGCCTGATCTCGCTTCCGGCCCACCCCTCGGGAGGAGCCACGAACCAGTGGCCCTCGACTACTTGAAGGCCTCCTTTATCCGCTCGAAGAGGCCCCGCTGGCCGATCTCCTCGCCGCGCAGCTCCGCAAGGCGCGCCAGCATCTCGGCCTGCTGCTCGTCCAACCCGGTGGGGGTTTGGACCTTCAGCAGCGCGACGAGTTCCCCGCGACCGCGTCCATCCAGTCGCGGCATGCCCTTGCCCTTGAGGCGAACGACCTCTCCAGACTGAGTCCCGGGATCGATCTCGGTCGGAAAAGGACCCTCGAGAGTGGGAATGTCGACGTTGCCCCCAAGGGCGGCGATCGTCATGGGAACGCTCACCTCGCAGCCGAGGTCGTCGCCGACGCGGCGAAAGACAGCGTGCGGGGCGATGGAGATGGAGACGTAGAGGTCCCCGGACCGGCCCCCTCTCAGGCCGGCCTCTCCCCGACCCGAGACGCGCAACTGGGCGCCGTCCTCGATCCCCGGAGGAACCCGCAGGGTGATGGTTTCGGTCACGCGCATCCTGCCCTGGCCGGAACACCTGGGGCACGGCGTGGTTATCTCCTGGCCCGAACCGTCGCACTTGGGACAGGTGGAGGCGGTCATCACGTTTCCGAGAAAGGTCCGGCGGACGTAGCGGATCTCTCCCGTCCCTCCGCAATCGGAGCAGCGCGAGGCAAACGTCCCGGGGGCGGCTCCGCTTCCGTTGCATTCCGAACAGGTGACCTGAGTCGGGATCTCGACCACTCGCTCTACGCCGGACGCGGCCTCCTCGAGCGTGATCTCGACCTCGGCCAGAACATCGCCGCCGCGCGTCGACGGCCGCCTTCTTCCGGTTGGGCCGGCGCTTCCGAAGAACGCCGAGAAAAGATCGGAGATGCCTCCGAAGTCCGAGAACCCGGCCGCTCCCACCTTGTCGTCGCCAAACATGTCGTAGCGCTCACGTTTGTGAGGGTCGGACAGGACATCGTACGCGTGGGTGATGGCCTTGAAGCGTTCCTCCGCCGTGGGGTCGCCCGGATTCGCGTCCGGGTGGTTCTGGCGCGCGAGTCGCCGGTAGGCGCGCTTTATCTCCTCTTGGGTGGCAGTTCTGGAGACTCCGAGAACCTCGTAGTGATTCGCCATCCCACCAACTAGAGGCCGAGGTCCGCGAGCATTCGCCCGAGAGCCGAGGCGACCTCATGAACCGCGGGAATCGTCTTCGTGTAGTCCATCCGGGTCGGACCGACGACGGCCAAAGATCCGAGCGCGCTTTCCGCCAAACCGTAGGGAGCCGTTATCACGGAGCAGTAATGCATGGGCTCCGACGGGTTCTCGGAGCCGATCCGCACCGAAATGGTCTCGCTCTCGAGCGCGTCGGCCAGGACCTCCAAGAGAAGCCTTCGGTGTTCGAGCGCTCCGATCACCTGTCGCACCGTCTCGAGATCGGCGAACTTGGCCTCGTCGACGATATTCGAAGCGCCCTCAAGGAAGACGCGCTCGGTCTCGCGCTTTGCGAGCTCCTCGTCGAGAACCCCCGCCACCGCCGACACAGCTTCTCTTAGCTCCAGTGGAAAACGCTCAAGCGAATCCCTGATCGTTGCCGCCACGTTCTCCAGCTTCACGTCGGTGACGATGCGATTCAACATCGCCCCGGTCTCGTCGAGATGGACGTCGTCCACGCCCTCGTCGATGGTGGTTATGTGGTTCTCGACCCGGCCGGTGTCGGTCACGAGTACCACCATGGCCCGATTGCCCGAGAGCCTGACGAGCTCAACCTTTCGGATGACGCTTCGGTCTAAAGCCGGTGCGAAGACGACCGCCGCGTGCTTGGTGAGCCGGGACAGGAGCTCGGCCGTCTTTTGAAGACTGTCCTGCAGCTCCCACCGAGGCTGACCGAAGAACTGCCTGATCGCCTCGGCTTGGTGCGAGGGAAGCTTCACGCCCTGGGCCCAGGCATCGACGAAGTACCGGTAGCCGGCGTCGGTCGGGATGCGCCCGGCCGAAGTGTGCGGCTGGTAGATGTAGCCGGCGTCCTCAAGCGAGGCCATCTCGTTTCTTACCGTCGCCGGCGACACCCCGAGCCGGAATCGCTCGACCAGGGTTTTGGATCCCACCGGTTCCCCCGACCGCACATAATGGGACACGAGGGCGCGCAGGATCGCCTCTTTGCGTTCGTCCATATCTGGGCCCCTGTCTGACATTTCTGCCATGGTACCCCGGAAACGCGCCGTTTAGCACTCTCTTATGGGGAGTGCTAACCAAGTTCCTGGCCTCGAAGAGCTGGTTGACGGAGAACTCCCGCCCCCTGGGGGACGTCCTACAGGTGTGGGATGCGACGATGAGATATCGCAAGCCCTTTAGATGTGGAGGGCGAGTTGAACGAGCCCCATCCGGAGGTCGTCCGGGACGCGCAGTCCGGCGACCTCGAATCCTTCGCGGAGCTCGTGCGCGCCTACCAGGCGGACGTCTGGAGGCTCGCTCGCCATTTGCTGAGGGACCCGACCGCGGCCGACGACGTCACCCAGGACACGTTCGTCCGGGCCTACCGCTTTCTTCGGCGCTACCGGGGAGATTCGAAGTTCTCGACGTGGCTGTTCTCGATCGCCCGGAACTGCGCTCTTGATGAAATCCGTCGCAGTGGCAGGAACCAGAGGGTGGCGGGGCGCGTCCGGGCCGAACCTCACGAGCCCGATCCCCCGCCGGTCAAGCGCCTCGAGATACGGGAGGCACTTCAGGAATTGTCAGTCGAACTTCGGGAGCCCGTGGTGTTGATCGACATGCTTGGGGCCAGTTACAAGGAGGCGTCCGAGACTCTCGCCACTCCGGTTGGAACTGTGAAGAGTCGCGTCCACCGCGCCAGAGAACAACTTGCCCATCTCCTTTTGGCCGAAGAGGAAGGGGCGGGAGAGTTGTGATGCTTTGCGAACAGACGATTCCTGAACTCTCCGCTCGACTTGATGGTGAGTGCTCTCCCGAGCTCGCTCGCAAGATCGACGAGCATCTCGCCTCCTGTCCACAATGCGCGCGCCGGGCGGTCTCCATCGCCCGGGTTCGAAAAACGATCAGGACCAGGCCCGCCGAGAGCGTTCCGGACCTCAGCGAGGCGATTCTCGAACGGGTGCGCGAGGAATCGGTCGTCCACAAAACGCGGCGCGAGTGGCGGGTTCGCCTCCGACTGGGGGCCGCGGCGGCGGTTGTCTCCGCACTGATCCTGGCGGGGGTCTCCATCCCGTTCCGGGACGGGGGTCCGGCCGAGGTGGCGCTGGCCTCGGACATTGTTCGGGCGGTCTCGTCGGCGGCGCGGGCCCTCGACAACTACGAGGCGACGATCTCGGTTATCGAAAGAGGCTGGCATCCGCGGGTCCCCATAAGGCGATTCGATGCAAGCCTCGCCTTCAGCGCTCCGGAGAGCTTCCGGCTCCGCATCACCGACCTCACCGATTACCCGAGGACCGGGGATTGGCGACCTCAAGACGTGCTGCTGGTGGCGAATCCCCGGGCGTGGTGGATTGAAGAACCCCCGACCTGTCCCGCCGCCGCCCTCAGACCTCGTTGCGATCTGCCGGCCGGACTCGAGCAGCGCTCCCTCGTGGAACGCCGTCCGTTCGACGGGACGATCGGACTTCCCACCGACATCGTGCTTCCGCTCAAGACTCTTTCGACCACGACGGGTCTGAGGGTCGAGGGACTCGACACCGTCGCCGGCCGATCCGCATACCGGATCTCGCTTTCCTACCGGAGGGCGGTGCCGCTCATTTCCTCGCTGCAGGCCGGAGGCTCTTGGCGGCCGTTGCATCCCTCGGATCGCGTAACCCTGTGGCTCGACGAGCAGACCTGGTTCCCTCTGAAGTTCTCGGTGGTCGCGGGGTCTTCCGCGGAGCGCGAGGTGTGGAGCCGCGTGATGCAGCTCTCCGACCGGCCGGGGATGGTGCTGCTTGAGGCCGAAACTACGGACTTCAGCGAACCGCCCCGGTTGAGCTCGGATTCGTTCGCGATTCCCGACGAGGGGACGATCGCCTCGGGCGGCTTTCAGGAGGAGGGGGGCGAAGCGGTTGAAGCCGAACTGGCGCCGTCGTACGTGGCCGGACTCCGCCCCTATCGCTCCGGAACAACCAGGCAAAACGAGTCCATCCTGGCCTACGCGCGCGGGATGTCGTGGCTCAAGGTGGTCGGGCGACGGGACGGGGGGGCCGCGGCCCCCGCGGCGCAGGAGGTCCGGCTTCAGGGCGGGTGGGGCTACTACGAGCCCGCCACCCTCAACCGAGGCCGGCTTCTGCACGTCTTCGGCTCCGATAGCTCGGTAACGCTCGAAGCAAACCTTCCGCGTCACGCGCTGATGAACGTGGCGGAGTCGCTGCCGGTGTCGGGCCGAAGACTGAGATCCCTGCCGAGCTCCGAGCTACGACGCGTCCCCATCTCCGCCGTCGACAAAGTCGGGTTCGCGCACACTCCGGAACGGCCCCCCGATGGTTATGCCCTGAGGGCGGCCACCATCGCTCGTTCTCCGGGAGGCAGGACGTTGACGCTTTACTACAGAGGGGCCGAGTCCGAGTTCGACGGGTTGGGGATTCGAATCACCCACTCCACCGGCGTGGCGTTGCTTCCTCCATCACCCGGTCATCTCGTCAACGTCTCCGTCGGAGATCAGACCGCCCGTTGGTTCCCGGAGCGAGGCGAGGTCGACTGGTTGGAGGATGGCGTTTACACGACGGTCGCCGCGCCGTCGTTCGATCTGGGAACGATCCTGCAGGTGGCTCGAAGCTTGAGATGAAAATCTCTCGAACCGCCGGCCGGGCCGCGGCACTGATCGTCGGAGTTGTGCTCGGGGTCTCCGTCGTCGCGGCTGCAGGAGGACTGAGTTCCTCAGATGAACGCGACGAGCGGGCCGCGCCGGTCAAGCCGTCTCCGCGACCGAGTTCGGTCGCCAGCCGTACGCCACATCTGCGACCTCCCGAAGAGGCCAGAGCGGTGATGCTTGCGTGGACGCCCGGCAGCCTCCCCGCGGGAACCGAGGCCGCGCTTGAGACTCTGAAAGGCGTGACGGACGCCACGACCGTCTATGCGGGACTCGACTGGATTTCGTCCCAGCGAATGGGGTCGCGCACCGTCCGGCCGATGCCTCCGGGATTCTCGATTCCGTTCGAGATGGCGGCCGTGGAGCCCAACGAGTACGCGCGGTTTGTCGCTCGAAAAGATCGGCCGGCCCTCAAAAGTCTTAGGGCGGGTGAGCTACTCGTCGCAAGAACCGAAGCCGAACTCCGCGGCGATGGTAGAGGAATGGTTTTGGACCTCGGAGAAAGAAGGGCGCGTGTCTCGGGGGTGGTTCGTGACGAGACCACCAACGGATACGAAGCGATCATGGCGGCGCCGCCGCCCCCCGAGTGGCCCAGGGCCGACCGCTTCGTTTTGATCAAACTGAAAGAGCCGACCAAGAGGGCGAGTGTGGAGAGAAAACTGGCGAGGTTCGTTCCCGGAAAAGCCGTGCAAACGAGAATGGCCGGCGAGAACCCGTTCCTCCGGTACGGAGATGCGGTCCTTCCTCAGCTTCTGGTAAAGGCCACCTTCGGTGAGTTCACCGCCCGGCCCTCGGGCAGTGGAACGATCGAAGTCGAAGACCGGTGGGAACGACGCAACATTCGAACCGTGCACCTGCCGC
>JALZEK010000065.1 GCA_030862065.1 Actinomycetota bacterium | reverse complement strand
TCACCTTCGGAGTGCTCACGACAGAGACAACCGAGCAAGCCGCCGAGCGGGCCGGAGGAAAAGCGGGAAACAAGGGCTTTGAGGCCGCCGCGGCCGCGGTAGAGATGGTCAACCTTCTCGCCTCGTTACCCAAGCGGGCCGAGGACCTCTAGCCCAGCGTGCTGAAACCCGTCTTACCGAAGGGCTCCCTCGAAGCCCAACGCTGGAGCTGTTCGAGACCGCCGACCTGCGCATGTCGCGGGCGTCGGATCGTGAGTACCGCGGGACGGTCACCGACCCCCGCATCGAGTCCGTCGCCATCCTGCGACCTCAGAAGATCCCCACCCACGCCGACGATGGCTTCTTCGACGTGGGCGTGGGTGGTGAGGACTGGATCCAGGAGACCGGAGCCGACGTGGAACGCGTCACGTCTCTTGCCCACTCCAACAGACGGATTGACCGGTGCGGATCGTCCTCGCCGTACCGCGACTCGGGGATCGCGTCGGGAAAAGAGGTGCCTGCCGGGGCGCGGGTCTCGACCGAGTTCCCCAACCTCACCAAGGCCTACTTCGAAAAACTCGGCATCCCCATATGAGTTCTGCCCTACGGGGCCACCGAGGCCAAGGTCCCCGAGATAGTCGACGCCATCGTGGACCTGACCGAGACCGGCTCCATGCTGCGCGACACGGAATGGAGATCGTCGACGTCCTTCTCGAATCATCGACTCAGCTGATAGCCAACCGCTCCTCGTATGCCGACCCGGTCAAGCGACGGGCGATCGACAAGCTGACGATTCTTCTGCGCGGCGCTCTGGCCGCTCGGAGACGTGTCCTCGTCAAGTTGAACGTCAAGGCCGAGCAACTGGACGAGGTGGTGGAGGCCCTGCCGGCGATGCGGGCGTCCACGGTCTCGAAGCTCGCCGAGCCTGGCTTTTACGCGGTCGAGACGATCGTGGACAAGACGGCCATCAACATCTTGATCCCGAAGCTGAAGCAGCTGGGCGCCGAAGACATCGTCGAGCTGCCCCTGACGAAGATCGTGCCCTGATCGCCGCCGCGACGCGGACCCGACCCCCGTTTTCAGCTTCTGCTTGCATTCGGGGCCCTATATGGGACCCATAACCACACAGCACCAGCACAGGGAGTTCCGCGCCCGCGATCGCTCTCTACGGCGTATCACTTTGCGCGACCCATCGTTGAGTTTGTGACCTGAGACCTCCGAAAACTGCCAACATTACGTATAGAAGTCGAGGTAGCGCCCCACTAGCTTGGAAAGGTCATATGTAGCGGAGGCAACGGGGGCGGGGGATCATGTCGATACATCGATCGGGAAGAGGATCTTTAGCGATAGTTCTCTTATTGGCGCTTTCCATTCCGCCGGGCCTCGCCTCCGTCGAAGCTGATAGCGAAGAGTCCGTGGTGGAATCCGGAACATCAGTGTCGGCGCCCACATCGGGCGGCGATCGCCGCATCACCAAAAAGACGAGCGCCATCGAGGATACCTACGCCGTTCAAGCCAACCCCACTAAGACGTCAGGATCCGAGCGGGAAGTCTTCCTCGACGGAACTACCGATGCTCTGAGGTGGGGCTTCGTCAAATTCAACCTTCGGCTCCCAGCCAACTACGTTGTGACCTCAGCCGAAGTGAAGCTGCTAATGACCGAAGACAACGATGACGGCGTCCACGTCAGAACGATCCGTGGTGTCACAGAGGACAACGAATGGAACGAGGCCACCCTAAATTGGAATAACAAGCCCGCCATGGGAGATGAGCTTGACGAAACGGGGGCGACGGATCCGCTGGTTTCTTACAAGCTCGACGTGACAGAGGACCTCAAAGCCACGGGCTCGGGCATCTACTCCTTTGGCTTTAGAACGGGCGGAGGCAACGTAACGAAGTTTGCATCGAGAGACCATCCAGATCGTCCCGCGGCCAAACTCATCGTCCAGAGCGTCTACCGCGCATACCGATCGGACTCCTTCTGGAACAAGGGGGTCAAGGCAGCGCCTTTGTCAACCAACTCCGCAGGGATCATCAACTACCTGATGAAGAAGCAGGGGCCAGACTTTGCCAAGCTGCATGGTGCTCCCCGAGCCGGCTCTGATTATGATGAGGAAAACGATAGCGAGTACGGGCTCCCCGTATACTTCTCCCAGGCGGCCGACCAGCTGTACACGATCCGAAGACTCGACGACCCAAACCTGCACTCAGATGCGTGCGACGGCCTCGGGTCGCGAAAGACCTTTGACTACCCCACTCTCCAGGTACGAATTCCCGCCGGTGCTCATCCGGATGGTTACAGCCCGAACTACCCTGATTCGACAAATGACGCGCAGCTCCTCGTGATCGACAAGTCTTGGGACGATCCCGACCGGGCCGGGATCGAGGGCTTGGCCGCTGCGCTCCACGCGGCCTGCTACTACAACGGCCAATGGTACGCCGGCGGGACAGATACGTTTGAGCTTGCCTCCAATGGCATGGCCAAATACTGGAACACGCACGAGAATGGAGGAGTGATCCCCGCCACGGTCTACGGTACTGCGCCCGTGACCAACCGCGGACATCGAGGGATCACCTCCATGACGGACGTGATCCGCTGGGCAGAATACCGAGCCGGCGCGATCCACCATGCATTACAGATTGCGATTTGGGGAACCCGCCCCGTCGACTTCTTTTTCCCCATGGAGGGCACCGAAGACGGGGCCTTCGGATCGTGCAGCGGTGTACCTGCGCCGTGCACGGTTCCGGCAGAAGGGACCAGGATCCGGCTGAAGGCAGGTACGTCGCTCTCGATGTGCAGCCCCGGTGCCAAGATCGTCTACGAGGCGTTCAAGAAATACGGCGCCTACATCACAGACCAGACGGGCGACAGCGACAATCCCGATTCGGCGCACGTGGGTCTTAGAGTCGAGAATCTGGTTGCCGAAGGCAGGACGAATTTGTGGAGGTTTGGTCCTGACGCTGCGCCAGGAGGCGGAGACGACAATGTACTCGTCCCGGACAGTCTATCCTGCGCCGGGACGGTGACCTTCAATGATTTCGAGGTCATTCAGGAAGGATACATGCCATGAGAAGCCTCCCGCCGCCCGATTCATCCATAAAGATCTCGCGAACACGACGCAACCTAGTGACCATTGTCGTACTCCCTGGCCTGGCTACGCTCATGCTCGTGAGCAGTGCAGCTGCTGGCTCAACGTCATCCGCCGCGATCCGCATCATCAGCCGAGATGACAACAAGGCCCAGATCGACGGCTACAACCCTTCAGTTTCACGCGATGGAACGATGGTCACCTTCTCCTCGGCGGTGACAGCTGTCGGCGGCGACCTGAACGGGACGACAGACGCTTTCCTACGGGATCGGCCGGCGGGAACCCTTTCCGTTATCAGCTCTAGTTCCACCGGTGAGATCGGCGACCGAGGCGGAGTTGCAGGCGACATATCTGCGGACGGGACGACAGCGCTTGTGAGCTCGTCATCTACGAACCTGGTACCCAATGACACCAACTCCGGGAGTTGCGACCCGGCGGCACGAGGCGAGGATTGTTATTACGACGTCTTCGTCAAGAACCTCGTGACCCAGCAGATCACGAGGGTCAGTGTCAGCTCTTCCGGGGCTGAAGCTGACGACTCCAGCGGAAGTGAAGATATATCAAGAAGCGGACGTTATGTCGTCTTCAGCTCGCATGCAACCAACCTGGTGCGGGGCGATACCAACAACCACTCAGACATATTCTGGCACGACACGGTCTCCGGCAAGACCCGCCGAGTAAACGTCCACTCGCGAGGCCGTCAGGCAAATAGTCCAAGTCATTATGCGACTATCTCAGGTAACGGCAATCTGGTCGCCTTTCATTCTGACGCCACGAATCTCGTCCCCGACGACGATAACGAGGCCACCGATGTGTTCGTTCACAACATGGAGACGGGACGCACGCGACTGGTAAGTGTGAACTCCAACGGGCGACAGGGCAACGGCTGGAGCGTCTATGGCACGATCTCGGCGAACGGGCGCTCTGTCGCTTTCGCCTCCGGGGCCACTAATCTCTCCAGGCCTGACACCAACAAGAGGCGTAGCGATGTCTTCGTGCGAGACCGTCGTAGCGGCGAGACGTCACTTGTGAGCGTGGGTACCTCGGAAGAACAATCGCCCAAAGGCGCCGGAATCCATGGTATCTCGGCTTCGGGTCGATTCATGCTCTTCATCTCGACCAACCTTCCGATGCAGGACATGCCGTCAGATGGTATCTCCCACATCTACAGAAGGGACCGCGAGCTGGATAGCACGATGCTCATTGATTCCAATGCCGCGGGTGAGCCCTCTAATGAATCGATCGCGGACTGGTCAACTCTGTCTGCCAACGGCGGCTATGTCGCCTTCAGCAGCGATGCGACAAACCTTGTGGACGACGATACGAACCCCGGGCGGGACATCTTTCTCAAGGGGCCTCTGCCCTAGCCGTCCCACTGCAAGATGCCGAGGCGAAACTCAAGGAAGGGCGGCGTGCCTCGGGCGGAACCATCCGCCTTTCCAGCTTCTCCGTGCTTTCGGGGCCCTATATGGGCCCCGTAAGCGCACAAAACGTCCGCGACTACGTCATGACCGCGAGAACACTAGGGCCGGACGGGCCCTTCCGGAGGAGCGACCGGGCCTCCGGCCCGTTGCGCGTAGGCCATCTGTAGCTGCGCGAGCGTTTGGCGCAGCGGCGCTTCGGCCCCCTGGAGCTCGGCCCCCAACCCGTTTACGAGCGCGGCCAGCGCGTCGATGGCAAGGCGAGCATCGTCCGCCGCCCCCAACTCGAGCTTGGTGCCCGCCACAT
>JALZEK010000032.1 GCA_030862065.1 Actinomycetota bacterium | reverse complement strand
TTCACGGCGGGTACGGATACATCGACGAGTTTCCGGTCGGCAAGTACCTGCGCGACGCCCGTGTGGCGACGCTTTACGAGGGCACGAGTCAGATACAGAAGTTGATAATCGGCCGGGCCTTGACGGGCGAGAGTGCGTTCCTTTAGGTCACCAGTCAGCTGGCCTCTTGTCGGTTCTCCCGGTGTCAGCCGGCCCTGGCGGCGCGGCCGACCTTCGAAAAGAAATCGAGCATCGTCTTGGCGGTCCGGTCGGGATGCTCGAGTTGCGGCACGTGCCCGCAGTCGGGCCAGACCTCGACGTTAGCGCTCGGAAGGCTCTTGCTCACCATCCTGCCGAAGCGTGCCGTAACCAAGACGTCTTTGCTTCCGTAGATGTATAAGGCCGGCGGCTTCATCTTCTTCAGTCTCGACCAAAAGCCGTCATCCCCGTCGGGCTCATCGAGATAGATGTTGCGCGCAGCCGAGAACACCGCGAGCCGAGCCCATGGGCTTCGCCAGTAGTTCAGGAAGTCGTCGATCGCCGCGTCGTACCAGTCGTCCTCGATACGCGTGGGGTCGGCGAATAACTGCATGAGGTTCTCCCGCAGGGTTTGCCGCGGCAGCTTAAAGATGCTGATGCCCCACTCGGGGCGTAGCAGCTTTACAAGTTGCAGCGCCGGACGGCGTCTCCACGCCGCGGCCGGACAGAGGCAGGCAATCGCCGCGACTCTCTCCGGTTCCAGCAGCGCCGCCTCCATCGCGACCCGGCCCCCCATCGAGTTGCCTGCGATATAGGCGCGCCGGAGGCCCGTGACTTCAAGAAACCGCAAGACGTGCTCGGCGAAGAATTCCGCGTCGTAGCGGCCCCACGGTTTCGACGAGGCACCAAAGCCCGGAAGATCGATCGCGTAAACCTTGTGATTCTTCGCCAGGGCCGGAACCACAGGGAGCCACGACGCCTTTGTCGCGGCGAGCCCGTGGATCAACACCAGCGGTGGATTTTCCTCGTCGCCGCCCGACAGAACTTCCAGTTCGGTGCCGCCCAGGCTCACGCGCTGGATCTCGTAACGAAAGCCACCGCCGGATCGCCTTTCGAAGATCGGTTCGAACCACAAGGACTTCTCGATGCTGCCGCGCACCGACAGCCGTCGGAGCGCGAACGCCTCGACACCCGACATCCGCCCTCGGTCCATAGCCCGCCAGGTCACGGGGTCCGTGATGATCTCGGCGTCGGCGTCGCCGGCGGCCCGACGGACCTCACAGGTCCCGTCTTCCACGACCACGTCGCGGATGGTGCGGCCGACCTTCAGTCGGAACGTGGTTCGGGGTAGGTCGTATTTATGAGCGAGAAATCGCCCGGGAAGTTGCTCGATGAGGCCGGCAGTGGTTTCACCCATCGAAACTCAACTATAAGTGCGTCTCGCCGACCAGCGTTGGAACCGCGACCGATTATCGGAGTGAAATGCGCCTCGGCGCTGGGGTGCTCGCGACCGCTACACGCGAAACAACTTCCGTGATCGACTCACTCATCAAGCAACGCCGCTGCAAGAACGGCCCGCTGACGCGTCCCGTATCCCTCGAAAGACTCGATCCATTGGGCGCGCTTGTAATAACGGTGGAGGATGTGCTCCCAGGTGAACCCCATCCCGCCGTGCACCTGTATGGACCTTTCACATGCCGCTACCGCGGCTTCGCCGGCGGCGGACTTCGCGGCGGAGACCGCGCTCGGTGCCTGGTCGTCTTCCTCAGCCACGCACCACGCCGCCCAGTAGGCAAGAGACCGCGCCAGCTCTACCTCCATATAGGTGTCGGCGATCTGATGCGACACGGCCTGGTAAGTACCGATCGGTTTGTCGAATTGGCGCCGTTCTTTGGCGTAATCGGTTGCGAGCTCCAACGCCTTTTGCGCCACGCCGACGGCCTCCAGCGCCAGTGCGGCGAGGGCCCGGAGCCGCATTCTCCGTATCGATTGGGCGGCATCTGAAAGCTTCGCCACCAGGTCGGCCCGCGCTTGAGTCAGCTCGAGAGTTCCCAGTCGCCGCGCCGAGTCCATGGTGGAGTGAACTTTCCTCGAGACCCCCTCGGCATCGCCGGAAACCACCCACAGCCCGGTCGAGCCGTTCGCCGCCGCCACCACCACGATCCGATCCGCAAGTCCCAGATCTACGACGAGAAGCTTCTCGCCGGTCAGGATCCATCCGTCGCCGGTCCTCTCGGCCTTCGTCGAGATCCCGGAGAGATCGTCCAGATAGCCGGCGCCCGGCTCCGCCCAGGCGACGGTCGCCACAACCTCGCCCGCCGCGATCCGCGCCAGGTCCTCCGGGGCATTGCTGAGAAGAGGCTGGGCCAGCGCCAGAGTGGAGAAGTGAGGCCCCGGAGCCGCGGCGTAGCCGAATTCCTCGAACAGAACCGCCTCCTCCAAAAATCCCATTCCGGATCCGCCCTGGTCCTCGGGTATCGAAAGGCCAGTCCATCCCAGCTCGGCCATGGCTCGCCACAGAGAGCGGTCCCATCCCTCTTCCGATTCGGCGAGCTCGACGACTTTTTCGGGGGGCAGCTTCTCGGACAGAAAGGAGCGCGCCTGAGATCGCAACATCTCCTGTTCTTCGTTGAAGGCAAAGTCCACTTAGGCCGTCTTTCTCATCTCGATCGCGGCAGACCGAGCACGCGCTCGGCAATGATGTTGCGCAGGATCTCCGACGTGCCGGCCTCGATGGTGTTCCCACGGCTGCGCAGCTGCTGGTACTGCCAGTACCCGCTCCACACGCCGGCCTCTCCGTCCAGTTGCGAGACGGGGCCGAGCATTTCGAGGGCGAGCTTCGTGAGCCGCTGATTGGATTCCGACCAGTGGAGCTTCGCCACGGAGCCCTCCGGTCCCGGCACCCCCGTCTTGACCAGGGTCGTCAGCGCTCTGTAGTTGGTGAACTTGAGCCCCTGTAGATCGACCCATTGCCGGGCGAGGCGATCCCGAATCATGGGATCGTCCGCAATACCCACTTCCTTGGCGAGCTTTACCAACTTGCGCGTCGCCACCTCGAGCCGGGCCGTGAGGGCGAAGCCGAGCGTCCCGCGCTCGTGGAGCAGGGTGGTCATCGCCACCTTCCACCCGTTGTTGACCTCATCGAGGACGTTTTCGACCGGCACCCGGACATCGGTGAAGAAGATCTCGTTGAACTCTGGGTCCCCGGTGATCTGGCGGAGGGGCCGGACCTCGACCCCCGGCGAATGCATGTCCACCAAGAAGTATGTGATGCCCCGGTGCTTAGGGACGTCGGGGTCGGTCCTGGCGACGAGAATGCAGTAATCGGCGATGTGAGCAAATGACGACCACACCTTTTGACCGTTGACGACATAGTGTCCGTTGTCCCTCGCCGCCCTGGTCTTGAGCGAGGCGAGGTCGGATCCCGATCCCGGCTCCGAGAATCCCTGGCACCACACCTCCTCGCCGGAAAGAATCTTGCTCAGATGGGACTTCTTTTGGTCCTCGGTGCCGTGGGCGATGATCGTGGGCCCCGCCATCCCCAGCCCGATGAGCCCAATGTGCTCGGGGGCCTCCGCTTTCGCCACCTCCTCCAGGAGGATGGCCTGGTGGGTATAGGGGGCGCCGCTGCCTCCATGCTCCTTGGGCCAAGTGAGACCCGCATAGCCCGCTTCGTAGAGCTTCTTGCTCCACTCTCTGGACACGGCCTCGTTCCTGGTTCGTGAAGGGCTCAGCAGGGGACGATCCGGCGGCAGGTTCTCGCTTAACCAGTCCCGAAGCTCGGAGCGGAAGGCGGCCTCTTCGGGACTATCTCGGAAATCCATCGCTCGGGATTGTAGCGGCGCTCTACCAGGGACTTCGGTCGTCCCCAGATGCGGCCGATAAACCCCAAGAGAAAGTTGACGCCGGGAACGGGAAGGTCGACCGACAAAAATGACGACCACGGCAAGGACACGCTCATATCTGGGGGCACTGGTTGTCGCGAGCCTTTTCGGGGGAGCCCTTACGGCGGCGCTTTGGGGTGAAAAGGCGAAGGCCGCCCCTCGCACCGACCCCGGCCGAATCCTGGTGGTCACGATCAACATGCAGGAGGCCTATGGCGCGGACACCACCGACATGCGAGAGACGCGTGTGTTCGCCGAAAAGGCCCTGAAGGTCGCGCCCAAGCGCCCGGACGTCATCCTTCTGCAGGAGGTGAAAGCCAAGAGCGCGAAAAAGATCAGGGGCTACCTCAGCGAGAAGTCGGGTGACCGCTACGTCCTCGCGGCGCCGCCGGGGGTCGAGCCCTGGAGCCAGACCTCCAGAACCGTGACGAAAAAGGATACAGGCATCCTGCTCAACTCGGAGACAATGCGGAAGGCCGACAGCGGGGGCTACTTCACCACGAGGATCGCTCAGGGCGACATGGCCAAAGGCGAGAAAGCCGAGATCCATAAACACGCCTTCGTCAAGGCCGTGGAGAAGAAAACAGGCCTCGTGGTCCCGCTGGTAAGCGTCCATTTCACGTTGAACAAGCTGTTCAGAAGCCATAACCTCGCCGAGCGCTACAAGGAGAACTGGGTCGGGGACATATCGGAGGCTCTAAACCAGAAATACGGCACCGACGAAGCGATGGTCAAGGTGATTGGAGGAGACTTCAACCTGTCCCAGTGCCCCAGCTCTATCGACTTCGATGTCTGCGTGGAAGATCCCGATCGATTTCTGGGCCACCACAAGGTCCTCTACGCCCACTCCTACGTGGATACCTTTTGGGCCCTCCATGAGCGGATTGGCAAGGCGATCGACTTGATCTACGCCACTGCGGACGTCGTGAATTCGGGTGTCCACTCCTCCGGATACACGAGCAACCCGTCATCCCCAGGCTTCTACTCGGACCACAAGCTGCGCTGGGCTCACGTCGCCTCGCGCGGGAGCTAAGCGAGCCTCGAACTAAAATCAGAGGGCGAAGGGCCGCCTCCCTCGCTCCGCTAATGGGCCCCATCAGGCAGGAAATGGGCGTGGTCGGGCAAATACTCTACGTAACCGGGTTACGCTTTGGTCCGCCTTTTTTCAGGGGGGACGACGTCCCCTCGAGTCGATCAATTGGGGTGTGGAGCATGCCTGAAGTCGAGATCAGCGTTAAGAACCTGACGAAATCCTTCGGGCCCCAGACCGTGCTCGAAGACATCACCTTCGATGTTCCGAAGTCGGCCATCACCCTGATGCTCGGGCCGTCGGGTACGGGCAAGAGCGTCTTTTTGAAACATCTCGTCGGTCTGTTGAAACCGGATCGCGGGGAGGTGTGGATCGGAGAAAAGAACGTCCCCTCCTTGAGCGAAAAAGAGCTTTACGAGGTCCGGAGGAAGTTCGGAGTTCTCTTCCAGGATGGTGCCCTGTTTGGATCGATGAATATCTATGACAACGTCGCATTCCCCCTGCGCGAGCACACCAAGAAGGGCGAACGCGAGATCAAGCAGATCATCGACGACAAGCTTGGGATGGTCGGGCTGGGGGGGGCCGAGAAGAAACTCCCGGGAGAGATCTCCGGGGGAATGAAGAAGCGGGCCGGTCTCGCCAGGGCGTTGGTACTCGATCCTGAAATCATTCTCTTCGACGAGCCGGACTCGGGCCTCGACCCGGTGAGAACTGCCTTCCTCAACGAATTGATCATCGACCTGAACCGCCAATTGAACTCAACCTTCATGGTGGTCACGCACGACATCGCCACCGCTCGGCGAGTCGCGGACTACATCGGAATGCTTTACCGGCGCCAGCTCGTCCGGTTCGGGCCGGCCAAGGACATGTTCGAGTCCGATATACCTGTTGTGCGCCAGTTTCTGTCGGGTGACACCGAGGGACCCATCGGCATGTCCGAGGAGAAAGACTCGACGAAGGCCGATCTCGGTGCAGGAGAAAGCGCGGAGCAACGGCGGGGCGAGGCCCCGCGCAGCACCTCCGGGATGACGGCCGAGGAGACCGAGGAAGTCGAGCGCGAAGCGGGCGCGCCGCAGGAGGCGGGTACGGCCCCGAGGAGAAAGCAGGGGTGACAGTCAACATCACATCGCAGTTCTCCGCCGGCGACAGGGCTCTCTGATGGCCACCGCGGCGCGGTCGCTCGTGACCGAGACGGGCAACATGTTCGCGATCACCCTCGAAGCGTTCCGCATCATGTGGAAACCTCCGTATCCATGGCGCGAGTTCATCCGCCAGTCGTGGTTTATCGCGAGCGTCTCGATGCTTCCGGCGGTTCTGGTCTCGATCGCCTTTGGGGCGACGATCGCGCTCCAGGTGGGAAACGTCGCCCGTCAGCTCGGAGCCGAATCGCAAACGGGCGCGGCCATGGTGCTGGCGGTCGTCAGGGAGGCCGCTCCGATCGTCGCCGCCCTACTGATTGCGGGGGCCGGCGGATCGGCGATGTGCGCAGACATCGGCAGCCGCAAGATCCGGGACGAGATCTCGGCCATGGAGGTTCTCGCCGTTAACCCAATTGCCACTCTCGTCGTTCCGAGAATCTGGGCGGCGATCTTCGTAGCGATGCTTCTGGACGGGTTCGTTTCGGTGGCAGGAATCGCCGGCGGTTACTTCTTCAACGTGGTGATTCAGGGAGGAACTCCCGGCGCATACCTTGCGTCTTTCTCGTTACTCGCCCAGACCGCGGACCTGGTCGTGGCCATCATGAAGGCGGGCGTGTTTGGTCTCGTGGCGGCGATGGTCGCCCTTTACTTCGGGTTCTACGCGAAGGGCGGGCCCAAAGGCGTGGGCGATGCCGTCAACCGATCTGTGGTCGTGACGTTCATGTTGATCTTCTTTGTGAACTTCATCCTGACGGCGCTTTATTTCGCAATCGTCCCTCAAAAGTTCGGATGACCGATATGTATTCGATCCCGAGAAAAACCGCCCGTGACGATTGCGAATTTCGCAATCGTCCCTCAAAAGTTCGGGTGATCTAGTGGCACAGGCTGCAGGCAGGCTGCAGAGGACGTTCGGCCTCCCGGGGCGTGTACTCAACCGCGGCGTCGATTCTCTCGCGGGGATCGGCGAGCAACTCACCTTCATGGCCAAGTCGCTTGCGGACGTCGTTCCGGCGACGCGCCATTTTGGCGAGGTCTCTCGGCTGATCTCCGAGATCACGCTGGGCGCCGGCGCCCTGATCGTTGGAGCCGGGACCGCCGGAGTCATCTTCTTCATGGCTTTCTTCACGGGCACCCAGGTCGGGCTGGAGGGCTTCAAAGGCCTTCAGTTGATCGGGGCCGAGGCTTTCACGGGATTCGTTTCGGCCTTCGCCAATACCCGGGAGATCACGCCGCTCATCGCCGGCGTAACCCTCGCCGCCCAGGTAGGGGCCGGCTTCACCGCAGAGCTCGGGGCGATGCGAGTAAACGAAGAGATCGACGCTCTGGAGGTCATGGCCGTCAGACCGGTTCCGTATCTCGTCTCGTCGAGAATCATCGCGGCCCTCGTAGCCATCACACCGCTTTATCTGATCTCGTTGTTTTCTTCATACATCGCAACCGAACTCGTCGTGACCGAGCTGCTCGGCCTGTCCGGCGGCACCTATACGCATTACTTCTCCTTGTTCCTGCCGCCTATAGACGTCCTCTATTCGTTGATCAAAGCGGCTGTCTTCGCCGTCGCGGTGGCGTTGATCCATTGCTATTACGGGTTCAACGCGAGCGGCGGGCCCGCAGGAGTCGGGATCGCGGTGGGCAAGGCGATCCGGGCCTCGATCGTGGCCGTGAACGTACTGAACCTAATGATGTCGTCGTTCATGTGGGGAGTCTCGGACACCGTCCGGATTGCGGGCTAAGCGTCCCCAACACAGGAGGGAAGAACCGCCATAACCAGGTTGCGGCAGGTACTGATAGGGATAGTCGCCCTCGCTCTCGTCGTCGGATCGTTCGGGCTGACCGGATACGTGCTGGTCAACGGCGGTCTGACGAACACCTACGTTCCCGCCTTTGCCGAGTTCTCGAATTGCGGCCAGGGGATCAGGGTGAGGGGGGACGTGAAACTCCGGGGCGTCCTCGTGGGCCGGATCGAGGAAATCGAGAGAGAGGTCGGCCAGAACTGCAGGATCACCATGGGGATCTTCCCCGACAGCCAGGACGACATCCCGGCCAACGTCGGTGCCCAGATCAGAGCCAAGACCGTCTTCGGCGAAAAATGGGTCGAGCTCCTGTATCCGGATGACCCCGAAAAAGCACGGCTGGCGGAGGACGACGTCATCCCCGACGACGAGACCATCGATCCTCTCGAGGTCGAAACGATCTTGAACACCGCCCTTCCGTTGTTGGAGTCGGTCGATCCGGAAGACCTGGCAGCCGTCCTCGAGGCTCTCAACGCGGGGTTCGTGGGACACGAAGACGCGGCCATCCGTGCAATGGAAGCAGGAATCGAAGCTCTGAGACCTCTCAACGAGAACGAGGGTCTTTTCAACAAGAGCCTTACTCAGCTCAGCGATACCGGTGAGACGTTGAAAGACGTCGACGACGACCTGTTCGCCGCCCTGGACAAGCTCGACTTGGTCCAGCGCTTCACGATCGACAAAGAGCAACTAATTGCCCAGAACTTCGAAAAGGTTCCTCGCCTCCTGGACGAACTAACGCTGCTGTTCTCGACCCGGTTCACCGACATCACAAGGATGGTCGACCGGGGAGCGACGGTGATCGGGATCCTGGCGGCGAGAAGCGAGGACCTGGACGTGCTCTTGAAGGTGCTGCCGCAGTTCAACGCGGCCTGGATCAGGAACCTCAACCACAACTGCCGCTATCGCCAGGCTGACGATCCCACACTGGGGACAAGCGTCGGGGATGAGGTACCGGGCCGGTGCTGGCGAGTGCATAACCTCTTCTCGGAGTCCCAGGGCCACTACACCAAGAAGGACAGGCCGAAGCCGAGAGGCTCCTCATCCTCGGAGTCGATGACCGTTTCGGGCACCGAGCTCGAGGAGGCGGGCGTTTCGGCCTCCAACGACCTGGGCCGGCTTTACCTTCCACCGGCTGAACTCGTCGGCGGCGAGGCGAAGCGATGAGGGGCACCGGCCTGAAACTGGGCGCATTCACGGTGTTCACGATTCTGATAACTCTCGGGCTGGCCTCGATCATCGGAAACATCTCGTTCTTTGCGAGCAACTATCAGGTCAAGGCGCTGTTCTCGGATGCGACCGGGGTGCTGAGTGGCGACCTCGTGAAAATCGCCGGCGTCAACGTCGGAAAGGTCGTGAGCTTCGAGGTCCAAGATGGAAACGCCCTTATCACGATGGAGGTCAACGGAGACGTTCAGATCCCTGAGAACTCGCGCTTCACAATCAAGTATCGCAACCTCGTGGGTCAGCGCGTGATCAACATCGATCGAGCGGATGTGCCGTCTTCAGACATGCTCGAGGAGGGTGAGGTCGTCCCGGTGGCTCAAACGACACCGTCGCTGGATCTGTCGATCGTGTTCAACAGTCTTCGACCTCTTATCCAGACGACGAATCCCGAGGACATCAACACGGTGGCCCGTGCCGTACTCGAGGTGTTCAAGGGGCGAGAGGCCGATTTCGAAGCGGTGCTCGGTAACTTCGGGGAACTCGCCCAAACCTTGACCGGTGGGGGGAATCGCCTCAGCCGTTTGATCACCGATCTCGATCAACTGGCGAAACTGCTCAACAGGGAATCCGGTGAGCTGGGGGTGGGCATCGACCGCTTCACGGAGTTAATGGAGGCCCTGGCCGACGTTACTCCGACGCTTAAGCGAGCCATTGTCAAACTCGACACGGCGTCGAGAGATTTCGGTGAGTTCCTCATCAAGAACGAGGACAACATCAAGCAAGACCTCAAAGACCTCGCCTTCGTCTTGGGCATCGTGGACGACGAGCTCGGCTCGCTCGACCGGATTGCAAAGAACCTTAAGGAGGTCTTGCTTGCGACGGCGAGGTCACAATCGTACGGCGAGTACTGGAACCTCTACGTGATCAATCTCTGTCCGGAGGCCGGGGAGTTCATTCCGCCCTTCGAAGACCTGCCGCCTGGGATTCCGGGGACCTGTCAGCAATGAGCGTGAAGAACTTCCGCGAGCGCTCCCCGATACTAATTGGGATCCTGTCCATCATCGGGATCACGATCGGCATGGTCTTTGCTTTCTCGATCGACAAGCTGCCGTTCGTCAAACAGGCCTACGAGCTCACCGCCGACTTCGAGAACGCCGCCGGACTGAACCCCGAAAACCAGGTCCGGGTTGCCGGAATCAAGGTCGGCACCATCAGCAACGTCGAGCTGGTCTCGGACCGCGTTCGGGTGACGATGGAAATCGACAACGGCATAGAGATACCCGACGACGCGTTCGCGGAGATCAAACTTGCCACCATCCTCGGGACGAAGTTCGTCGACATCGAGGGCCGGGGCGGTCAACCCTTCATGGAGGACGGGGATCGAATACCCCTCGAGCGAACGGCCATCCCCTACGAGATCTATCAGGCATCCAACGAGGGAACCGGCGTGCTCGAGGAACTGGATGGTCCCGCCTTGAACGACATGCTTCGGGAGCTCGCCACCCTGGTCGAGGTGACCGAGGACGAGCTCGGGGTCGCGTTGAAGGGATTGAACGACCTCGGCACCAGCCTGAACGCAAAACAAGACGATCTCACCTCGCTGCTCGCGCAGAGCAACGAGTTGACCGGCTTCCTGCGGGACGAGGGAGACGAACTCGTGCGTCTCATCGACGCTTCAAACGTCGTCCTGGAGACCGTGGTGGACCAACAGGAGGAGATCGACTCTTTGCTCGAGTCGGCACAGTTCATGTCCGACCAATTGGTGAGGGTCCTCCGCACGAACCGCGGAAATGCCGACATCATCCTTCGAAGGCTCGAGCGGGCTCTGTCGGTTCTCGAGAGAAACGTCAAGCACCTGGACATGGCGTTCGAGTACTCGGGCCCATCGTCCCGTTATTTCGGAAAAGTATTCAGTCAGGGAAGGTGGGGCGACATCTACGACTGCGCCATCATCCTCGTCGAGAGCTGCGAGCAGGACGAGTAGACGATGTCGAGACTGGCCAAGACCATCACATCGACGATCACGGCGCTTTGCATGGTCGGCTTGCTCGTCGTCGGCTGGATCCAGTTTCAGGGCGACGACGACAACTACGAGATCACCGCTTACTTCGAGAAAGCAATCGGCCTGTTCAAGAACTCAGACGTGACCCAACTGGGTGTCGCGATCGGGAAAGTGACCGAGGTCGACCCCCAGGGGAGAACGGTCCGCATCGAGATGGTCGTCGACTCAAAATACAAGATCCCCGCGGACACTCAGGCGGAGATCGTGCCGATATCGGTCATCTCCGACCGCTACATCGAACTCGACACCTATCAGGGAGGCCCTGCTCTTCCGGACGGGGCAACCATTGACGCGTCGCGAACGGTCATACCCGCCGAGCTGGACGACGTCTTCAAGCAGCTCAAGAAATTGCTCGACGCGCTCAGGCCCGAGGGCGAAGGCGAACTCGGATCGCTGGGAGAACTGATCGTTGCACTCGACAAAGCCCTCGAGGGGCGGGAGCAGGATCTCAAGGGCACCCTCATCAACGGGGCTCAGCTAACCCAAACGCTGGCCCGAGCGAGAGACGACATCTCGGGGTTGCTCACCAACCTGGACGGACTGTTCAGAAAGCTCGCGCCGAGGGCCGATTCCATCGCGACTCTCAATCGTAACTTCGCCGTTGTGATGCGGTTCCTCGCGTCCAACCGAGACGACCTCACGGGCACCTTGAGCAAGCTTGGCGACGTCACCGACGAGTTGAGCGACCTGGTTAAGGACAACAGCTCAACCCTCTCGTCGGTGTTGACGAAAGCGGCGCGCATCACTCCGATAATTCTCAAGAACCAGGAGTCAATCGAGGAATCGCTGGCGTGGCTCGGAGTGGTGGGCGAGGGTTTGCGGAACGCCTACCACGCGGGAGAGATAAGAGCAGTAGACGTTCGCAGCAACCGCAACACGGCGGCCCTCTGCGAGGACTTCGACGATTTCCCCATCGATCCCGACGATTTCCCTCCGCCTCTCGACGACATCATCCGGGATCTCTTGGAGCAACTGGAGAAGGAGATCTGCCCGAATCCGGGTGAGGCCGGCGCACCACAACCGGCACCCTCCGGCCCGAGGGGGTCCGCTCCACCCCTCAGTCCCGACATCGTGCCCGAGATCGAACTCAACTGCGACAGGGGCGTGCGCGAGGTGAAACGTCAGATACGTCGCATCGAGGACATCGGCATTCCCCAAGATGCAAAGGACGAGCTCCTCAAGCCTCTCAAGGAGAACCTCGAAGAACTCGCCGAGAAATGCCGTGAACTCGGCGACACCCTTGACGACCCCGACGCCCTCGACGACCTTCTCGACGGACTGCCGGATCAACTCGTGGATCAACTTCTCGATGAGTTGAACGCTCCAGAGGTCGACGCCTTGACCGGGACCGGTCTTTCCGGGAGCGCGGCAGGCGGCGCGATCGTCCCACCGCCCTCGCCCAGCTTCGGCGAAAGGGTCGGATCATGGGCCGGCGGCCTCCTCAACTTCCTGGGGGTGTCGTAGGTGATCCGGCGAGTCGCGCTCCTAATCACCTCCGGCCTTCTGACTTCGTCTTGCGCGGCCCTAGGAGTCACGACCGGATGTGACGGGACCGAGGTCATCGCGTTCTTCGAGCAAGTGGGCGACCTGGTTCAGGCCGCAAACGTCCAGTCCTCGGACGTCAAGATCGGGTCGATTCCGGAGATCGAGCTCGACCACGAGAAGTGGCACGCGCGAATCACCATGTGCATCGACGAAAAACACAAGATCCCCAGCGATCTCGAGGCGGTCGTAAGAACGACCTCACTGCTGGGTGAGAAATTCATCGACCTCAAGCCTCTCTCCGACGGACCCCCCTTCCTGCAGGACGGCGACATCATCGGGGTGGACAGGACCTCGAAGGCAACCGAACTCGAAGACGTCTTCGCCGAGCTGGCCGAGGTCGTAGGCGTCGGCAACCTCCACCAGATCAACACGTTCACGACGGCTCAGGCCAAGATCCTGCGCAACAACGCCGGGGACCTCAAAGAGGTGCTCAGCCGTCTGAGGCAGTTCTCCGACGTCCTCGTCAGCCGCAAGGGTGATATCGCCTCGGCCATCGACTCGCTGGACGACTTCTCTAAGAACGCGCTCGCGAACCAGGCGATCCTCGAGCGTTTTCTCGATTCATTCGATGATGCGTCCGCTGTTCTGGCGAATCAAAAAGAGGGGCTGCAGGCGCTTCTGTCGTCTCTCGAACGATTCACCACGGTGGGGATCGCTCTCCTCGACGCAACCGACGAGGGTCTCACCAAACAGTTCGCAAAACTGCGTCCGGTTCTTCGAACCGTGGTGTCGAACGCCAAGAACCTGCGCACGGCGCTGAGGACGCTGGCGACCTTCACGCAGTGGTTCCCCGAGACCATGCCGGGCGACTATCTGCAGCTGGACGTCTGTCAGGCCCTCGAAACCCACACGCAGGGAACGACGTGTCCGCAGTCGGTGCAAAACGACGATCCCAAGGCGGCGGGATCTTCCGGAGAGGACGAGGTCGACGACTCCGCGCCCCAGGAAGACGACCTCGAGGAGATCTTCCGGATCCCGTTGAGGAGTGACGACTGATGGCGATGCCCGAGAAACTCAAGGTGAAGATCAACCTGATCGTGTTTCTGGTCGGTGCCTTCGTCCTGCTGTATGCGATGGCCACGCAGGTCCTGTCGATCCTCGAACCGACCTATTCGGTCAACGCGATCTTCCCGGACGCCGGCGGGGTTTTCACCGACCAGGAGGTCACCTATCGCGGCCTCACCGTCGGTCAGGTGGGGAAGATGGAGGTAGTCGAAGAGGGCGTGAAGCTTGAACTCAAAATCTTTGAGAAATACAAGATACCCAAGGAGAACGTCGAGGCCCGAGTCATGTTCAAGAGCGCGGTCGGCGAACAATTCGTCGACGTCCTCCCCGGCTCCGACGACCCGCCTTATCTCCAAGACGGAGACGAGATCTCCATCGAGAGGACCTCCATTCCCGTCAGCACCCAGGCCCTGCTGACCACGACTCAGTCGGTGCTCGAAGGAGTTCCGCCCGAGGCGCTCCATGGTGCCGTGGACTCGCTTGCGGAGGGACTCGCAGGCCAAGGATCCGACATTGCTTTGCTCCTCGAATCGCTCGCCGATCTATCCGAGACGTTTGCCGACGCCGCTCCGGAGGTCGAGGGGATTCTTCGCAACGGAACCACCGTGGGAGATGCGTTCCTGCGGTCGAGAGACGACTTCGCCGACGGCATCCGCGACCTCATCACCGTCGCCGACATCCTCGCCGACAACCGCCCCAACCTAGAGAGACTGATGACCGGTGCCAACTTGCTCTCGGATGAACTGGTCGCACTGATAAGAGAGAACCGAGGAACGCTCAACCAGATCATTAAAGACCTTGCCGACATCAACGACTTTCAGGCCGATGCCAAAAAGGACATCAACCAACTCTTCAACAAGCTGCCTTACGCCCTCCAGAACGTCGTCAAGGCATTCGAATCCAAGACCGGACTGGTCAGGTTCGGGCTGGTGCAGGACTCGAACAACCACGGATGTGACTACTCGGCGGTCAATCGGAGACCGCCCCAGGACCGATCCCCGAGGCTTCCCCCGAAACACGCGGTGTGCAAGAGCGCCCTGAAGTCGGGCGGCGGCGACGAGGCGGGGGCTGACGACACCTCTGGAGATTCGCCCGAGGCGGACGTCCCTGAATCCGATTCGTCCGAGTTGGGGCAACTCCTTTTGCCCGATCTCTCCGACGATGCCGGGCGGCTCCCGGCAAGAATGAGGGACTGGGGCTGGGCCTTCTTCTATCTCAACTCGCTCCAGTAACACGCAGAGCCGAACGTAAGATGACGGTGATGAACGATTCCGTGGTCGTCGCCGATCCCGAGAACGAGGCCAAGACCGAAGAGCCGCGGCCGTCGCGGCGTTACCTCCTACCGGCCCTCATCGCGGGGGTCGTAATCGCGTCCGTCCTTGCGCTCACGTTCTTTTTCCTCTGGCTCGTTGAGGCCGACAAGACGCCCGATGAGCTTCAGGGAGACGTAACCGCCTTCCTCGAAGACGAATCGACCAAGGTGGAGGATGTCACCCGGGACCTCGTCGGAATCCTCACCACCTACGACGAAACGAACGCCAGTCAGCTCAGGGACCGCATGAGCGAGGTGGCAACGGGCTCCTTCCTCGAGAACTTCGAGCAGCTATTCAGCGCGGGGCTATCGGAGGCGATCGAGGGGGCGTCGGTCTCTTCCCGAGGCCGGATCGTCACCGGGCCCGTCGTCGGATTCAAGAATGGCTCGCAGGCGTTTGCCGTCACCGAGGTGACGCAGACCTATCAGAACAGGAGATATCCGGGGGGCCTCACGGTCAACTACGTGATCGAGATCGACTTCGTGAAGACCGCCACCGAGGGCTGGCGGGCAGACCGGGTCGACCTCCTCTCCATAGAGGCGGGTTAGGCCGAGCGTTAGTTCCCCCCGGCCTCCCCGAAGATCTCCACCAGGGCCTGGTAATTCTCGAAAATCCTCTCCGCCTTCGGCCCATACCACGGACCGGCCACAAGCAAACGGTCGGCCACTTTCGCCCATTCCAACGCCTTTTCCTTGACCTCATCGGCGGGGCCGGCGAGGGCGACCTGGTCGCAGAACTCGTCGTCGATCAACTCGATCATGCGTTGTTTGTCGCGCGCATCGAATGCGCTCCGCAGGTCACCGATGAGGTGGCCCCGGTCGTGCAGTTCGAGAATGGCCTTGTAGGTGCGCGTTGTCGCGTAGAAGGCGATCTGAAGCTTGACCTCGCGGCGAGCCATCTCGACGTCGTCGGAGATCGACATCATCCAGTCGGTTGTGAGAGTGCACTCCTCCGCTTTGCGACCCGCTCTCTCGGCCCCCTCCGCCAAAGCCGGACGTATTACCTCTGCCAGATACTTGGGGGACGCCAGGGGGTGCGCGAGCAGTCCGTCGGCCACCTCTCCGCACGTACGCGCCATGAGCCTTCCGACGGCCGCGAAGTAAATCGGAACGTCGCGCCGGTGCGGTTGGGGCTGACCGTGGAACGTGGGCATGGTGATGTTGTAGAAGCGGCCCTCATGCTTAACGTCCTCGCCCCTGTTTGCCGCCCAAATCGTTCGCAAGGCCTGCGCGTATTCCTTCAGCTTGGGGGCCGGATGCTCGAACGGCACCGAGAAACGGTTCTCGTTAACCCGCTTGACCTGCGTCCCCAGCCCGAGGATGAACCGGCCTCCCGAGAGCTCGTCCAGATCCCACGCCGTCATCGCGGTGATGGTGGGCGACCGAGGAAAGGCCAGGGCTATCGCGGTCCCAACGTTGGCCTTCTCGGTGTGATGAATGGCCGTGGCCGCGGTGATGAAAGCCGTGTTCGTGGTCTCCGCCGCCCAGCAGGACTCAAAGCCCGCGTCCTCAACCATCTTGGCCATCGGCCCCACCATCGTCATGGGTCCACCGACGCCTATTCCGAAGTCCATGGTCCTCCCACAAGCGCGGATCGAACCCCGGCACTATAAAGGTCACATCGGGAATCCGGCCGCCGGTTGCCTTGCTGGCCGCTTGCGCCCGAGCGAAGGCACGGTATCTTCCGGCCAGGGCCCGAGTGCAGAGTGGGAGGACGCTTGGCCGAAGATCTACTCGACGAAGAAGAAATCGAACAGCGCCTCGACGAGCTCGGCGATTGGGAACGCGACGGCGACGAGATCGTGAAGGTTTTCGAGTTCGACGACTTCACGACCGCGATGCAGTTCGTGAGCGACGTGGCCAACCTGGCCGAGCGCTACGACCACCATCCCGACATAGACATCCGTTACAACCGGGTACGACTGGCGCTATCCACTCACTCCGAAGGGGGCCTCACGCCGCGCGACTTCGACGTCGCCGGAGAGATCGAGCAGTCGATCGGCTAACGCCGCAGGAAAGACCTCGCGAGGAGCGCCTGCGGGCAGGCATCACCTCCGTCGCGGTCCTCGACGGCATCCGAAGCCTGCTTCGTTTGCCGTCTGCGGAGGCTTCCTCCGGCGATACCTGCTCCTCAGCGCTTCTGAAATCAGTGGAGGTATTAGCTCGATCGGAGCCAGGGCGGGAGCGAGAACGTCACGTCCTCCGACGTGACCTCTCTGGTTTCGACCTCGCCGTAACCGAGATCTCGGAGGCGGTCGAGGAGTCGGTCCACGAGCACCTCGGGGGCGCTGGCGCCGGAGCTGACCCCCACGACCTCGGCCCCCTCGAGCCACGACGGGTCGAGATCGGCGACGTCGGGCACGAGGTAGGCCGGAGTGCCCGCCTTGCGTGCGACCTCCACCATGCGATTTGAATTAGAGGAGTTGAGCGCTCCCACGATCAGCACCACGTCGGACTCGCCGGCGATCGACTTCACCGCCACCTGGCGGTTCTGAGTTGCATAACAGATGTCGTCCTTTCGCGGACCTTCGATGTCGTCGAATCTCTGACGCAGCGCCTCCACCACCTCCAGCGTGTCGTCGACCGAAAGAGTCGTCTGAGTCAGATAGGAAATGGGTTCATCGCGGTCGACGCCGAGTTCGTCCAGCTTCTCCACCGAGTCGATGACCATCGTGCGGTCGGGTGCCTCTCCCGACGTGCCCTCGATCTCCTCGTGACCCTCGTGACCGACGAGCACGATCTTCCTGCCGGACCTCGCGAACTTCTTGGCTTCCAAATGAACTTTGGTGACGAGAGGGCAGGTCGCGTCGATGACTCGAAGATTGCGGGCCTCTGCATTGGCGCGGACCTGGGGTGAGACGCCATGGGCCGAGAAGATGCACACCGCACCGTCGGGAATCTCCTGCTCGGTGTCGACGAACACAGCACCTCGCTTTTCGAGCTCCTGCACGACGTGCCGGTTGTGCACGATCTCTTTGCGCACGTACACAGGCTCATCACAGGTTTCGAGGGCCCTCTCTACGATCTGTACGGCGCGATCCACCCCGGCGCAGTATCCCCGAGGTGCCGCAAGCAGGACTTTCTTCATGAATCCATCGTAGCGGTCGCTCGAGCGTCCTCCGTAAGAGGAATGTGTGGATTCAACGGGACGCTTGTGTCGCTTTCGGACGCGCTTTTGCGGACCTTTTTCGAGAGTTCCCTTTTCGACGCGGTTTGCGGTAAAGGTCGACGCGGCCCGCCACCTGACTCGAAGGGCACAGCGGCTCCACGGGGCAGTCCTCGCAGAGCGGCCTCTTCGCATCGCAGATCTGACGCCCGTGCTCGATGAAAAGGTAGGTCGTCTTGAACCAGTCCTCTTTTGGGATCAGCTCCATGAGCTCCGGCTCGATCTTGGCGGCCTCCTTCGGGCCGTGCTCGGTCAGACCGAGCCTCACCGCAACCCGACCCACATGGGTGTCGACGGCCAAACCGGCATCGGGGTCGGACTTCTGTGCCTCCGGATAGCAGTTGCCCTGGACGATGTTGGCCGTCTTGCGAGCGACACCCGGCAGGGTGATGAGCTCGGCAATCGTTTGCGGCACCTCGCCCCCGAAATCGTCGAGCAGTTTCTGGGCAAGCCCCCTCAGAGCCGAGGCCTTTTGATTGAAGAACCCGGTCGGCCTGATATCCGACTTGAGCTCCTCCTCGGGAACGCTCAGGTAGTCCTCCGGCTGCCGGTACCTCTCGAAGAGCGACTTGGTTACCTCGTTGACCTTCACGTCCGTGGACTGGGCCGAGAGAACCACCGCCACCACACACTCCAGAGGCGTGGAGTAATTGAGCGCGATCTTGGCCTCGGGATAATCGCGCTTCAGCCGTCTGAGAATCTCGGCTATTCGCTTTCCGGGGGGTGCATCGCGCCGTGCGGGCATGGTGAGTGAACCGTCCTGTACCGAGTGAACTCGATGATCACCGGAAGGATAAGGCGCGCAGAGGGGGCGTCGACCAATCGTCAACGCCCCCTCCGGTTACGACTTGGGTGTTACGAGAATTGCATCAACTATCTCTTCTTCTTGACCCAGGTCGGGACGGTGATGAAGG
>JALZEK010000030.1 GCA_030862065.1 Actinomycetota bacterium | reverse complement strand
CACAGATAATGCCTCGTCTCAAGGAACTGACCGAGGCGGGCCGACGCAATCCCTTCTTCACTTCTAATCGGTGGAACCCGCCTCTTACTGAATGTGGTTGGGACTGAGGGCCCGCAAAGTCATGAGTGCCCCGATGATGAAAATCACCGTTGCCAGATAGATCAAGCCGAGGTGTCCCATCGTGTCGAAGTTGTTTGGGTAGTGAGCCGGCAAAGCGACAACCAGTGCAAGAACCGGAGCCGAAACTGCGCCGGTCCACGCCCATATGTAGCCGCGCCGAACGCCAAACCAAACCAAGAACAGGACGGCTAGGCCGGTAGCTGCTATGAATCCCGACACCGCGATGTGAAGATGACCGATGTAGTGAAAGAGCGACGGACTGAACTGAACGATCTGGTCTTTGCTCACGTCGACCTCGCTGTGGCCGATCCCTAGCTCCAGAAAGCTGTCGGTGTAGTTGCGGACGAAGAAGATGATGGCATAGCCGATGAAGCCGACAGCTGCGAAAGCCATGAGCCATGAGCCGGTTCGAAGGCTCGGATCCATCTTGTCAGTAAGCCGAACATCTGCAGTCGCCGTTGCCATGACGTTCCCTTCCTCTCTGTGTGTCTTACCGTCCCGGTGATCCGCCTGCATTCAGGAGAATTCCTGCACCGGTGTGATCTCATCGGCCAAGAGACCGTGAGCCTCACGATGTACCGCGGCCGCCGCCTCCGCGTCGGGTGCCTCGACTAAACAGAAGACTTTTCCGGATGCTTCGTTGAACCATCCCTTGATGTAGTTCACGCCATAGTTTGCTTGGATCTCGAGATCGCTCTCGTGAGCCCGCAGCATCGCGTCTGCGGTAAGGCCGTCGATGTGGTTGTGGCTGTCCATGAACAACGGCATCGGAGTCTCCTCTTGTAGCGACCAGCCTGCCCGTTGGTGAGCGGGATCGGCTAGATAAGTCCGCGCCCTTTGTCGGGGTCGTCGCACCCCAGTACGACCCGCGTGTTGCTCGCGAGATACAGCAGGTCGACATTCACCCCTGCATCCGCCATGCGACGTGCTAGCTCACCCAGCGCGCCGGGCTTGTCCTCGATGTCGGCCACGATCACGTCGCGCTCCTCTGCGACCTCGATCCCTGCCGCCATAAGGGCTTGGCGGGCAGCCACCGCATCGTTCACCAGGAAGTGCAGTACACCGCGGCCTTCGCAAGGAAACCCACAGCTGCCCTCGATGTTGACTCCGGCTGCCCCGAACGCCTCGCCGGCCTCCGCGATCGTGCCAGGGCGATTCTCGAGGAACACCTTCATGTTTGTGGCCATCGCTCTTCCCTTCTCTTTTGGGCACGGCTGGTTGCAGCCGTCCCCGGTTCGTCTTCCTGCCCCAACGGGCTTCAAGCAGGATCGCGGACGCGCGTGTGACGACGCGTGTGATTCAAAGACACGCGAAGGATGAGGTCTCAGCTAGGAAAGGCTGCTATCTAGAAGGTCCGCCAGGGCATCGTTGTCGATTCCCCCCGCCAACGCCTGAGCTGCCTCGGCGGCTCCTTCGTCGCCCAACTCGGCGCGGTGGAGGGCGGCCCGTACCACCAGCTCGCGCATCCCACCTCTGGAAGCCATCGCTTCGAGATCGTCCACCCAGCGGCCGGCCGCCTCCCAGCCGTTGTCGATACCTACCGCGCAGAGGGCGTCGAACGCGTACGCCTCGACCCAAAGATATGAATCGGGGAGCCGCCGGCAGCGCCGAGGAGCCTCATCTAGGAGTTCGAGGGCGCGAGTCATATCGCCCTGCGCGGCCGCCACCAGCCCCAGGCCACGGGCGGCAATGCTCTCCCAACATGGGTCGCCAAGCTGACAGCCGAGCGCAAATGCGTGCTCGAAACGTTCTGCAGCCGTTGTGACGTCCCCAGTCATGAGATCAACCTCGGCCCTGAGTGACTCCGGAAATGGGATGAAGGAGGTCCAGCTCTCAGCACGCGCCAGTTCAAGCGCACCGTCGAGCGCCCGTCGCGCTTCCGTCGGTTCGCCGCAGAGCAGGTGTAGGCGACCCAACAAAGTGCGAGCGAACGCGCCCGCATGCGAGTCGCCCGCGCGGCCCGCGCTTTCGACCGCTGATGCAAGTGAGCCGCGAGCCCCGGGGTAATCACCGGTGTCGGCGCGGCAGGCACCCAGTACGGAATGGATCCACCCGAGTTCGGAGTCGTTTCCAGCCGCAAGCTCCGCCGCGCGCAGAAGGGAAGCCTCAGCCCGATCGTAACGAGCTCGCAAGAGTTCGACCCAGCCGATCTCTCGCAGTGCTGTGGCGGCGAGCGTCCCGTCCTCTAGCTCCTCCGCTACTGCGCTCGCCTCATACAAGGCGGCGGCACCCTCCTCGTCACCGCCGCGCGCCGCATGAACAAGGGCGCTTCCGAGCGCGACCATCGTTCGAGCGTGAAGGTGGCGATCCGCGCCTGTTCTCGCTGCCGTAGCGGCTCCTCGTAAAGCTTCAAGTCCGGCTTCGAGCGCACCGGCCGCGACGGCAGATTCTCCCGCCTCGAGCTTGGCAAGGATCGCGCCACGAGCCGAGATGTGGCGCCCGCCAGCGACGTCAACTGCCGACGCTACCGCTGTGCGTAAGGCAGGTGACGGTTCGACACCAAGTTCCTTGCGAAACAGCTCGGTACACACTTCAACTTGGCGAGCCGCCGCCTTAGGTTGGTTTGCGGCTCTTAGGCAGCGTACGAGCAGCACCTGCGAGTTCTCGTCAAAGGGATTCAGAGCTACGAGTCGGGTGGCGTGGTCTGCTGCGGCCTCAAATGCACCCCGTGCGAGACTGGCATGCGCAGCTTCGTGAAGTATCGCTTCGGTGAGACCGGCAAGATGGCGACGCTCGTTCTCGAGCCACAGCTGGAATGCAGGACTTCTGGGTAGATCCACTCCCTCGATCAGCGGGCGCCCTAACCCCGGGATCTGTATGGCCTCGGTCCAAGTATCTTTGCTGAGAACCTCGACATCAACGAACGCTCGCTTCGACAGATCGAGACGAAGCGGGTCACCCTCGAGGACCGCATCGCTTCCGAGGAGTCGACGTAGTTGGGACAGACTCCACCGCAGCGCCCCAAACGGATCATCGGCATCCGGGAACAAGAGACTTGCCAGCTGTTGACGCGAGGGAGGTCTTTCGCTGCGAAGGAGGTGAACGAGCAGCGCCCATGGCTTGTTCCCACGAGGCGACTGCGCGGTCACGCCATCTCGTTCGACCTCAGGTGCGCCAAGGAGGTGTATGGCCAAGCTCATGTGGTTCCTTCCGGTCCCCTGCGGGGCCACCGCTTGATCTCCACGTTCTCGGTTACCCACATGTATCCCACGAAGCTACTGCGACCCGGCGACGGTCCAATCTCAGACCGTGAAGCGCCACTCCAGCCACAACTGAGTAGTAAACGATCAACCAAACGGCCGCAGGATCTTCCGCATCACGCAGCTCTTCGATGAGGTCAAGAACCCACGACGATGGCAGCTGCCGCCGCCAAGACCCAAAGTCCAATAGAAGCCGACTCCCGACCCACCCGGACAGTCTGCCACTTCGTCCGAGGGAAATAGCGCCCGTATACGCCGCACCGAGGGTGCAAGTCTGTGCTCGTCGATGAGAAAGGCTGGGTAGAGGAGGAGTTGGTCAAGCAGCCAGGGTCGAACATCGGTTGTCGGGGCTTTAGGCGGAGTCAGTGAAAGCCAATCTCAAGAGCTCCGAATCGGCGGAAAGCACCTCAGGCGATACGCAGAGCGGTCGCTCGATCGGTGGCGGTTTGTGCAGTGTGACGATCGCGGCGGAATCTAGAAGACCCGCTGCTACCCCAGCGGGGTAACCGCCCTGTGAGGATTGGGGAGGCCCCCGAAAGAACCAAGGAAGGACAATGGTTGATTCGGTCATCCCGCAGGGCCCCCCTCTCCTAACAGCGTCGGACTACTCGAGCGTGGTGAGCGTCTTCGCGTACTCCTCGCCAGGGCTGAACTCAACGATCAGGCACTCTTCCTCCGTGACGGGGATGTGTCCGGGGGCCAAGTAGTACACATCTCCGGCCTGGAGAACCTCTTCGTGG
>JALZEK010000028.1 GCA_030862065.1 Actinomycetota bacterium | reverse complement strand
CCCCGGAGGGGCGCCTCTTTTGAGCCTACAACCGGACCGATCTATTTCTTGTACTTGTAGGTGTAGTGACCCGCGGCGGTGGGTCCGCCGGCCCAGTTGCAGGCCACGATGTTGAACGACTTCTTGGCCGGGAGGTTGATCTGGATGCGCTCCTCCTGCGCCGCGCCCTGGAGCTGCGACGAGTCGGAGGCCGCCAGGACACTTCCGTCCGGAGTGGTGACGTACATGTCCCAGTCCCCCTCGAACTCGTGAATCGTTACGTCGAGGAGACCCTTGCCGGGGGTCTTGAACGCGACCGTGGTCTTGTTGAGCCCCTCCTGGCCGTCGAGGCAGCCGTTCGGCGAGGCGTCGGCGAGGATCGGCAGCGGCGCATGGGGCCCTGCCGAGAACTCCTTCTTGATGGTCTTCTTCTTGCCGGCCAGGGCGGGGGCGGACACGACGCCGCCGACGAGACCGAGAACCAGGATCGAAACCAGTGCTCTTCGCATCTTTCCCTCCGTCGTTGGGTCTGCTACCGGGGGTATTAAGCGCGCGCCGTCTCGCTCCTGCCATCGAAGCACCGGAGAAATGGGGCAAACCGGACGAAAATCCGTCCGGAGGGCGAAGACTCGGCTCAGTCCGCCTCGGGGACCTCCTGCGGAGGCTTCGGGCCTGTGTAGTGGGCGCTCGGTCTGATGAGGCGGTTGTCCGCCGCCTGCTCGAGGATGTGTGCCGTCCAGCCGATGACCCGGCTGCACGCGAATGTCGGCGTGAACAGGACCGGGGGCATCTTGATCATGTCCATCACGATCCCCGCGTAGAACTCGACGTTGGGATAAAGATTGCGCCCCGGCTTGAGCTCCTGCAGGATCTCGACGGCTTTGGTTTCGACGTACTTGGCGAAGTCGACTCCTTTCCCGTCGAGCCTTTCAGCAACCGACCTGAGCCGTACGGATCTGGGGTCGTCCGTCTTGTAGACGCGATGGCCGAACCCCATAAGCCGTTTGCCGCTCTGCACCGCATCTCGCAGCCAGGGATCGGCCTTCTCCGGGCTGCCGATCTCCCTCAACATGTCGAGCGCTCGACTGGGAGCCCCCCCGTGAAGGGGGCCGGACAGGGCTCCGATGGCCCCCAGGACGGCCGAGCCCAGATCTGCTCCGGTCGAGGTGATGACGCGCGCGGTGAACGTTGATGCGTTGAAGCCGTGATCGATGGTGAGCATCAGGTACTGCTCGATCGCGTCGGCCCGATCCGCTTCGGGTTCCTCGCCCTCCATCATGTAGAGATAGTTCGCGGCGTAGGAAAGCTCCGGATGAGGATCGACCGGGTCCTTGCCCTCGTTGAGCCGGTATAGCGCCATCAGCAGAGTGGGAAAGACCGCGCAGGTGTGGAGGGCCTGGCGTCGGAGGTGGGTGGGGCTGACATCCATGAAGGGTTTGAAGTCCTGAGACGAAGCAAAGAGCGCATACGCGACCCTGAGGGCCTCGAGCGGCGCGAACCGGTCGCCGAGGTTTGCGATCGCGGGCAGCAGCTCCTTGACCTCGGTCGGGATCGCACGCAGAGGACGGATCTCTTCGACGAATGCCTCTCGTTGCGCCTTGTCGGGAAGTTCGCCTTCGTACAGCAGATGCCAAATGTCTTCGAGGGAGCGCTGTTCGGCCAGATCGACCGCGCTGTATTGGCGGTAGTGGAAGAAACCTTCCTTTCCCCGCACGTCTCCGATTTCGGTTTCCGCAACGACCACGCCCTCGAGACCCTTCGGAACCTCGGCGGCCGGTGTCTCGACCGGCTGGATGCGCGCAACGCGCATGAGATCCCTCATCGATACGATGCCCACCGGCTCGCCGTCGCTCACGACGGGAATATGCCGGTACCCATGTTCGGAAAGGCTCCTGAACGCGTCCGAGGCCTGCTCTTGGGGATCGACGGTGTCGGGATCCGGCGTCATCCAGTCGCGCAAGACTGCCTCGGAGGGGTCCCGGCCCTGGGCCGCAAACCGGACCGCGTCGCGTTCGGTGAATATCCCGGTCACATTTTTTCCATCGACGATCACGAGCGACCCGACCTTGTTCACTTCCATCCGAGTCGCGGCTTCGGCAATGGTTTCGTCCGCCGACGCCGTGAGAACAGGTGAACTCATCAGTTCGGCGACGGTGCCGGCCTTGGCCGGGGCCTTATCAGCCACTTCGCCCCCCTTCCAGGAGATCCGCGATCTCATCTACCAGCGCTTCCGCCAACGCTTCCTTGCTTACCAGACCGACGTCGTGAACCGATCCACGAGTCGCGATAACGGCCCTATTCGTTCGTACACCAAATCCGGAATCCCCGCTGGCCACGTCGTTCGACACGATCAGGTCGGCGTTCTTCGACTCTAGCTTCGAGCGGGCGAGCTCGGCGAGCTTGGCGGGGTCGTCCTCCGTCTCCGCGGCGAAGCCGACGAGCACGGAGCCCTCTTTCCGAAGCGAGGGGTCGCCTCCGAGTTCGGCAAGAATGTCCGGTGTCTCTACGAGCACCACCTCCGGAGGCCCGTCCGCCTTCTTCAACTTGTGAGTCGCCGATGAATGAGGTTTGAAGTCGGCGACGGCCGCCGCCATGACAATCGCGTCGGCGGATCCCGCCAGGCCCAACGCCGCGTCGCGCATCTCCTCCGCCGTTCGGACGTCGATGACGTCGACGCCGCCGGGAGCCGCTCGACCGGTTGGACCCATCACCAGCGAGACCTTTGCCCCCCGGTCCCGCGCCGCGGCCGCAATTTCGATTCCCATCAGTCCCGAGGACCGGTTGGCGATGAACCGGACGGCGTCTATCGGCTCCTGCGTCCCTCCGGCGGTGACGACGATGGTCTTCCCCACCAGGCTCTGGGAGCGACCGAGCACCTCCAGGCAGGCGGCGACGATTACGTCGGGCTCGGCCATCCGGCCGGGCCCCTCGTCCCCCGACATGAGCGGACCCGATGCCGGACCGACGAATCGGACGCCGCGCCGCTCCAGGCTCCGGACGTGGTCTCGAGTCGTTTCGTGCTCCCACATCTCGGTATGCATCGCGGGCGCCACGAGAATCGGGCACCGAAGCATCAAATAGGTCGAGCCGAGCAGATCCTCAGCTACTCCCAGGGCGAGCTTCGTCAGCGCGTTGGCGGTGGCCGGGGCGACCACAGCAAGATCGGCGCCGCGCGCCAACTCGACGTGTGGGGCCTCGGGTCCGTCGTCGAAGACCTCGGTTGCGACAGGGTTGCCGCTGATCGCCGCAAAGGTCTGAGGTCCGATGAACCGCCGAGCCGACGGCGTCATCACGACCCGGACGTCGGCCCCCAGCTGTGTAAGGGTGCGCACGACCTCGACGACCTTGTAGGCCGCTATGCCGCCGGTGATGAATACGAGGATCTTTTTGCCACCGGCGGTCATGTCCGCCCCGTCGCTATTTGATGCCGTCGGCGGTGCGCTCGTAGGTGACCTTGCCTCCGGCTATCTCGCGCAGGGCGATGGATAGGGCCTTGGGGGCACGGTCGGCCGATAGCGGCACCTGTGGCGGCGTGTATTCGGCCACGCCCTCACCCAATTGGGAGAAGTAGGAGTTGATCTGCCGGCCTCGCTTTGCGGCCAGGATCACGAGCGTGTACTTGGAGTCAACCCCGTCCAGAAGGGTTTCGATCTTGGGTTCGATCACGGTGGTCCTTTCGTTTGGGAGACCCTGAGGACCGAGAACCAGAACAAATGTGCAATCAGGGTTGTTCCAGTATACGAAGGACTCCCCGAACCGCGGTCTCCAAGTCGTCGTTTACGAGCACGTGGTCGTAGATCCCCTTTCTCTTGACCTCCTCGTAGGCCGCCTTGATGCGCCGGGACAGGTTGTCGTGGTCCTCCGTCCCACGACCCCTGAGCCGGAGGCTCAGCTCATCGAGAGAGGGCGGCTCAATGAAGATCAAAACGGCCTCGGGGCGCGCTCGCTTCACCATGGTCGCGCCCTGGATATCGAGTTCTGCGACGACGTCCTTTCCCTCCGCCTGAGCCCGGTCCACGGGAGCCCTCGGCGTGCCGTAGAAGTTCGCGTAGACCTCCGCCCATTCCAGGAACTCACCTCTCTCGCGCATGCTGGCGAATTGATCCGGAGATACGAAGTGATAATCGATCCCGTTCCGCTCGGTCGGGCGGGCGGGGCGGGTGGTGGCCGAAACCGACAGGAAAATGTCGGGTCTACGGCTGAGCACCTCCCTGACCACGGTCCCTTTTCCGGCGCCGGAGGGCCCCGAGACCACGAACAGCCGGCCCCTTGACGGCATGGCCGGGGTCACGGCCCGGTCAACGCCGGGAGAATTCTTGGAGGAGGTTCTCCTTTTGTTTCGCTCCGAGTCCCCTCATCCTGCGCGACTCGGAGATATCGAGTCGTTCCATGAGCTTTCTCGCTCTTACCCGGCCTACTCCGGGAAGCGACTCCAGCACGGTGGCGACCTTCATCTTTCCGACCACCTCGTCGTTTCTTTCGAGAAGCTCTCTCAGCGTCGTGCGGCCGCTTTTGAGTTGCTCTTTCAGCTCCGCTCGTTTGCGCCGAGCCTCTGCCGCTTTTTGCAGGGCGACGCGCCTCTGCTCCTCGGTCAAAGGTGGTGGCAAGGGCATATTGGGGCCTCCTTACCTGGTCGGAAGATCAACGGGTTAGAAGCGTCGCGCCCCCCGAGACCTGCCCGCGGGTCGAGCGAGTATAGGCAGCCGCGGTCCTACAGGCAACCGCGTTTTCCCTGCTAGAAGGGCGTGTCGGCGCGCTCAGAGCCAGCGGCTTCCGAGGTCCGATAAGGGGGCCGAGGCCGCGCAAAGGGGACAATCCTCGGGACTCCAGGTCGTCGTTTCCAGCCTCAAGAGCGCCTTCATCGGGGCGCCCAGATCGAGGTGTTCCTCGGCGTGGCTCCTGTCGATGAGTGCCCCGATCCCGACCGGGACTCCGGCCGACGCGCGCACCAGTCTCACAATCTCTCGTGCCGATCCGCCGGTCGTGACGACGTCCTCCACGATCAGCGTTCTCTCGTGGGGTTTGATCGCGAAGCCCCGCCGAAACAGAAACCTGTCGTCGACCCTCTCGGCAAAGATGGCTCTGCGATCAGCGGCCAAGGCGGTCGCAAACCCCAGGACGATGGCTCCGACGGCGGGGCTGGCAACGACGTCGAAGTCTCCGCCGAACCGAGACGCGATAGCCTCGCCGAAACTCTGGGTCAACCGAGGGTCCTCGAACACCCGGAACTTCTGGACGAAGAGGTCGGAGTGGCGCCCCGAGGAGAGAACGAAGTGTCCTTTCAGCACCGCCCCGCGGGTCTCGAGGACCTCAAGTACCTCGGTTGGGTTCATGCCGCCATCTCCTGGACCACCCGTCGGGCCGAAGCGGCGGGATCGTCGGCCAGGGTGATGGGGCGCCCCACGACCAAGACGTCGGCGCCCAACTCCAGGGCCTGACGGGGCGACAGCGATCTCTTCTGATCCCGAGCCGGTTCCCCGGCCGGTCTGATACCGGGTACCACGAGGAGGGGGCCCGCCTCGGATCGAGGTCCAAACCGAGCCCTCACGGCCTGGACGTCGTGGGGTGAACACACCACCCCGCCCGCCCCCGCGTCGAGGGCCATTTTGGTCAGCCTCAGCACCTGGGCCTGCAGGGGGCCTCCGACTCCTACGTCGGCCAGGTCGGCCGTGTCCAGGCTCGTGAGGACCGTGATGGCCAGCAGGGTCAAATCCTCCGGAGCGGCCTCGACCGCGGCCTCGAGCATGGCCCGGCCTCCGGCCGCGTGAACGCTGGCGTAACCGACCCCGAGGTTGCCGGCCGCCGTGACCGCTCCCGCCACCTGCGCCGGAATATCGTGGAGCTTGAGATCCAGGAAAACCGGTCTCAGTTGCGCCACCCGGCGCGCCAGATCGGGTCCTCCGGCCGTGAACGCGGCGAGCCCGACCTTGAGCACGCCGGCGGAAGGCGCAACCGCCCGGGCCAGCTCGAGACAGGTTTTTGGGTCCGGCGAATCGAGCGCGATGCAAAGACGCTCTTCGGGGTCGGCCATCACGGAGGAAAGGTCGGGCATGGCACCGCTAACCCTCGAGCTTTAGCGCCCCGACCAACTCCGATACCGAGGTCGCGCCGTGGCGCGCCATGTATTCGCTTATCTCCGATGCCACCGTGACCGGAGCATTCGGGTCCACGAAGTTGTAGGTGCCGACCGCGACCGCGGACGCGCCGGCCAGGATCAACTCGAGGGCATCGGATCCTGAGGTGACCCCGCCCTGTCCGATGATGGGAACCAAAGGGAGGGCGCGATGCACCTCGTGGACCGCCCGGACGGCGACCGGCCTGATGGCGGGACCGGACAGCCCTCCGACGGTCCCGGCCAGCTTGGGCCTCCGTGTCTCCGTGTCGACCGCCATACCGAAGACCGTATTGATGAGTGAGAGTCCGTCGGCACCGGCCTCGACCGCGGCCTCCGCGATCTCGGTGAGGGATGTGACGTTGGGCGACAATTTTGGGAAAACGGGGACCACTTTCTTTACCGCGCTCTTGACGCCATCGACCACCGCGGCCGTCGCCTCGGGAGAGTGGGCGAACATGTTGTTGCGATCTTCGAGGTTGGGGCAGGAGATGTTTATCTCGATTCCCGCCGTTCCCCGTCCCTGGAGCCGGAGTTTCTCCGCGACCTGGACGAACTCGTCGACCGTGTTCCCCGCGATCGAGGCAATAACGGTCGCGCCCTTTTTCAACAGCCACGGGAGATCCTCGGACACGAAATGATCAACGCCCTTGTTCTGAATGCCGATTGCGTTCAGCATTCCGGCGGGGGTCTCGCACATCCGGGGGGTCGGTTTTCCCTTCCAGGGCGTGAGGGTCATGGACTTGACGATGATCCCGCCGATCTTGGCGAGGTCGAGGAAGGCAGCGGCTTCCCGCCCTGCGCCGTAGGTTCCAGACGCGGCCAGCACCGGCGTCTTGAGCTCTATCCCACCCAGGTTGATCGATAGATCCGACGACAACTTTTGCTCAGCCATCAGTTACCCGGAGGAGCATGCTCATCCTCCATCTCCGAGTAGGAGGTCTGACGGCGCGGCACTCCGGCCGGAGACAGTTCCGACTGATCTGTGGCCACCACCTCTACCTCGCCGTCCCACAGGACCGAAGCGCCGTTGAAGACGGGACCTTCAACACAGGAGCGCGCGTAATACAGGTTGTCATCCTCACCCGATGACTTCTTGCGCGGGCGCACCGGCATGACACACGACATGCACACTCCGTATCCACAGGCCATCAATTCCTCGACCGCCACCTGGACGGGCACCTTCTTCTCCACGCAGATCCTCGAAACCGCGGCCAGCATCGGATGGGGCCCGCAGGTATAGACGACCTCGGTGTCGCACTTCTCGATGGTGTCGATGAGCACGTCGGTGACCCTGCCCTCTTCGCCCATCGATCCATCCTCGGTTGTGATGTGATAAACGGACGCGAGACGCCGAACCTCGATGGCGTTCAACAGAAAGCGGGAACTGCGCGCCCCGAGGATCACGTCTACCCGATGACCTTCGTTGCGCAACTCGTCGGCCAGAAAGAAGAGCGGAGCCGCGCCGATTCCTCCGCCTACCAGCAGGCAGTGAGCGCGCCTCTTTGGCAGGGCAAAGCCGCGTCCGATGGGCCCAACGAGATCCAGACTGGAGTGAGTCCGGAGCGAAGAGAGGTACGTAGTGCCCGGCCCCCGGATGTCGAAAACGATTTCGATGGTCGAGGACCAGCCCCCGCGTTTGTGTACGCGGTAGATGGAGAACGGCCGCCTCAGGATGAAAGATCTATCCGTCCCGCACCGGACGTTTACGAACTGACCGGGTCGCACCTTCTCACCGATGTCTGGAGCGACGATGGTGAGGGAGTGATAGTGGTCTCCGTACTTCTTGTGCGAGAGAACCTCGCCCATCGTCGTCAGCACTACCCTCGTCTCCCCAGGTAATCCTGCAGCGGTCGAACGTCCACTTCGCCGTCGATCAATGCCTCGATGGCCTGAACGGCGGCCGCCATTCCCGCCATCGTGGTGCACGACGGAACTCCGGCCTGCACCGCTGCCGTCCTGATGAAGTATCCATCGCTCCTCGGTCCTCGTCCGAACGGGGTGTTGAAGATCATCTCGATATCTCCGGATGAGATCCTCTCGACGACGTTCTGGTCGTCTCCGTCTCGGTCCTCCGAGACCCGGGCAACGATCGCGCAATCGACGCCCGCTTTCTTCAGAACCCTGGCCGTCCCCTTGGTGGCGGCGATACGAAAACCGAGGTCCTGCAGTCTCTTGGCGGGAAAGATCACCGCCCTCTTATCGGGGTTGGAGACGGAGATGAATACGGTCCCCTTGACGGGAAGGCGGACCCCGGCTCCGATCTCGGCCTTTGCGAAAGCGAGCCCGAACTTCGTGTCGATCCCCATGACCTCGCCCGTGGCCCGCATCTCTGGGCCGAGCACCGTGTCGACGCCGGGGAACCGTTCGAAAGGCATGACGGCCTCCTTCACCGCTATGTGATCGACCTCCTCGTGGCCGATGTCAGTGGCCGGGAGAAGGCCCGTGGCTCTCAGCTCGGCGATGGACTCCCCCGCCATCACCCGGGCCGCGACCTTGGCCAGGGGCACACCCGTAACTTTGGAGACAAAGGGAACGGTTCGAGAGGCGCGCGGATTCGCCTCGAGGACGTACACGCGTTCCTCTCGAAGGGCGAACTGGATGTTGATCAAACCTCTTACGCCGAGGGTCTCCGCGATCGCGCGCGTGCTCTCGACCACGGTTGTGACCTGGTCGCCCCCCAGGGTCAGAGGAGGGAGCACGCAGGCAGAGTCACCGGAGTGAATGCCCGCCTCCTCGATGTGCTCGAGCACACCGCCCACGTAAAGGTCGCGTCCGTCGTAAACGGCGTCGCAGTCGATCTCGATCGCGCCCTCGAGGAACTTATCGACGAGAACGGGGTGCTCGGGTGAAACCTCCGCCGCGGAGGTCATGTAGCGCTCGAGGGAGGATTCCTCGTAGACGATCTCCATGGCCCGTCCTCCCAAAACGTACGACGGTCTCACCAGGACCGGATAGCCGATCGAGTCCGCAACGGAGCGGGCTTCGGCGACCGATCTGGCTACGCCGTTCGGTGGATGCGGCAACCCGAGATCGGCGAGAAGATCCCCGAAGCGTTCTCGATCCTCCGCTCGATCGATCGCGTCCGGTGGCGTTCCCAAGATGCGGACGCCCGCCTCCTCGATCGCATGAGCGAGTTTGAGAGGCGTCTGCCCTCCGAGTTGCACGATGACTCCGACGGGCTCCTCTCTGTCGATCACGTTCATCACGTCCTCAACGAATAACGGCTCAAAATAGAGTCGATCGGACGTGTCGTAATCGGTAGAGACTGTCTCCGGATTGCAGTTGAGCATGATGGTTTCATAGCCGGCATCACGTAGCGCGAACGCGGCGTGGACGCAGCAGTAGTCGAATTCGATCCCCTGGCCGATCCGGTTCGGTCCCGAGCCCAGGATCAAAACTTTTGGTTTCTCCGCCGGGGTCACCTCGTCCTCGTCTTCGTAGGTCGAGTAGTGATAGGGCGTGTGGGCTTCGAATTCGGCCGCGCATGTGTCCACCGTCTTGTAGGTGGGAACAACACCGAGCTCCTTCCTCGCAGAGCGCACCTCAGCTTCGCCGGCCCCCACGAGTGATCCAATGCGGCGATCGGAAAAGCCGAACCGCTTCGCCCGACGAAGGGCCTCGTCGTCCATTGCCTTCAGCGAGGCACGACTTCGCACCCTGTCGGTCTCGCGAACGACCCGCTGAATCTGGTCGATGAACCAGGGGTCGATGCCGGTGAGCTCGGCTCCGGCTGCCGGGTGCATCCCTAGCTCGAGCGCTCGGAAGAGGAGATGTACTCGATCCTCGCTCGCGACCTGGAGCCGTTTCTCGACGTCGGACGGCGACAGGTGAGCGAAGTCCCTACCGATTCCGTCGAGGTCACGCTCCAGTGATCGAAAGCCCTTCTGAAGCGCTTCGACAAAGGTCCGCCCGATCGCCATGATCTCCCCAACGGACTTCATCTTCGTTCCCAGAGCCGGATCGGCGGTGGGGAATTTCTCGAAGGTCCATCGAGGGATCTTCACGACGACGTAGTCGATCGATGGTTCGAAACAGGCGGGAGTCTTCTTGGTGACGTCGTTGACGATCTCGTCGAGCCTGTAGCCGACGGCGAGCTTTGCCGCGATTTTCGCGATGGGAAACCCGGTGGCCTTCGACGCCAGCGCGGAGGAACGTGAGACGCGCGGGTTCATCTCTATGACCACTCGCCTCCCGGTCTCGGGATGGACGGCGAACTGAACGTTGGACCCACCGGTCTCGACCCCGATGGCTCGCATGATGCGGGCACCCTCGTCACGCATCCCCTGGTATTCGACGTCCGTAAGAGTCATCGCGGGAGCAACGGTTATGGAATCCCCGGTGTGGACGCCCATCGGATCGAGGTTCTCGATGGAGCACACGACCACGACGTTGTCGGCGCGATCGCGCATGAGTTCTAACTCGAACTCTTTCCAGCCCTCGATCGACTCCTCGATCAAGACCTCGGTGATCGTCGACAGCCGGAGTCCCTCGCCGGCCACGGGGGTTAGCTGCTCCGGTCCCCGCACGAGCCCGGACCCCCCTCCGCCGAGCACGTACGACGGCCTTACGACGACCGGGTAGCCGATCTCTTCGGCCGCGTCGAGAGCCTCCTCCAATGTGTACGCAAACCGGGAGCGCGGCAATTCGAGTCCCGCTTTCTCCATGATCTCTTTGAATAGCCTGCGGTCCTCGGCGCGCTTGATCGTTTCCGCGGAGGCTCCTATCAACTCCACCCCGTGGGTGTCGGTGACCCCGGCCAGAGCCAGTTCCATGGCGACGTTGAGGCCGGTCTGGCCGCCCAGCGTGGGGAGGCAGGCGTCCGGTTTCTCCCTCTCGATGATCTTCGTCACGAACTCGGGAGTGATGGGTTCGACGTAAGTCGCGTCGGCGAACTCGGGGTCCGTCATGATCGTGGCCGGGTTGGAATTCACGAGAACGACCCGGTAGCCCTCGGTGCGGAGGACCTTGCAGGCCTGGGCCCCCGAGTAGTCGAACTCGCACGCCTGTCCGATCACGATGGGACCGGATCCGATCACGAGGATGGTCTCGATGTCCGCCCGCCGGGGCACCGCCTAGGTCTCCTCTCGCTGAACCACGGCGGGTTGTTCCTCGATCGAGGTCACCTCTATGCGGTTTCCGGCCGGGTCGCGCGTGTAGAAGCGATGACGGCCGGGAATGCTGCGAGCCTGCTCGATGTGACAACCCGCGGCGCGCAGAGCCCGAACCACGGCGTCCATGTCGTCGACCACCAACCCGTAGTGGGCGGTCCGAGGCGGGTTGTGGGGATCGATCGAGATGTGGATCTCTTGATCCCCTGCCCTGAACCACCCTCCGCCGATCGTGACATCGTCCGGTTTGGGAGTCCTTTCTAAACCGAGCACGGTCTCGTACCACCTGCAGACGTCGTCGATCAACTCCTCGGGAGTCGTGACGTTTACGTGATCGATCCGGGAGAACTTGAAGGAGGACATTTTGTCGCTACCGGCGCTCGGCGCCCTTGTTCTCCGCAATGCGGCGACGACGCGCCCGCTTCTTCCGCTGGCGATCCCGTCGCCACCTCGTAATCCTTCTGTCGCCCTTTCCCATGGTCCTCCTCTCTAGAGGGCCGGCTCGGGCACCCGAACCGGTCGCGGTTCGAAGTAGGCCATCAACTGATGGAATCGTCCGAACAGATAGCGGGAGTCGTGGGGGCCGGGCCCCGACTCGGGGTGGTACTGAACGCTGTAGGCGACACCCGGGACCTCGAATCCCTCCACCGTCCCATCGTTCAAGTTCGTATGCGTGAGATGTGCCTCCGTGGCCTCGAGCGAGCCCTCGTCGACCGCAAACCCGTGGTTCTGGCAGGTGATCTCGACGCGCTCATGGCCCAGTCGCTTAACGGGATGGTTTCCCCCCCGATGCCCAAAGGGAAGCTTGAAAGTCCTCGCTCCCAAAGCGAGGCCCAGGATCTGATGGCCCAGACAGATCCCGAAGATCGGCAGTCGGCCGAGGAGAGAGCCAACTGCCTCCACCCCATAGTCCACCGGCTGCGGGTCACCGGGCCCGTTCGATAGGAAGACCCCGTCGTACCCTCCCTCCATTACGGCCCGGGCCGTTGTTGTGGCCGGAAGAACCGTTACTTCGCAGCCGCTCGCGACCAACAGGTCCAGAATGTTTCTCTTCAGTCCGAAGTCGTAGGCGGCGATCCGACGGGGGCTATCGCCGGCCTCGAGGAGGTCGCGACTGGACGGCGCTCTCTCCCGGCCGGCCGCGTATCCGGTGCTCGCCCTTTCGTGTAGCTCCTCCGGCCCCCACGAGTAAGGCCTCGGAGTCGTGACCTCTCGGGCCAGGTCCCGTCCGATCAGCCCGGGGGCCGAACGCGCGATCTCGACTGCCTCGGCGGGGTCGGCATCGGAGGACAGCACCGCCCGCATTGCACCCTGGGTTCGGACGTGACGGGTCAATCGTCTTGTGTCGACGTCGCCGATGGCGACGATGTCGTGAGCGCGCAGGTAATCTTCGAGGGATCTTGTCGCGCGCCACGATGAGAACTGCTCGGCCGAATCTCGCACCACGAACCCCGCCACCCACGGCTTCGAGGATTGATCGTCGGTGTCGTTGATCCCCGTGTTGCCGATCTGAGGTGCGGTCATCGCCACGATCTGGCCGTGGTACGAGGGGTCGGTAAGCACCTCCTGATAACCGGCCATCGCCGTGTTGAAACAAATCTCACCCGTGGATGTCCCGCTTGCTCCGAGGTGGGTGCCGCGGAACACCGTCCCGTCCTCGAGCGCGAGGACGGCGCTCATACGAGTGCTCCCACCACGCGACCATCCGTTACGGTCGGCCGGCCGCGCAGAAAGTTGTGTCGCACGCGGCCCTTGAGCTCGCGTCCCTTAAAGGGCGTGTTGCGGCTCTTCGAGTGGAAACCGGCCGGATCGACCGTCCACGCCGCGTCGGGGTCGAAGACGACGAAGTTCGCCGGCCGGCCCGGGGCGATCGGACCTCCGTGTTCGGTCAGCCCGAGAACGCCCGCCGGTCCCGTCGACAACCTGTCGACGGCGGTCATCAGCGTCATGTCTCCCGAATGAACGAGCTCTGTAAGCGTGAGCGCGAGGGCCGTCTCCAGTCCCACCAGCCCCGGTGAAGCGAACTCGAACTCCACGTCTTTCTCCTCCACGGAGTGAGGGGCATGATCGGTCGCGATCGCGTCCAGGGTGCCGTCGACCAGAGCGGCCTTGATCGCCGCTCGGTCGGCCTCGGTCCTCAAGGGGGGATTCACCTTGGCGCCGGGGTCGTAGTCGGTCACGGCCTCCTCGGTGAGGGTGAAGTGATGGGGGGTCGCCTCGGCGGTGATCCGGACCCCCTGAAGTTTCGCCGCTCTAACCAGCTCCACCGTGCCGGCGGTCGACACGTGCAGGAGATGCAAACGGCAGCCGGTGAGCCGGGCCAGGGCGATATCGCGCCCCGCCATCAGCTCCTCGGCCTCGGCCGGGATCCCTCGCAGTCCGAGAATCGCCGACCGGTCGCCTTCGTGCATCTGGCCCCCGGCCACAAGCGCCTCGTCCTCGCAGTGCTCCGCGTACACGGCGTCGAAAGCCAGCAAGTACTCCATGGCTCGGCGGGCCAACAGCGAATCCTGGACCCCCCTTCCGTCGTCGGTGAACAATCGAACCCCGGCAACAGACCGCGCCATCTCTCCGAGGTCGGCCATCTTTTCGCCCCGTTGCCCCCTTGAGATCGCCCCCGCCGGAAAGACGTCGACCAGTCCGACCTCGCGCCCCGCCGCCCACACCTTCTCGACGACCGCGGCCGTATCGGCGACGGGATCGGTGTTCGGCATGGTGCAGATGGCTCCGAAGCCTCCGGCGGCCGCGGCGGCCGAACAGGTGGCGATGGTCTCTTCGTCCTCGCGTCCCGGCTCCCGCGCGTGGGTATGAAGATCGACCAGAGCCGGCGCAATCACGCACCCGGCTGCATCCACCTCCGTAGCGCGGCCTTCGCGGATCGATCCGACCTCCGTAATCGTGGTGTCGCTGACACCGATGTCGGCGGGACCCTCCCGGTCGGAGGCCGGATCGACCACGAGTCCACCGCGCACGACGAACTCCGTCATCGGCCCACCCTTTCGGCATCCTCGACCCCATCCGTTCCGCCCGGCCCTCCGAGCATCAAGTAGAGGAGACTCATCCGGACGGCAAGCCCGTTGGTCACCTGGTCGAGGATGATCGAGCGCGACGACTCGGACACCTCGGCCGATATCTCGACGCCTCGGTTCATGGGCCCCGGATGCATGATCAGCGCGTCCGGATGCATCTTCGTGAGACGCTTGGAGTCCAGCCCCCACAGCGCGGCGTACTCGCGCAGACTGGGGAAAAGCTGCTCCGACTGGCGTTCCTTTTGAACTCGCAACATGTAGCAGACGTCGACGTCGCCCAGGATGTCGTCGAGGTCGTAGATGATCTCTGCTCCCCACGTCGTGGCCTGCGGAGGGATGAGGGTGGGAGGACCGACGAGAAACACCTCGGCCCCCATGGTGACGAGTCCCTTGACGTTTGACCTCGCCACTCTCGAATGAACGATGTCGCCCACTATGGCAACCTTGAGACCCTCGAAATCCTTGAAGCGTTCGCGGATCGAGAAGAGATCGAGAAGCGCTTGCGTCGGGTGCTCGTGCTGCCCGTCCCCCGCGTTCAGCACGCTCGCCTTGACCCATTTTGCGAGCTGATGCGGTGCGCCCGAAGACGAGTGACGCACAACTATCGCGTCCACTCCCATGGCCTCGAGAGTCCAGGCTGTGTCTTTGAAGGACTCGCCCTTGGCCACAGACGACTTCGAATCGCCCGAAAAATTGATTACATCCGCGGACAGACGTTTGGCCGCGAGCTCGAAGGAGATGCGGGTCCGCGTCGAGGCCTCGTAGAAGAGATTGCACACGGTGCGTCCCCTGAGAGTGGGCAGCTTCTTGATGGGGCGGTCGGTAACCTGGCGCAGCGACTCGGCGGTGTCGAGGATCGTGACTATGTCCTCGGCCGAAAGTTGATCCATGGACAGCAAGTGCTTGATCATCGGTACTCCCCAATCAGAACGGCATCCTCCCCGTCGGTTTCTGCTACGTGGACCTTCACCACTTCGTGAGAAGAGGTCGGAAGGTTCTTTCCGACGTGGTCGGCCCGGATCGGAATCTCCCGGTGACCTCGGTCCACCAGCACAGCGAGTCTGATTGCTCGAGGGCGACCAAGATCCAGGATCGCGTCGAAGGCGGCCCGGATGGTCCTGCCCGTGTAGAGAACGTCGTCGACGACAACGACCACTCGCCCGTCTATATCGGCCGGGACGGTGGTGGCCTCAAGATTGCGCGGCCCCCTCAAGGCAACGTCGTCGCGGTAAAGAGATACGTCGACCGCACCCGCCGGTACGTTGTCACCTTCGAACGAAGCTATGGAGTCGGCGATCCTGCGCGCAAGGGGAGCCCCCCGGGTTCGGATCCCCACCACGACGAGGTCCTCGGTCCCGCGGTTGCGCTCGACGATCTCGTGCGAGATGCGGGTGAGTGCCCTCCGGACGTCGTCGGCATCCATCACCGTCGCCTTGACGACGAAGTCCCTCCCCGCGGCGGGCTGAGCCGTCACGATGATGTCCCGACAAGAAAAAAGCTCCCCCGGGGCGGGGAAGCGAGCAGGCAAACGGTTTTCGAACCGAGCGGCAAGTCCATCTCCTTTCCGACCTCTCAGGGCCGAGTTAAAGGACGTCGGGCCACAGGGTACACCCGCCTCACCGAGCCGACAACGATTACCGGCTTCGGACCCCCTCGGCCTCCACCACTTTTCCCAGCAGACCGTTGATGAACCTGCCGGAGTCCTCGGTCGAAAGCTCCTTAGCGAGCTCGACCGCCTCGTTGATCGCCACGGGGATGGGGATGTCGTCTCGCCACAACAGCTCGAAGAGCGCAATACGAAGAAGGGTTCGATCGACGACGGGCATGCGTGTGATCGCCCATCTGTCGGCGTAGCGCGCTATCAGGGCGTCGATCTCCGCCTGGTGTAATTGCACGCCCTCCACCAGCATCTCTGCGTAGGCGAAGACGTCGGCGCTCGGCCCCGGCTCGTCGGCCGTGGCGGCCTCGTCGCCCGAGGCGACGACCCATCCCTCACTCCGGCGATTCTGGAGCGCTTCGAGAGGCAGCTCGTCCCGTATCTCGGCCTCGTAGAGAACGTCGATTGCCGCCCGCCGGGCCGCTCTCCGCTCTCTCATCGCCGGGACGCCATCATGCTCAGGCCCGCGATAGATATTCGCCGGTGCGGGTGTCCACCTTGATCCGATCTCCGGGGCTGAAGAACAGCGGCACCTGAACGATCGCGCCGGTCTCGAGCGTCGCGGGTTTGAGAGCGCCCGAGACCCTGTCCCCTTTGAGGCCGGGTTCGGTTGCAGTTATGTCGAGTTCCACCGCCACCGGCAACTCGGCGCCCACCGGGATCCCCTCGTAGACCGGGACGTAACAGACCGTCCCGTCGGTCAAAAAGCGGCGCGACTCCCCCAACAGATCCGGGTCCACGTGGACCTGTTCGTACGTGTCGGAGTCCATGAAGACCAGGCCCGCCTCGTCCTCATAGAGGTATTGCATCGCACGCTTGTCGACGACCGCGAGATTGACTTTTTCGTCGGCCCTGAAAGTCCTGTCGGTCACGGCTCCCGTCTTCACGTTCTTGAGCTTGGTCTTGACGAAGGCCTGGCCCTTCCCCGGCTTGACGTGCTGGTAGTTCACGATCGTGAATAGGGTGCCGTCGAGGTCCAGGGTCTGACCCGGCCGCATGTCGTTGGTTGAGATCACGTCCGCGCCCCTTTTTTCTTCACGGCCTCAGCCGACCAGACCCTTGAGCGCGTGAAGACCCATCACGTAGGAGTCGGAACCGAAACCCGCGATCACTCCCTCGGCCGCCTCGGCGGTGACCGACGTCCGCCGCCACGTCTCCCTCGAGAAGATGTTGGAGAGGTGAACCTCGACGACCGGATAGGGGACGGCTCGCACCGCGTCCGCGATGGCCCGGCTGGTATGCGAATAGGCGCCGGCGTTCAAAAGAGCTCCGTCGACGCGTTCAATTCCGGCATGTAGGAGCTCGATGATCTCGCCCTCCCGAGCCGTCTGGTGGATCTCGATCTCGAAAGAGAGGTCCTGCGCCGCCGCCGTGATCCGGTCGTCGACCTCGGCCAGAGTCTCCCCGCCGTATACGGCCGGCTCGCGCGACCCGAGAAGGTTCAGGTTCGGTCCGTGCACGACTAGGGCCCTCACCGCGACATACTCCCCACCGCCTCGGCAAGGACCTCGTCGGGAACCTCCACCCCCGATTCAGGCACCCCCTCGCCGCGCTCTCTCAATTCGGCCTCCATTGATTCCGGCTGGAGCAGAAGCACGAAACGTACTCCCCGGCGGTACTTCTTGTCGTGAGCCCAGGCGCTTTTCAGTGCCTCGAAATCCAGTTGAAGATCGAGGGGGAGCCCCACCGTCTCGACCGCTCGTTCGTGGCGCATCACGCAGGCGTCGTTGACGCGGTCCAGCAGCCGCGCCGCTCGCGCCGCGAGAACCATGCCGAGACCGACCGCCTCTCCGTGAGCCACGGCCCCGAACCCTGTGGCCGCCTCGATCGCGTGCGCAAAAGTGTGACCGTAGTTGAGCCATTCCCTTTTCCCGGTCTCGTCGCGTTCGTCCTCGGCGACGATCGCGGCCTTGTAGCGGACGCACCGCGCCACGACTTCCGTCATGAGTTCGGGCTCGGCCTTCAGAAGGTCGGGGGCTCTGTTCTCGACGGTGGCCAGAAGCTCGGGATCGCCGATCAAGCCGTACTTGACGACCTCGGCGAGGCCGTTTCTGACCTCGCGCTCGCCAAGCGTGACGAGCGTCTCGACGTCGCAGATCACGGCCAGGGGTTGGTAAAAGGTGCCGACGAGGTTCTTTCCGTGGGCCAGATTGACGGCGGTCTTTCCACCGATTGCCGCGTCGACCTGGGCCATGAGTGTTGTTGCCACGTGCAGACAGGGCATCCCCCTGTTGAGAGTGGACGCGACGAAACCGGCCAGGTCGGTTACGACTCCGCCGCCCATTCCGACAACGAG
>JALZEK010000167.1 GCA_030862065.1 Actinomycetota bacterium | reverse complement strand
GCGGCGGGAGCTTTCTCGCGCTTGGGCTTCCCCGCTTGTTCGGCATCGGTCTGGTCCTTCTCGGGATCCTGGATTTCCTCGACCAGAGTTCGCTCGCGGCCCTCGCGCTCGTCGGCGACCTTGACCGTGATCCTGTACTCCTGAGGATGCTGGGGCACGCCCCACTTCGTCTGTAGGTCACCGATCACCTGCTCGAGGGTCGTTCCGTCGTGCGGGGCCGTCAGACGCGCGGGAGGCGCCTTCGGTCCACCCCGAACGATGTCTTCGGACGACAGAGGGGGAGCCGGCCTCTCTCCTCGCTGGCGAGTTCGGCCTTTTCGGCCCCGACCCCGGCGCGAAGAGCGAGGCGCCTGTTCGCGTTCGGCACCCGGTTGTTGAGAGTCGCCTTCTGGTTTGCGGGGTTGACCGCCGGATCGATCGCCTCCCCGGCGGCGTCTACGTCGCCTCCGCCGCGGCTGGCTCATCGTGCTCCTTCCATCCGTTCTCGAAGGGCACCACCGGAGCGTCGGACCAAAGTCGCTCGAGATCGTAGTAGTCACGGTCCTCGTTGTGGAACACGTGGACCACGAAATCGACGTAATCGAGGACGATCCAGCGCGCCTCTCTATTGCCTTCTCGACGGGCAGGCTTGATCCCCTTGAGTTGCAGGAGACGGCGCTCGACCTCTCCGGCGATGGTCGCCACCTGACGTTCGGTGTTGCCGCTGCAGATCAGGAAGTGGTCGGTAATGACAAGGATTTGAGAGACGTCCAGGACGACGATGTCGTTCGCCTTCTTGTCGGCTGCCGCGCGGGCGGCCTCGAGAACGAGTCCGGTTCTCTCCTCTTTATTGAGATCGGCTAGTCGATTCGCAGAAAGTCCTTTCCAACAACTATCGTCAAGTCCACGATACCCTGCCCTTGCCCCGAGACCTGAACCTCCCCCACCCCTATCAGCTCCCTCGCCCGCTCTGCTACGGCCTGACCCTTCTCGGAAGGGTCATAGGTCACTATCAGGGTTCTCTGGTAATCGAGTGTGCGTGCGTTACCAGACAGGATCACTCGGAAGTTCTCGCCGCTCAGTCGCTCGGCAACCTTCTCTCCTATGCCGGGGACTCCGTTCCCGTTGAGGATTTGAACACGCACCTCGTCTCCGATGGAAGGTTGGGATCCCAAAGTGTCCTTGAGGAAGGTCCGCAACTCCTTCTCGTCTGACTGATAGAGCTCATCTCCTCCCACGCTTACCTGCGTTACCGGCAGGGTGGCAAGCGATCGTTCATCCGCAGGGGTCTCGACGAGCCTCTCAAAGAACTCAATCAGATCTTCGATCGGTGCGTCGGATTCACTGAGAGCCCCCGACGCCGCCTCGAGAGCAGAGCTGAGTTGCCCGGGAGAATCCGAGTAATGCTCAAAGAACCCGTCCCAGAACGCGAGATGGCGGCTTCCCAGCTCCGCCTCATCGGAATCAACTCCCAACACGAACAACAACTTCTTAAGGAACTTGGCCGACACCAACTGGGGGCCTTCCGGAAACAGGAGCCTGGTCTTGTTTGGTCCCGCTCTGACATGAACCTCGGTCGGCACGTCGACGGAGATGTCTCCCGTCTCTTCGAAAAGAACCTGGGAGTCCGAATCGGATAACTCGACGTAACGGTCCACACGGACTCCGAGAAGGTTTTCGACGGTCACCAAGAGCAGCGGGATGCCGCCGGAGCTCAACGACTCGCCAACACCGAACAGGCCCCGGCCCGGTACCTCGGCCGCGGTGTGGGCAGGGATGTAGATGACCGAGCCCCGACCGGATTTTCGGTCGATGCCGAGAAGCGTGAGCCAAACCGCGCCGCCCGATTCCCCCGCCTGCTCGTCGGTGCCGAACAAAAGCGTCGTATCGATGGAATCGGGCGGCTCCTTTTCGACTACGGCTTGAGGCGGGCGCGTTTTATCCCCACCGTCGCTTGAGATGACGGCGTACCCGCCCAAACCGATGAGGGCGATCAGAATGATCGCTCCCCCGACGACACCGGTCGTGCGCAACACGCGACGACGCTTCGACCGGCGAATCTTTTTCTGAGCCTCTCGACGTGCGCTCGTCTGCCGCCCCTCTGCCTCGCCGGAGGGGCGATACCAGGATCGACGGTGCTTGCCTCGCGGCATCAGAGGTTTTCCCCTGCCTGGTACAGACCCTTCTTTTTGATGAAGGTGAGGACGGGGGCCGGGACGAGATATTCGACGGGCCTTCCCTCGCTCACCCGGGCCCGTATGTCCGTGGACGAGATATCGATGCCGGGACTGGGCATCGTCTTGACCCGAGGCCAGGAGGGCTTCGCCTTGAACGACCCCAGGTCGAACCCCGGTCTCGTAACCGCGACAACGTCCGCATATTCGGCCAAGAGCTCAATGCGCTCCCAGGTCCCGAGTTTCATCACCGCGTCGGCGCCCGCGATGAAGCTAAGCGAGACGTCGGGGCCGTGGAAATCCCGGAGCTCCTTCATCGTGTCTGCCGTGTAAGTGGGGCCGCTTCGATCCAGCTCCATGCGCGAGACCGCGAAACGCTGGTTGCCCTCCGTTCCCAGGACCGTCATCAGATATCTGTCCTCGGCTTTCGAGTAGTACCTCTTCTGCCACGGCTGCCCGGTGGGCATGAACACCATGCGATCCAGTTGCAGTTGATAAAGCGCCTCGGATGCAATCACGAGGTGGCCTACGTGCAGCGGATCAAAGGTTCCCCCCATCACGCCCAAGCGCCGCACAGGGGAGGCATCCGTCGAATACATCATTTGAATATCCAATCGGAAATAGGGGCGCTGTTGGGGGAAATAGCCTGCTTCCGTCTCGAGGGCCCCCCACAACCCGACGGCTAAGACCGGATTTGCCCCTCCCCCCAGACGACGTATTTGGTCGTGGTGAGGTCCCTGAGCCCCATCGGGCCTCGCGCGTGCAGCTTCTGGGTCGAAATCCCTATCTCTGCCCCGTACCCAAACTCGCCGCCGTCGGAGAAGCGAGTCGAGGCATTGACGAACACGGTTCCGCTGTCTACCTCGCTTACAAACCTGCGCGCGGCCGTCAGATCCTGCGCCACGATTGCCTCGGCGTTGGACGTCCCCCATCTGTTGACGTGGCCGATGGCCTGCTCGACCGAATCGACCACTCTGACCGCCAGAACGAGATCGAGGTATTCGGTTGCCCAGTCCTGCTCCGTGGCGGACGCCGCGTCCGGCCAGAGTTGCCGGACCCTGTCGTCTCCTCGGATCTCCACCCCCAATGCCGCGAGCTCGTCGAGAGTCCCCGGAAGCCATTTGTCCGCAAGCTCCTCATGTACGAGAAGGGTCTCGGCCGCGTTGCACACGCTCGGTCGTTGGGTCTTGGCATTCACAACTATCTGTGTCGCCATCTGAGGGTCCGCCGAGCGGTCGACGTAGACGTGGCAGTTTCCGTCGCCGTCGATTATGTAGGGAACCGTTGCCCGATCCTCGATGGTCTTTATGAGCGCGGGACCGCCGCGCGGGACCAACAGATCGACGTAGTCCTTGGCTCGCATCAGCTCTTCGGCCGAGTCCCGGCCGGATTCCACAATCAACTGGATGCTGTCTTCCGGTGCTCCCGCGCCGGCCGCCGCCTTGCGCAAAACCTCAACGATCGCCTTATTCGAGGTGAGCGCGCTGGACGATCCCCGCAATATGGCCGCGTTCCCAGATTTAAGACAGAGTCCGGCCACGTCCGCTGTAACGT
>JALZEK010000150.1 GCA_030862065.1 Actinomycetota bacterium | reverse complement strand
CCCGTTATGGCCTCGTTCACGATCGGCCAGATGGTGCCCCACAGCACGGTGAAGGCTGCGGCCAAAAAGAGCAAGTTGTTGACGAGAAAGGCCGACTCGCGCGACAGGAGCGCGTCGAGTTGGTTCTCGCTTCTCAGCGCCTTCACCCGGAACGACACGATGGCAAAGGCCCCGATAAGCATCGCCGCAAGGAAGGGCAGAAACCACTTGCCGGTGGCTCCCTCGGTGAAGGTATGAATGCTGGAGAGGATTCCGGAGCGGGTCAAGAAGGTTCCGAAGACGGCGAGGATGTAGGTCAAAAGTATCAACGAGATGTTCCAGACCTTTAGCATCCGCCGTTTTTCCTGGATCACGACGGAGTGAACGAATGCCGTGGCGGTCAACCACGGGAGAAAGGACGCGTTCTCTACCGGATCCCAGGCCCAGTACCCGCCCCAGCCGAGCTCGGTATAGGCCCACGCGCCCCCCAAGACGATCCCGACAGACAGAGCGCTCCAGGCAAACAATGTCCATCGGCGGGTCGCGCTGAACCACGGTTCATCGAGCCTCTTCGTAATGAGGGCCGACACCGCAAAGGCAAAGGGAACGGAGAAACCTACGAATCCCGTGTAAAGAAGGGGGGGGTGAATCATCATTCCGGGCGACTGCAACAGCGGGTTAAGACCCTGGCCGTCGACCGGCGTTACAGAAAGCGTCGCGAACGGATTGGCCGGCCAAACGAGCAATGCCGTGAAGAAGATGGCAATCCCGCTCAGTACGGTGGTTGCCCACGCCGACACTCTCCGGTTCTGAACCGGTGCTCGCCCCAGTGCAAGGGTCGAAAATCCGGTGAGGAGCAGCGTCCAGAAAAGCAACGACCCCTCCATGCCGCCCCAAAGAGCCGACAGAGTGTAGGGGCCCGAGAGCGACCGAGACGTGTAACGCGCCACGTAGTCGTACGAGAAGTCATGGGCGAACAGCGCGGTGAGAAGCGCGATCGCGGCGGTCGCCACGAAAAAGAAAGTTGCATAGATACTGCGCCGTCCCGCCTCGATCAGGTCGGCCCTTCTCCTGGTGGCCCCCACCGCCGATAGGACGCCCGCGGCCACGGCGAACGCGAGTGCCGCCACGAGCGCAGGCCGGCCCAGACCTCCGAGAGAAAAAAGCGAAGAGGAACTCAGGTCTGAGCCTTGAACTTCGAGGGGCACTTCGCGAGTACCTGTGAGGCGGCGAACGTCCGGCCGTCGTAGCGTCCCTGGGCGACGATCTCGACCGATCCGGGATCGTTCTCGTATGCGGTCCAAAAGGCGTCGGGAAGGGCCTGGTCGGTGACGATGTCGAGTTCCCGCCGCCCATCGGTGATGGCGAAAGACGTCCGGACGCCCTCTCTTTTGAGGGAGTCGGGAACGACGTTGCCGTTGACGCGGTAGTCGGTGGCTCCGGCGGCGGTCGACTCGGTGAGTTCGCTCACCGTTAGGTAGAAGGCCGTCGATCCCGGCCGGCTCATCGCCCACGCGATCAGGCCCGCCACTATGAGCAAGGCGGCGATGCCTCCGGCGGCAAACTTGGCTCGCCGCTTGGGGGAAACGGGACGAATTTCAGTCTCCATGGGGAGGTTGCAGCCTAAAGGATGGCTTCCGCTACCGGGCCTGGTCGACGTGGGCAGGAAAAACTCCGAAGCCGACGAATGGTCCAAGGAAAGCAATCACCCGAAGGGGCCCCATGACTGTTCGCGGACGACTTCGCACGATCGTTGTCATTTTGCTTTGCCTCGGACAGGGGTCCCCGGCAGCGTTCGCCCACGTTGAGCGGGATACGGTCTTCCCAGACGGGAGCGGACGCGTTCCGAAGTATCGCCCCATGGTCGCCAGGCCGAACCTCGTCGTCTGCAAGGGCGACTCGGTCCGGCGTATTCGCCGTATCAAGGACCGAAGGCTGCGCGCCATCAACCTCAGGCTTGCCCGAAGTTGCAAGCACAGGCACATCCAGGACGCCCTGGACGCGGTGAGGCGGCCGGGCACGACCATCTACATACTGCCTGGCGTCTACAAAGAGGAGCCCACCCGAGGCACTCCGAAGTGTGCCGAGGGAATGGAGGACACGGAACGTGGCGCAGCCGTCCTTACCTACCGAGAGCAGTTGCTATGTCCGCACGCCCAGAACCTCATCGCGATCTTCGGAGATGTCAAGCCGGACGACAGCAAAAGGGAGTGCAACGGAGCGCTCTGCAACACTCAGATCGAGGGGACCGGTGACGACCCGGGCGACGTCTTGATCACCGGCGGATTCACCAAGGATGATCAGTGGGCCAAATTGAACGGGATTCGCGTCGACCGCGGGGACGGCACATATTTTAAGAACTTCACAATTGAGTTGTTCGAGTTCAATGCAATCTATGTTCTGGAGTCCGACGGATTCGTCGTGGATGACGTCGTCTCTCGCTACAACGATGAATACGGTTTTCTCACCTTTGCCGTCGACCACGGTCTTTACAAGAACTGCGAGAGCTATGGGAACGGCGATGCCGCGCTGTACCCGGGGTCGGCCTCAGATCTTCACAAGAACTCCGAGAAATACAAGCAGACCAAACGGTGGGCCGTCGAGATCAAAAACTGCAACGCGCATCACAACGCGGCCGGGTACTCGGGTACGGCGGGCAACGCCGTGTACGTCCACGACACCAGGTTCCACCACAATGCCCTGGGGATGGTCACGGACTCGGTCTTCCCCAACCATCCTGGTCTTCCCCAGGATCACGGGTGGTATCGACACAACAAGATCTATTCGAACAACATCAATTACTTCGAGAACGTTCATTCTGGGCTCTGCGATAAGGCTCCGGCCAAGCGCGGGTACAAACCGCCTCCGGATAAGCCCGATTGGAGCGGAACCGTCTGCCCGACGGGCCCGTACCCCGTTGGAACCGGCTTCGTCATCGCCGGCGGTAACTACAACCTCATCGAGGACAACTTCGTGTGGGACAACTGGCGCAGCGGATTCATGCTCATAAGTGTCCCCGCGGCCATCCGAGACGAAGGTGACCCCTCCAAGCAGTTCGACACGTCTCATTTCAACCAGTTCTCGGGCAACCTCATGGGTGTCGCCCCCAACGGTAAAGACGACCCGAATGGTCTCGACTTCTGGTGGGACGACAACGGCGAGGGCAACTGCTGGGCCAAGAACAAGGGGGGCAAGGACGGGATCTCCTCAAACGCGATGGACCCGACCGGGTTGCCGACCTGCAAGTCTGGTGGCTCGTTTGGAATGCCGGCCAACCCCTACAAGCAGGGGCCGCTGGTGCCGTGCGTCATGTACGACCGCAGCGACCCGTTCTGGCGCGACCCGCCGGGATGCGACTTCTACGACACGCCGGAGGAACCCGAGTAGCGATCGGCTAAGACCCCTTGGCCGAGGAGCAGGTATCCCCGGAGGAAAGAGAATTGCCGCCGACGCCGAAGGCGTCGCCAGTACCTAACCCGGCGGAGCCGTGCCTCCGCAGGCGGCAAACGAATCAGGGATTCGGATGCCGCCGAGGACCGCGACGGAGGGGATGTCCGTCCGCAGGCGCAAGTGCCTTTATTCGTCCAGCAACTCCTCGATCTGGTTGGTCAGTTCTTCAGCCGTGATCGCGCCGAGCGTAGCGGTGCCCCCGACGCTCCCGAGTTGGTCGCCCGTCTTCACCGAGGACAGAGTCCAATCCTTCGTGATGAAGACGGTCTGCGGGAGCCCCAGAAGCCTGAGCTCCCGGAACAACTCCTGGTCGTAGTCCTTGATCACCGGGAAGGTGATCCCGAATTCTTTGACGAATCGCTTTGCGTCCTCCTCGGTGTCCTGGATGTTGACCCCGACGAACTTCACGCCGCGGTTCCGATAGCGCTCGTATGTCCTCTGCAACAAGGGGGCCTCCTCCCGGCACGGCAAGCACCAGGAGGCGAAGAAGTTCAGGACCACGGGGGACCCGCGCAGCGTCCGGCTCGACAGGGTGTCACCCCCTACAAGCAATGGGAGCTCGAAGTCGGGCGCCGGCTTAGGGTCCCCGGATTTGTCGGCCGGTCTCAGCACCAGCACCAGACCCCCGGTGAGCACCGCCCCGATGGTCACCCACAGCAAGATTCGCTTGCTCGGCGAGGTCTTGGGAAAGCCCTCCAGCTCGTTCGTGGGCACCATCGACCACAAGGCTAATGTCCATCCCGGCCGAAAGGCCGCCGGGGGCTCAGTTATATTCCGCTTACTCGACCGGCTGACATGGGAGACGACTTGAGGCTTCCCAGAAGGAGGAGTTTCCCGGCGCGGCTTGGGTTCGCGGCGACCGCGCTCCTGCTGAGCGCTTGCGCCGAGGACGCACCCCAGGACACGCTCAAGCCCGCCGGTGAGGTCGCCCAGAAGGCCGACGAACTGTGGGATCTCACCTTCCTTCTCGCGGTGGCGGTGTTTGTCATCGTGGAGGGCTTACTCGTCTTCGCGCTGATCCGGTTCCGCCAGCGGCCCGGTCGAGAGGCGAAGCAATTCCACGGAAATACAAAGGTCGAGATCGTTCTTACCGTGGTGCCGGCCCTCATCCTGCTCGGTCTCGCCGTGCCCACCGTGAGGACCGTGATCCAGCAGGCCGAGAAACCGCGCAACGCGCTCGAGGTCACCGTCATCGCCCACCAGTTCTGGTGGGAGTACCACTATCCCCAGCTGGGGATAGTGACCGCCAACGAGCTCCATATCCCCACCGGGCGGGACGTATTTGTTTCTCTCGAGGGGGCGGCCGAGGAGCCGGTCACCGGAGGAAACGAGGTCATCCACAGCTTTTGGGTGCCCCGGCTCGCGGGCACTCAGGACATCATTCCGGGCCGAACCAACACGATGAGGCTGAGGACGGACAACGCCGACACGTATCTGGGGCAATGCAAGGAGTTCTGCGGTCTGGGTCACGCGTTTATGCGCCTACGCGTGATCGCCCAGGAGCCCTCGGATTTCGATGCATGGGTTGCCCAGCAGAGGGAGGGCCCGGCCGAGCCGACCGGTCCGGCCGCCGAGGGGCAGCAGCTATTCCAACAGGGGGCCGAGAACGGCCAGTTCGCGGACGGGCCCGCCTGCTCCGCGTGTCATGCGGTCGACGCGAACCTCGTGGAGGGGGGACCGCCGGAGCCCGCCGCCGGGCCCAACTTGACTCACTTCGCCAGTAGAGAGACGTTCGCGGGAGCGCTCCTCGAAAACAACGCCGCGAACTTGGAGGACTGGCTCAACGATCCGGCGGAAGTGAAACCGGGTGCCCTGATGCCCGATCTGGGGCTGACCTCCGAGCAGATCGACGCCCTGGTGGCTTACCTTCAAAGCCTGGACTGAATAAGGAGTAGCGAGCAATGGCAACCGCAGTAGCAGAGCGCAGCTGGTTCCGTCGGCCGAGGGCCAGCACCGGTTGGTGGAGCTGGGTGACCACCGTCGACCACAAGCGGATAGGGATTCTCTACGGCGTCACCGCCTTCGTGTTCTTCCTTTTGGGGGGACTCGAGGCTCTCGCGATTCGCGCCCAGCTGGCCGGACCCGAGGGGACCGTGCTCGATCCGGATACTTACAACCAGTTCTTCACGATGCACGGCGTGACCATGATCTTCCTCGTCATCATGCCGCTGGGTGTCGGGCTGATGAACTACCTCGTTCCGCTCATGATCGGAGCGAGGGACGTCGCCTTTCCCCGACTCAATGCTTTCAGCTACTGGCTGTTTCTGTTCGGCGGATTGTTCCTGTACTCCAGTTTCCTTCTCGGCGGGGCGCCCGATGGGGGGTGGTTCGGTTACGCACCTCTGAACCGCTCGCTTCCCGGCGATGGGATGACCTTCTACGCCCTTGGTCTTCAGATCCTGGGTATCGCGTCGCTCGCCGGTGCGGTGAACTTCATCGTCACCATTCTCAACATGCGAGCGCCGGGCATGACGATGATGCGAATGCCCGTATTTGCTTGGATGACGCTGGTTACGTCGTTCCTTCTGTTGTTTGCGATGCCCATCATCGCAATCGCCCTATTCCAGCTGATGTTCGACCGGGTCTACGACGCCAACTTCTTCAACCCCGCGGCCGGAGGTGACCCGCTCTTATGGCAGCACTTGTTCTGGCTGTTCGGTCACCCCGAGGTCTACATCATGATCCTGCCCGCCATGGGCATCGTCTCCGACATCCTCCCGACCTTCTCTCGCAAGCCGCTGTTCGGCTACGCGGCTCTCGTCTTTGCCGGCGTCGCGATCGGTTTCATGGGTTGGGGGGTCTGGGCGCACCACATGTTCACCACCGGTCTGGGACCCGTGGCGAACTCGGCGTTCGCGTTGTCCACGATGTTCATTGCGGTGCCGACGGGGGTGAAGATCTTCAACTGGCTCGGGACGCTCTGGGGAGGGTCGATCCGCTTCACGACGCCGATGCTGTTTGCGCTCGGGTTCATCTCGATGTTCATCATCGGGGGGCTATCGGGTGTTACCCACTCGATCGTTCCTCACGACGCCCAGCAGCAGGACACCTACTACGTCGTGGCGCACTTCCACTACGTGCTTTTCGGCGGTGCCTTGTTCGGCCTGTTCGGGGGCATCTATTACTGGTGGCCGAAAATGTTCGGCAGGCTTCTGGGCGAGCGGCTCGGCAAGACGCACTTCTTGTTGATGTTCATCGGCTTCAATCTCACTTTCGCGCCCTTCCACATCCTCGGGCTTCAGGGGATGCCCCGCCGTGTGTCGACTTACCCGGAGGGGTACGGGTGGGAGGACTGGAACCTGGTGGCCACCATCGGCGCCTTCATGATCGGGCTCTCCGCGCTGGTTTTCATACTCAACGCCGTTGCCAGCCGGAGGCGGGGGGAAGAGGCGGGAGACGATCCCTGGGACGGAAGGACACTCGAATGGCTGACGTCCTCACCCGCCCCCGAATACAACTTCGCTCGGATACCGCTCGTTAAGCATCGCGATGACTTTTGGCACCGCAAGTACGCAGAGACTCCGGAACGAGTGCCCACACCTCTCATCGCGGGGGGAGCCGACGAGGAGGAGGACCACGCTCACGACATCCACATGCCGTCCCCCTCGTACTTCCCGGTTCTGGCGGCCCTCGGCGTGCCGGTCATGGCGTACGGCGTGATCTACAACCCCGTGGCGATCGTGGTCGGCGCGCTGATCTCGGTATTCAGCTTCTTTGGATGGGTTCTCGAGCCGCAGGCGGAAGAACATTGAGCGCGAACGAGGTTGCCGGCAGTGGGGGCTGGGCCGACGTAGATCACCACTACACGACCACCGGACTCGATCACACCAAGATGGCGATGTGGGCCTTCTTGGGCTCCGAATGTCTTTTCTTCGGGTCCATGATCACGACGTTCTTGCTCTACCGAAGCCGGGTCATCGACGAAGCCGTCCCAACCCCCCATGACGTTTACGACATCCCCTACACGTCGGTGAGCTCATTTGTCCTTCTGATGTCGTCGTTGACGATGGTGCTTGCGCTGGCGTCCATTCAGCGGGGCGACCATAAGGGTCTCCGGGTGTGGCTTCTCGCCACCGCCCTGTTGGGAACGGTATTCATCGGCGGACAGATCTATGAGTTCACGACCTTCATCGACGAGGGCTTCACGCTGACCAGTAGTCCCGCCGCCAGTGCGTTCTTCATGCTGACGGGGTTCCACGGCGCGCACGTAACGGGTGGGATCTTCATGCTGCTCTCGCTCGTGGGGATGTCGCTCGCCGGGCGCATGGCCGACCCAATGCCGTCGGCCCGGAAGGTCGAGATGGTCGGTCTCTACTGGCACTTCGTCGACGTCGTCTGGATCGTTATCTTCACAGTCGTCTACCTGGTCCCCGAATAAGGAGCCGAGGTGGTTGATCAGCACGTAGAACCGGCCGAGTCCGAAGAACTTCATGCTCATCCCGGGCCGCGTCAGTACGTCGTCGTCGCGGTGGTGTTGGCCGTCGTCACGGCACTCGAGGTCGCGATCTACTACATCACCGATCGAGCCGCGATTCTCATCCCGTTCTTGGCCGTCTTCGCGTTTATCAAGTTCGCGCTTGTCGCGCTGTGGTTCATGCACCTTCGATTCGACAGCAGGGTCTTCAGGCGACTGTTTGTCACGGGCATAGTTCTGGCGTTCGCCGTGTTCGGGATCGTGTTGTGGTACTTCACGTCGCACGGAGGCGCCGCTCCCAACGTGGGGGGGTGATCCGGTCTCGATGACCGCCGCGACCTCGCCGGAGCAAGCACTCTGGACGTGGCACCCGCACCCGGACGTGTGGCTGCTCGTGATCGCCCTCGTGGTCGGCTACCTCGCGGCGTTGAGGTTCTGGGGGCCGAAAGAGGCTCCGCGTCCCGAGCGACCCGCTTCCATCCGTCAACAAACCTGGTTTTTCCTCGGCGTCTTCTGCTTGTGGGCTGGAGCCGACTGGCCCCTCCACGAGGCCTCGGAGGATTACCTCCTCAGCGCTCACATGATTCAGCACATGATCTTTACTTTCGTTGCCCCGCCGTTGATGTTGATGGGCATTCCGCGCTGGCTCTTGCGCAGGTTGATCGGCCCTCGCGCCCTGAATGCGGTCGTGAGATTTGCAACGAAACCGCTGTTCGCGCTGATTGTGTTCAACGCCGTGATCGCGGTTTCTCATTGGCCCGCTCTGGTCGACGTTGCCTTGCGGGTAGAGAGCGTGCATTTCCTTGTACATGTGACGCTCGTCGGCGCGGCCCTCATGATGTGGTGGCCCGTGATCGGGCCGCTTCCCGAGCTACCTCGGTTGCAGGATCCGTTGAGAATGCTCTATCTGTTCGGGCAGTCGATCTTGCCGACCGTGCCCGCCTCGTTTCTCACTTTTGCCGACAGCCCGATTTATGAGTTCTACGCGGAAGCTCCCAGACTGTGGGGATTCTCGGCGGTCGCGGACCAACAGGTTGCCGGGCTGATCATGAAGATCGGAGGCGGTTTGCTACTGTGGTCGATCATCGTCGTCCTCTTCTTCAAATGGAGTGCCAGGGAGGAAGGAGAGGTAACCGAGGAACTGGACTGGGACGAGTTCGAGTCGGAATTGAAGGCGTTCGATCTAAGAAAGTGACATGAGTCAAGACCTGACGAGACCGGATTTGACGGGAGAGGTTCGATTCAAGGTCCCCCTCGTCTTTGCGATACCACTCGGGGCGCTTGCCCTCATCGCGGTGCTCGCGATCGGGTTCTCCTGGGTCCTTCTGTCCGTGCCAAAGGACGCGGCCACCGCTATCGCGATGGTCATGGCCGCGAACGTTCTCGGGGCGAGCGCGGTTCTGGCGCTGCGTCCGCGCGTCCAACGCGGTTCGCTCGTCGAGCTGCTCGTCGTCGCGCTCTACCCGGTGATCGTCGGCATAGCGATCGCTCAGACGGGGATCGTCGGAGAGGCGGAGGAGACGGCGGAGTCGCCCGCCACCGAGGCCCCGGCTCCGACGGGCGAGGGTGGGGGCGTGCTCGTGGCGTCGCAAATCCAGTGGCAAACCGACGCCCTTACCTTGGAAGCCAATAAGCCAAACGAGCTCGAGATTCAGAACGAGGACACGACCGTGCACAATATGTCGATCTATCCCGACGAGGCCGCGGCCACCGCGAAGCAAGACGCCTTGTTCCAGGGCGAGGACGTGGCTGGGGGTGAGTCCGTCACCTACGAGATCGATCCTCTGAAGCCGGGGACCTACACGTTCATTTGCGACTACCACGCAAACATGATCGGAGAGGTCACGGTCGAGTAACTGTGCCCGGTCGCCGACCGGTCATTGCAGCCGACTTTTCAGTCCTTAGAGAACGAACAGCTCGTCGACGGCCATCGCCGCGAACAAAAGAGCCAGGTAGTGAATCGAGTACCTGAACAGGGCCCAGGCGGCTGTGGTGGTGGGGTTTCGCCACAGGCCGATTGCTCGACCGATAAAGAGTCCATTTAGAACTACCGCGGCGACCAGGTAGATCAACCCCATCCGACCGACCGAGAAGAAAACGAGACTCATCGCCGACAACAAGAACGAGTACAGAACGATGTGTTTAGCGGTCTCCGCTCGCCCGTATACCACCGGCATCATCGGAACCCCCGCCGAGTTGTAGTCGTCTTCGTAGCGCATCGCCAATGCCCAGAAGTGCGGCGGGGTCCAGTAAAAGACGATCCCGAACAGCGCCAGCGCCGGCGCCCCGACGCGTCCCGTTACTGCGGCCCATCCGACGAGGGCAGGTACGGCCCCCGCCGCCCCCCCAATGACGATGTTCTGCGGGGTGGTTCTCTTCAAAGCAATCGTGTACACGAAGACGTAAAACAACAGCGCGGCGATTGCTAACAAGGCGGCTACGAGATTGACCGTCAAAACGAGCAGACCGAAAGCTGCGATTCCCAAGATAATTCCGAAGACCAGAGCGTGGCGCGGCTCGACCCGATGCGTCGGCAGGGGACGCTCTCGGGTTCGATGCATCACGGTGTCGATGTCGCGATCGATGTAGCAGTTGATTGCGTTGGCGCCTCCGGCCGCCAGTGCTCCTCCCAGGAGGGTAAAGAGGGTCAACGAAAGCGGGGGCCATCCACCGGCAGCGACGATCATGGACGGCACGGTTGTGACAAGCAGCAATTCGATGATCCGAGGTTTGGTGAGACCGATATAGGCCTGGACTCGGTCGCGTAGAGAGAGCGAGCGTTCGATGCTCTCCTCCTGCGAACCGAGCGTCTCCTCGATGCTCAGTGCACCGGTGGTATCCGTGACGACCAGTCGCTTCACGATGCCCCCAGGACCGCGGGCGAGCCTTGCACCGATCTGGGGGCGCCGGCCGGTTGCAGCGCGGGATGGGAAACGACGACGCCTCCCACGAGAGCACTCCAGACCAGGGCCCCCAACCCGAGGTGGAGGGTCACCCAGAACGCGTTCAGATCGGACCACACGTTCAATGCCCCGACGATGGCCTCAACGACAAAAGCGGTGCTCGCAACTTTCGCCAGCCGGAATTGAAGCACCAGAGTCTCTTTTCGTTTCGCCAGTCCGACCAGAGCGGCCAGGATAACGATGCCGGTGACTGCAGCGAGGATTCGGTGGGCAAAGTGTGCGGCCTGGTCGCCACTGCCGAGATCCGGTACGACCGCCCCGTTCATCAGGGGCCAGTCACCGAACACGTCACCCGCCCCGGAGCCGGTTACATAGGAACCGACCAGCAGCAGGACGAACACCAGTCCGGCGGTCCAGGCCGAGCGCCGAGCGGCCCACAGGTCGAGGGTCGTCTCAAGCCGGTCGTCCATGACGAGCGCGGTCACGGCGAGGTAGATCAGCAAGGCCAGAAGGCCGAGTGCCGTTGCAAGGTGGAGAACGACCGAGGCGGCTTCGAGCTCGAGCCACACCACCACGGCACCGAGGATGGCCTGAAACACCACGAGTCCGAAGGCGGCGACCGCCGGCATCGTGATCGAGCGAAGTCCCCGGAAATGTCTAACCGCAGTGATGGCCAGGGCCGCGATGAGGAACACGACGACGACGGCGACGGCTCGGTGAGAGAACTCGATGATCAGGGCGCGGGTCACCGAGCCGGGGCAATCTGGCCAGTTCGGCCCGCACCCCAGGCCGGATTTCGTGGCGCGCACGAGTCCCCCGATCGTGATCAAGAGAAAAGTGGCACCGGTTGAGGCGACCGCCAGCCGCCGAAACAGGATCACCGGGCAGATGTTAACCACTGCGCCCGGGGCGGCATCCGGGCTACGCATCCCGAATAGTCGTCGGGCCTGGTTACCCTGAATCTCATGTTGCGAATATCGATTTCGGCGGTTGTCGCGATTGGGCTGCTGGCGGCCTGCGGAGGGGATGGCGAGCCCGACGGTTTAGCCGACCGGCCCGGCGCACAAGGTTGTACCGCCCAATACCGGCAGTCGTTCGAGGGAGCGCAGGCCTATCCGACCGTTGCCTCGTCCGAACTGGCGGTGGGACAGAACCACATTCTCATGGGGCTTCTCAACGACGACGACGCCCCGATCGGATCGCCTCAGATCGACATGCACGTCGACTTCGTCGATCTGGCCGAGTGCTCGGATGGTCCCGCGTTCGGTAAGGACATGCGATTCCTCTGGAGCATCAAGCCGGTCGTTGGTCTCTACGCGGCCGACGTGAAATTCGATTCCGCCGGCGAATGGGGGGCGGTCGTGGCGATCCGCGGCGAAGGTATCGACGAGACGCTCAAGACGAGCTTTTCGGTCGCAGAGGAGTCGTCGGCTCCCGAGATCGGCGAGGTGCCTCCCGCCACGGACACCCCCACGTCCGAAGACGTCAAGGACCTGAGTCAGATCTCAACCGACAAGAATCCCGACCCCCAATTTTACGAGCGGTCGATAGAAGAGGCACTGGAGGCTAAGGAGCCGTTCCTCGTCATCTTCGCAACCCCTAAGTTCTGTCAGACGCAGACGTGCGGGCCGATGCTCGACATCGTTAAGGGTGTTGCCAAAGACTTTCCGAAGATGACCTTTATCCACGTGGAGCCGTATGAATTGCCCGCCGATCCCTCGAATCTGCAGCCCGTCAAAGCGGCGTTGGACTGGGGCTTGAAATCGGAGCCGTGGACCTTCGTGATGGATTCAGACGGAGCGGTCGCCGCGAAGTATGAGGGGGCGCTGGACCCCGCCGAATTGCGCTCAGAACTCAAGAAGCTTAAGTAAAGAAAACTGAGATCAGGCGTCCAGAACCGACGTCGCGAACAACTTGTCGCCTCTTTGGTCCACCTGCACTTCAACCGGCTCCCCCGAGATCCGGTGTTCGTTCAGATGGGCCGGGGGAAAGCCGAGGTCGGCGTCGTCCGCGATGAAGATTTCGTAGGTCTGATCGGCTTCGGTTCTGACCGTGAAGCTCTCGACCTGGGTTAGCCCCGAGGCGTCCACGTCGGTCACCACGCCGGTGATGGTCGAGGGAACCCGGTCTTTGCTGTTTTCCGCCGAGGGTCCGTCGCCGCACCCCGTCAGAAGAAGGACAACAGCAATGGTGAGGACGGGTCTCAGGCTCATCTCAACCAGACAAAATAGTCGTCGTGCCCGCTTACGCGCCCTCTACTAAGGAACTGACGGTCCTGGTCGATCAGGAAGTCCGGACCTTTCTGAACGCGACGGAGCATGGGCTGGAGCGGTCGAGCCCCCTCCTTTCGGAGATCGGTGACCTCGTTTCCGCCGGGGGGAAGAGGATTCGCCCCGCGTTTTGCTACTGGGGATACCGCGCGGTGGGGGGCGACCACGCAGAGTCCATTCTGAAGGTGGCTGCGAGTCTGGAATTGCTGCACAGCTTTGCCCTGATACACGACGACATCATGGACGCCTCGGTGATTCGACGTGGGCGTCCCACAGTTCATTCCAGGCTTGGAGTCGGCGCGGCCCTTCTGGTCGGCGACCTCGCGCTGGTGTTGGCAGACGATCTCTTCATGACTTCGGGTTTTGCACCGGACGTCCTCAAGCGAGCATTCGACCATTACTCCCGTATGCGCCAGGAGGTCATTGTTGGGCAGTTCATGGATCTCGACATGAGCGGCAAGGACGACGTCACGGAGGAAGACGCCCGCCTGATCGCGCGCATGAAGTCGGGTCGCTATTCAGTCCGGGAACCGCTGCTCATCGGCACCGCGCTCGGAGGATCGACCGCCCCGGACGAGGCGTTGATCGAGTTCGGTGAGTGCGCCGGAGAAGCCTTTCAGTTGCGCGACGACCTTCTCGGATCCTTTGGCGACGCCGCAGAACTGGGTAAGCCGGTTGACGCCGACATCAGGGAGGGAAAGAAGAACATCCTCTTCGCAAAGACGGTGGCGCGCCTGACGGGCTCAGAGCGGGACTACTTCTTAGGCCGATGGGGGACCGGAGACGATCTGTCGACCGAGGAAATCGAGCGCTTGCGGTCTCTCATCTCCGTATCCGGCGCGCTCGCCGAAACCGAGGCGGCCGTCGGCGAACTGGTTGCCCGGGCCGAAAGTGCGTTGAGTACTGCTCGGGTTGAAGAGGTGGCGCGCGCTGCACTGGGCGACCTTCTCGACCAAGCGACTCGTTGGGGGTCTTGACCTTGCGCGCTCGATCGCCTGGCCCGAAATCTTGTTCATGTAGATTTGGAAGCGCCTAGACAATCACCAGCTGGTGGACGCGGGAGAGCAAGTGGCCGATCCGGAAGAGATCTATCAAGAGGTTCTCCAGGAGGAACAAGGCAAAGGAGTGTCGCCGCCGGTCGCAGAGGGCCGGGCGAAGGCGGCTCGATCCCGGGCGGAGGCAGGCTCTCCCCACCCCAAGGAAGCGAAGTGGTGGCCGGGCGC